>CACXFB010000031.1 GCA_902766825.1 uncultured Lachnospiraceae bacterium
GTGTAATTTAAGTCAGGATATTAAGTTTGAAGGAATAAGAGAAGGAAAAGCCATTGGAATTAAAATAGGAGAAACAATTGGAGAAGAACGTGGCAGAAAAGAAGGCGAAGCCATTGGTGAGGCGCGTGGAAGAGAAGAAGGTAAAGCACTTGAAAGAATATCATTAATTCGAATATTACTTTTACGTGGTGATACAGAGGAATCAATTTTAGAGTTAGGTTTTACCAAGGATGAAATAGATAAGGCGAAGCATTTTGATGCTAATTAATCCAAAGCGTACATATACAATATTTAATTCGGATATAAGGCATATCAACTTTATTTCAACGTTTGATATGTCTTATGTTTTTTGAGTTTTAAAAAAAACATTGCCATATTATCAAAATGATAATATCATAAATGTATAGTTATTATCATTTTGATAATAACAAGATGACAACAACTAAAAACATTAACATAACACATAACAGGAGGTAGACAAGATGAAGAAGACATTGATAGTTATTGATATGCAGAACGATTTTATTTATGGGGCACTTGGAACGGCAGATGCTATTAAAATTGTAGACAAAGTTAATGAGAAGATTAAGGAATATAAGTCAGAGGGCAATCAGATTATATTTACCAGAGATACACACAATACCAATTATCTTAATACCAATGAGGGAAAATATCTTCCTGTTAAGCATTGTATCAAAGGCAGTGATGGGTGGGAAATATGTGAGAAGCTTGATACGGAAGGAGCAATTATAGTTGACAAGCCGACTTTTGGATATCTTGATTGGGAGAGATTTGATTTTGAAGAAGTTGAGATTGTTGGTCTTTGTACAGATATTTGTGTTGTATCTAATGCATTAATACTTAAGGCAATGTTCCCGGAGATAAAGATTAGCGTTGATGCGAGATGTTGTGCAGGTGTTACAGTTGAAAGTCATAACGCAGCACTTACAACAATGAAAATGTGTCAGATAGAGGTTATTGGAGAATAAATTATGTATAAATGCAGTAAAGAAGAAAAAGATTATCTGGCACATTACAATATCAATGAGTTTGAAAGACCAAGTGTTGCTACGGATATAGTTGTATTTTCGGTAATGGATGATAAGAAGGAGGAAAATTATCGAAAGATGGCTAACAAAGAGTTAAAAGTATTGATGATAAAAAGAGCTAATTTTCCGTATAAAGATGCATGGTCGTTGCCGGGAGGATTTTGCAGACCCGGTGAGGATGTTATAGATACTGCAAAGCGTGAGCTTTTCTTACAGACCGGTATCAGACGTTCTTACTTGTCTTTATCCGGTATTTTCGGTGAAAAAGACAGAGACCCGAGAGGTTGGATTATATCAGACACTTACATGGCGCTAGTTGATGCTGACAAATATGAAGTAAGAAGCGGCCCCGGTGCATGGGAGTCCAGATGGTTTAAAATTTGTGTAAGATTAATTGAAACTAGGAAAGATGTAAAAGAAGACTCTGTAGTCGTTAAAAATGATTATGAAATAGAGTTGTTCAGTGAAGAAATTAGCCTGACTTTAAGAGAAAGAATTATTGAATATAAAGAATTTAAAGAGTATCATGAATCTGTTCGTTATAAAATTGTTGACAGTGACAATATAGCATTTGATCATGCAAAAATTTTATTACATTCATTTTTGAAGCTTCAAAGTGAGACTGAAAATGATTACAGAATTCCGTTTGACTTTTTAGGTGAAACATTCTCACTTACGCAGCTTCAGCAGACATTTGAATTAATACTTGGAAGAGAATTGACAACTCCAAATTTTCGAAGAAAAATTATGCCTATGGTTATTGAGACAGATACTACTGTCGGAGGCGGACACCGCCCGGCAAAGCTTTTTAAACGTAATATTGAAGCGTTTTAGGGGCGCAAATTATATTTGCATGCCATAGTTACGCAATGTAAAAGGACTCTTGCTTGGCATATTTCATATAATTCGGGATAATGTTCTTGAAGGAAGGAGAGAAATCGAAATATGAATTTAGGTCAGACAATTACAAAAATAAGAAAAGAAAGAGGACTTACTCAGGAAGAGTTTGCAAAGGAGTTCAATGTCACAAGACAGACAATATCAAATTGGGAAAACTCTAAAAGTTATCCGGATTTACTTACTCTTGTTAAAATAAGCGAGGATTACGGATATTCGCTTGACAGCATGCTAAAAGATGATAAGGATATGACAGTGGCAATAAATAGGTGTATACAAATGGGCAGACAGCTGCGTGAAAGAAGCAAGCTGACGTATGTGTGTATGATAATCGGAAGTATAGGCTGTATTATCCTTGGAATCAGTTCGTTATTGGAAGCGGACAAAATGACAAGTGTTTTTTTGTGGTTCGCGCTTGCAATATTTAATGTTGTAACATTAATTAAATTGATTAAGCAAAATAAGAATGTGGACAATTTAGAAAACAGCGTTAATACAACGAAGTTAAGTTCTAAGGATGTTGCAACCATAAAACAGCTTAACGAATATAATATGACCAGTGCGGCAGTAAAAATGATACGAATAATTACCGGTTTAGGTTTGTACGAAGCAAAAGTATTATATGATGAGATAACAAAGGAAGAATCATGAATAATAAAAAAATATTTAGAAATCAAACAATAGTACTTGGAATTATTTCAATATGTATCCTTAGTGGATGTTATAATCCTGTTATGGATAAAAAATCTGAAACAGTTGAAGTAAAAAATGAAACATCGGTGGAATCTAATAAATCCTATGGCGTTTTTTTAGGTGCCAACCCGGATGATTTGATGTACAATTATGACAATGATTATGATATTATTGTAATTGATGCACAAGAATTTTCAAAACAGGATATTACAAAGTTAAAGAGTAATGGTACAACGGTGTACAGCTATTTGAATATCGGATCAATTGAAAACTACAGACCATATTACAGTAAATATGAGAAATATACGCTTGATGTATATGAAAACTGGGAAGATGAAAAGTGGGTTGATGTATCAGAACCAAAGTGGCAGAGCTTTATACTGGATGATCTTGCACCTTCAATTCTTGATAAAGGTGTTGACGGTCTTTTTATTGATAATGTGGATGTATATTATCATTACCAGGATGAACCTGTATTTGAAGGACTCACTAATATACTTACAGGTCTTAAGGAAAAGGGTACATATATATTGATTAACGGTGGTGATATTTATGTGCATGATTATTTTGATGCTTATGATAACATCAGTGATATCATGGATGGTGTTAATCAGGAGACTGTTTTTAGTGCGATTGACTGGGATAACGACAGCTTCAAGGAAAGCTCAATGGAAGACAGAAAGTATTTTATGTATTATGTAAAAAATGTTGCGACAGAAGGTCTTGATGTGTATTTGCTTGAATACACAGACGATGAAAATCTTAAGAAGCAGATAGTTGATTACTGTGAAAATAATAATTTCTATTATTATATTTCAGATGACTTGTATCTGCCTGCACCAAACAGTACAGAAAGGAAATAGTAGTTATTATGAAGTACGCATGTCCATGTTGTGGTAATTATACATTTGAAAATGAACCGACAGGAAATTATGATATTTGCCCGGTGTGTTTCTGGGAAGATGATCCTATGGCTTATAAATTTCCAGCTGCGGACAGTTGCAGCAATTTTGTAAGTCTTGTACAAGCAAGAAAGAATTACAGGGAATTTGGTGCCTGTCATAAGGATATGATCGTTCATTGCAGGCCTCCGAAGGAAGATGAGATTCCAAAGTAAAATTGATTTTTCGTTGGAAAACTGTTGAAAACAGAAGGTTAAATGGTGGTTTATATGTTAAAAGAGGAAGTTAAAAAGGAATTATTTAATTTACAAGATGTAAAATATAGGGATTTTCAGTCTAAATTATTGCCTACGGTTAATCCGGATACGGTTATCGGGGTTAGAACTCCTGCACTTAGAGCGTATGCAAAAACACTTATTAAAAGAGAAGATATTGATGAATATTTATCTGTGTTACCTCATGAATATTTTGATGAAAACCAGCTTCATGGTTTTATAATTTGTGAGATGAAAGAATATAATCGTGCAATTGATTATACTGATAAATTCTTACCGTATATAGATAACTGGGCAACATGTGACCAGTTGTCGCCAAAGATTTTTAAAAAATATAAAAATGAACTGCTTGAAAGGATAAATAAATGGATTGAAAGTAATAAAACATATACTGTGCGTTTTGCGATAGGTATGCTTATGGAGCATTTTTTGGATAAAGATTTTGATATATCTTATCCTGAAACGGTGGCAAAGGTACAATCTGACGAGTACTATGTCAATATGATGATAGCATGGTATTTTGCTACGGCGCTTGCAAAGCAGTATGACAGTGTAATTCCATTTATAGAAGAAAAAAGACTGGATGAATGGACTCATAACAAGACGATTAGCAAGTCGGTTGAAAGTAACCGAATTCCGGAAGACAGAAAGAAATATTTAAAAAGCCTTAAGATAAAATGATAGTTTAGGAGAAAGATTTAATGGCTGCGTATGTTGAATTTAAAAATGTAAGAAAGACTTATAAGACCGGTGAAGTTGAGATTCATGCATTAAATGATGCCGGTTTTGAGATAAACAGGGGAGAATTCTGTGTTATTGTAGGTGCTTCCGGTGCAGGAAAGACTACAATTCTTAATATACTTGGCGGGATGGATACACTGACTGAAGGAAGCGTATGTCTTGATGGTGTAGAAATATCTACAATGAATTCAAGGCAGCTTACAGCATACAGAAGATATGATGTCGGTTTTGTTTTTCAGTTTTACAACCTGGTTCAGAATCTTACGGCACTTGAAAATGTTGAGATGGCAACGCAGCTAAGTAAGGATCCCCTTGATGCAGCCAATGTACTCGAACAGGTGGGGCTAAAGGAAAGAATGAAAAATTTTCCGGCTCAGCTTTCCGGAGGTGAACAGCAAAGAGTTGCTATTGCAAGGGCACTTGCAAAGAATCCAAAGCTTTTGCTTTGTGATGAGCCTACAGGTGCACTTGATTATCAGACTGGAAAAGCTGTTTTAAAACTTCTTCATGATACATGTAAAAAGACCGGTATGACGGTTGTAGTTATTACTCATAATCATGCTATTTCAGCAATGGCTGACAGAATAATTACCGTTAAGAACGGAAAGGTAGAAAAAACAGTTATAAATGAAAATGTTAAAAGTGTTGAAGAGATTGACTGGTAATAAAGAAAGAGAGATTAGATGTTAAAAAATTTGATTTGGCGCACTACAGCCAGAGATATTAAAAAAAGTCCGGGAAGATTTTTTGCCATATTTGCAATAATTGCTCTTGGTGTTGGTTTTTTTTCGGGAGTAAGAATAACAACTCCAGTAATGGTAAATACAATAAATGATTTTTATGAAAACAAGCAGTTTTTTGATTATCGTCTTGTATCAACATGTGGTTTTGACAAGGAAAGTGTAGAGGAGTTTGCAAATTACAACGATGTCAGGTTTGCGGAAGGTTCCTACAGTTTTGATATTCTGTGTCAAATGTCTGATAATACGGAGATTGTTTTAAAAGCACATTCTTTACCTGAAAAAATTAATAAAGTAAAACTTGTCGATGGAAGAATGCCTGAGAATGACAATGAATGTATTATTGACTCAAGACTTTTAAGGGATGATATTGAAATTGGAAGTATGATTGATTTATCTGAGAATAACGAAAAAAGTACTCTTAGTAATTTAAAGTCAAAATCATATAAGATAGTAGGTTCGGTTGATTCATCGTATTATATTAATTTTGAGCGAGGTACAAGTTCCATCGGAAGCGGTAGTATATCGGGGTTTGTCTATATGTTACCGGAGACTTTTTCGATGGACTTATTCAGTGAAGTTTTTATAAAATTTGATACTGATGAGAAAATATACTCAGATAAATACAATGATTATATGAGTGATAAAAAAGTTGAGTGGGAAAACCTTGCCGATGAGATTGCAAATAAATCGTACGAGAGGATGATTGTACGGATGTCTGCACTTAGTAGTGAGGAAAGTGCGGGACAGACAAATCCGACCGATAATTCTATTTTGGATTCTGTAAAACCCGAAACGTATGTACTTGGAAGAGGTACTAACATCGGCTATACATGTTTTGAAAGTGATTCTGAGATTGTTGAACAAGTTGCAAGAGTATTTCCTGTATTTTTCATTTTGGTCGCAGCCTTGGTATGCATGACTACTATGAGCAGAATGGTAGAAGAGCAAAGATCACAGATTGGAATATTTAAAGCTCTTGGTTATTCACAGACAAAAATAATCGGTAAATTTTTGTCATATGCGGCGGGTGCATCGCTTCTTGGATGCGTAACAGGATATGCTATAGGTGTAATTGTATTTCCTAAAATCATATGGGAAAGCTACGAACTTATGTACATAAGTTTACCTATAAAATATATAATAGACTGGAAACTTGCGATTATATCGTTGCTTGTATCTGCGGCATGTTCGATAGGTATTACATTTGCTGTGTGTTTGGTTGAGTTACTGGTTGCTCCGGCGGCTCTTATGCGTCCGAAAGCACCAAAACCGGGTAAAAGAGTACTTATTGAAAATATTACATTCATATGGAAAAAGCTAAGTTTTTTACATAAAGTATCCATTCGTAATGTATTTCGTTACAAAGGCAGATTTTTAATGATGATAGTTGGCATTAGTGGTTGTATGGCACTTTTGCTTACGGGCTTTGGTATTAAAGATTCTATTGCAGGATTTGCACAGCTTCAGTATGAACAGATTCAGGTTGCAGATGGTTCCGTAAGTTTTAAAGAGGATATTTTGGATTCAAAAGATGTACCTAAGACACTTATAGATGAAACATCTGATTATGTGCTGACATATCATAAAACCTGGAATATCGTTGTAAAAGATAAGACAAAAGCAATAGAAGTAATTGCTGCCAAAGACAGTAATAATCTTGATGATTATATGAAATTCATTCCTATGTCGGATGGAAAGATTGAGTATCCGGATGAGGGTGAAGCTATAATAGGTAATAGTATCAGTGACAGATATGGCGTAAAAAAAGGTGACTATATTGTTATTCGTAATGATGACTTAAAAGAAATGAGACTGTTGGTAACGGGAGTTTTTGAAAATCACGTTTATAATAATATATTTATTAACCATAAATCTCTTGAAAAACTTTATGGTGAATCAGTCGGATATAACAGTGCGTATATCAATTTTAAGGAAGATGGCAATCACAGTGAAGCTGCCGCAAGTATAAGCATGGATAAAATGATTGCTTCGGTTACAGCGTTTGATACTTTAAAAGAGCGGCTTTCTGAGATGATGAAAAGTCTTAATTATATTGTTCTTGTTATAATTGTATGTGCGGCGGGACTTGCATTTATTGTTATATATAATCTTACCAATATCAATATAACAGAGAGAATTACGGAGATAGCAACAATTAAGGTTTTAGGATTCTTTAAAAATGAAACTTCTGCGTATGTTTTCAGAGAAAATATTTTTATGACTGTATTCGGAATGATTTTTGGAATCGGACTCGGAGTCGCCCTGCACAGATTTGTTATGAAGCAGATTGTTGTTGATATGGTTTCATTTAAAACAGCAATATTCCCACAAAGCTTTGTTTACAGTATAGTATTAACGCTTGTATTTAATGTTGGTGTTAACCTTGTGATGGGAAGAAAACTTGAGAAGATAGATATGGCACAGGCTTTAAAGTCAGTTGAATAAATTTATTAAATAATTATAAAAAAATAGTTCATTTTAGAAAAAATAATTGAAAATATTACAAAAAAAGATTAAAATAATCAAGCAAAAAATGACCAATAGTTTTATTGGTCATTTTTTTGAGGAAATTATTAAAAGAAAGGATTTTTTGCAATGAGAAAGAAACTAAGAGGCGTGGCATTGTTTATGGCGATGTCATTAACGTTGACTTCATTTGAAAGTTTAAATGTTGTCAAAGCAAGTAGTGGGAGTGAAGTTACTAATGAATCTAATGTAAATGTTGATTATTCATCCGGTTTAGATGATGGTTTTCATATGTACAGAACAGATATATTTGGTAACAAAGTAGAAGTAAATCCTGATGATTATACGGGAAATGTTGAAGTAGCAAAAGATATTAAGCCTGCAATTAAAACACTAAATCAGTATTATGATGTAATTGATGATGCGCTCGGTTATGAAAACGAAGAGCCTGTAAGTGTGGCAGCACCGGAAAATGAACTTCCTTCATCTGTTGATAATACTACCAGTATGTATTTTCCTAAAATAGGAAAACAGACCGGAGGAAGCTGCGGATGCTGGGCAGATGTTTACTATACATTAACAAATACATTGAATAAAGCCAGAAATACAATGGCAAAAAATGCTGCAGGTTATAATATAAACTCAAATGTATTCTCACCGGAATTTGTCTATAATCAGACCAGAGTAAGTAAAAATACTTCAGGTGGAACTGTTGCAGATGAGAATGCAAAATTTCTTGTTAAATATGGTTCTCCATCACTTGACAAAGTAGTTATATCCCCTAATTCAGGATGGGCCGATACTTGGAATCCTTCCGAGGATGCATGGGTAAATGCTTTGAATAACAGACCTACATCATACAATACTCTTGATATAGCAATAGAGTCTGATGATACAAGTAACACAAGAGTAAAGGGACCTCATGATTCATCTTTGAATGTAATCAAGAAGGCATTAAGTGACGGAGCAGTTCTTCCTTTTTCAACATATATTTATTCATGGCAGAATAAAAAAATAGGCGATGGTGCTCATAAAAATGAAGAAATATATTATGAGAGTAATCTGGATAAGCTTATTGCTGCAAATCGCAATGATTATGGAAGTCATCGTATGACAATTGTTGGATACGATGATGATATATGGGTTGATATCAATGGTGACGGACAAAAAGAAGATGCAGAATGTGGTGCATTTAAAATAGCCAATTCATGGGGAACATTATGTAGTTTTTCTTCAACTGATAGAAATGGTAATAAAATATATTATTTGGATTGTATGACAGGATGCCACTGGGTTTCATATGATGCAGTTAATAAAGTATCAGCTGTAAGCGGAGTTAATTCATCTGGTTATCGTAGGTGTATATTTAATCAATATCCTAGATTGTATACTGTTGAAGAAGGAAAGGAGTATACTGCTCCAAAATACTATTTGACAGCAACATTAAATACACCGGCGAGAAATCAGATTGATGAGTTTACTGTGTATGCATATAAAAACGGATCATTTGTAAGTAGAAAAACTATGAATGAGATATTTGAAAGATACAATTTCCATGAGACAGATTTATATGGTAATACTAGTAATCCACAGGATGGAACCGTAGCATTTGATATTTCTGATATAGTTAGCGATCTTAATGATGATAATTTTGATGACTATGTATTTCAGGTAAAAATAAAAGAGAACACCAATGATAATAAAGAACTTACAGTAAAAAGCATCTATATTAAGAATTCACAGGGTAAAGCTATAAAAAATATTAACAGAGCTGATAAGAATAAGATTATTAACGGTTCATCATATACATTTGAACTTACTGAACCTGGAGATGTTGAGATTGAGTCACTTGTTCCTTCTATTGAAAGCGGAAAGATAACAGAGACAATGCCGGTAACATTTACAGCAAATGCATATGGTGATAATGATTTGGAATATGAATTTATACTTCACCATGACATGGATGATATTGTCCTTCAAAATTATAGTTCTTCAAACAGTGTAAAGTGGGTAAGTAAGTATTCTCATTACCCTACAACAGTAACAGTGAATGTAAAAGATAGCGAAACAGGCAAAATTGTAAGTAAAACAATTGATTATAAGGTAATGGATGCTCCTGTTATTTCGGGGATTCAAACTGCACCTTCAAAAATGAAACTTGGTAATAGCACAAAGCTTATTATTTCTAATAACACCGTTGAAACATTGCAGCTTTTCAGAAAATTCGAGGTAAGTTGCAATAACGGTCCTATGCAGACAATTTATGATGGTAAAAATGCAATTTATGATTGGACACCTGCAAAGGCCGGTGTATATTACATAAAATATACTTTATATGATGAGAATAATGTAAAGGATTACAGAGAGTCATATTGTGTCGTTGAGTCAGATAGATACACAGAGATTTATTATTCAAATGATTCATGGAATCAGGCATATATACACTACAGAACAAATGATGGAACATGGACTGTCGCACCTGGATACAGAATGGAACAAACTGACGGAATGCCGGGTTACAAATGGAAATATGTAATCAATATTAATGATATAAGTGACGGAGTTGAAGTCTGCTTTAATAATGGTGAAGGTCAGTGGGACAGCAAAAATATGTCTAACTATCATTTAGGCCTTGGAACATATAAGATTAAGAACGGACAGATTGAACAGGCAGGACTTAGTGTTGATGCAAATCTTTCACGTCCATCACTTGAGTATAGAGATAAAATAAATGTAAATGTTACAACAACCGGTGGAAAAGCACCTTACAGATACGAATATAAAGTGTTTTTAAATGATGTTCAAAACGGTTATAGCGTTGTTACTAATGCTGATGCAACAGCATCATATGAAGTTTCAGCTTACGCAGCAGGTAATTACAGAATTGATGTAATAGTTACAGATGCTAACGGAGACAGTGCAACAGTCAGCAAGACAATAGATATCGGCGAGTATCGCTTTACAGATATTAAAGCTGATAAAACATCTGTAAAAACAGGAGAGAAAGTAAAATTTACAGTTACTCCAAGAGACGAAATTCTTTATAAAAACCAACTTAATGCAAGAACCTGGTCAGTATATAATGCAAGCGGTAATGAAGTTGCAAACTATGTAGGTGCATATGGCAATGATTTTGACTTTACACCAACAGCTGAGGGAACATATACAGTTAAATGTGTAAGTGTATGCAGTGTTGTTGAAAAAGCAGAAATTAGCATGACTTTTACCGTAAAGAATTCTAATACAGTTAAGGTTTATTATAAGAACAATAATTACAGCAGTGCAAACATTCATTATCAGGTTGGTAACGGTGAATGGACACAGGTTCCTGGTGTAAGAATGGTTGCAAGTGACAGAAGTGACTACACATGGATGTATGAAATTGATCTTGGTGATAATACATATGCAAATGTATGCTTTAACGAGAACGGTAACAACTGGGATAGTAGAAATGCCCAAAACTACAGGGTTTACGCTGGTAAGTTTGCAATCTATAATGGAAGTGTTTTTGACATTAACTAAATAAAAATATTATATTTGTTTTTTACTCCGATGGATTTTCCATCGGAGTTTTTTGTTATAAATAAAAGTTATTGCATGTAATAGTTTTTGAGTATTTTGATATTTTTATGACTGATGGTATACTCTTGTTTGTTAATATATCATACTAAAACGATATGAATAAAGTAAATTAAAAAGAAGGTGATAATAGTGATACGTTTTGAGAATGTCAGCAAAAAATATATATCTGGTAAAAATGAAGTTGTTGCTGTAGACAATGTTAATCTGGAAATCGGAAAGGGAGAGATATTTGGAATAATAGGTTTTTCCGGAGCAGGCAAGTCAACACTGGTAAGACATATTAACCTTCTTGAGCATCCGACAGAGGGAAATATTTATTTTGATAATGTTAATCTAACAAATGCCGGTGAAAAAGAACTTCGAAAATATCGTCAGAGAATAGGAATGATTTTTCAGCAGTTTAATCTGTTAGCGCAAAGAAACGTAGTTGGAAACATTGCATATCCGTTAGAGATTGCCGGAATAAAGAAAAAAGACAGATTAAAAAGAGTGGATGAACTCTTACAACTTGTAGGTCTTGAAGATAAGAAAAAAGCTTACCCGTCACAACTTTCTGGAGGACAAAAACAAAGAGTCGCGATTGCAAGAGCTTTGGCAACTAATCCGGATGTGTTACTTTGTGATGAAGCAACAAGTGCTCTTGATCCTATTACAACCCGTTCGATTTTATCGCTTTTAAAAGAAATTAATGAAAAACTTGGAGTAACCATTGTAATAATAACTCATGAGATGAAAGTAGTTGAACAGATTTGTGATAAAGTCGCTGTTATGAGCGGTGGTGTAATCGAAGAGACTGGTACAGTAAAAGAAGTGTTTTTAAAACCAAAATCACTGACTGCAAGAAGGTTAATCCTTCCTGATGATAATATAAATATTCACTTAAATGAGAATGAAATGTTCTCTGAGAAAGGAGGGGACGTCAATGGAAAAGGCAATGATAGAACTGCTTAAAAACGGCGTGGATGAGACATTATATATGACATTGGTATCAACGCTCATAGCATATGTAATAGGTGTTCCGTTAGGAGTCATTTTATTTGTAACTGACATCAAGGGAATTTGTAAAAACAGAATAATTAATTTTTTTACGGGGGCAATTATTAATCTGATAAGATCAGTACCGTTTTTGATTTTGCTTGTTGCACTGCTGCCATTAACAAGAATTATTGTTGGGACTACAATTGGTGCGGATGCAACAATTGTTCCTTTAGTTGTAGCGGCGGCACCATTTGTGGCACGTATGGTTGAATCATCACTTAAAGAGGTGGACAGTGGTGTAATTGAGGCAGCAAAAGCGATGGGGTCTTCGAAACTTCAGATTATTACTAAAGTAATTATACCTGAAGCAAAACCATCTCTTCTTATTGGGGCAACAATTGCAATATCAACCATTCTTGGATATTCAGCAATGGCCGGTTTTGTTGGTGGAGGCGGACTTGGCGCTATAGCAATTAACTATGGATATTACAGATATAAGACGGATGTAATGCTAATAACAGTTGCATTTCTTGTATTAATCGTACAGCTGTTTCAGGAAGCAGGACTTAAATTTGTCAACAGAATCGATAAGAGATTACGTTGATATAAGAGTATGTTTATTATTTTAAATTTAATAATAAAGAGAAAAAGTAAAGAAAGGTTAAAAAAGGTGAAAATTATGAGAAAGAACATTTTTAAGAAGAAAGCAGTAGCAGTATTATTAGGATTTAGCGTTGTTGCAGGTTTGTTTACAGGATGTGGTAAGGAAAGTAATGCAAAAGAAGAAGATAAGGTAATAAAGGTAGGAGCAGCACCTACACCACATGCAGAAATTTTAAATGTTATAAAAGACAAGTTAAAAGACAAGGGATACACACTTGAAATAGTTGAATATAACGATTATGTATTGCCTAATAATGCTCTTGAAAACGGAGAGCTTGATGCAAATTACTTCCAGCATCAGCCATATCTGGATGATTTTAATTCAGAAAATAAAACACACATTGTATCTGCTGCATCAGTTCATTTTGAACCGTTTGGAATATACGCAGGTAAGACAAAGTCACTTGATGATTTGAAAGATGGTGCTACAGTTGCAGTTCCTAATGACACAACTAATGAAGCAAGAGCTTTACTTCTTCTTGAAGCTCAGGGATTGATAAAATTAAAAGAAGGTGCTGGAATTACAGCAACCGTTATTGATATTGTAGAGAATCCGCATAATCTCGAAATTAAAGAATTAGAGGCAGCGCAGGTAGCCAGAGCGGTTTCTGATGTGGATATTGCAGCTATTAACGGAAATTATGCTATTGAAGCAGGATATAAAGTAAGTGATGCGTTGGCAGTAGAGGCAGCTGACTCACTTGCGGCAACAACATATGCTAACATTGTTGCAGTTAAAGAAGGAACACAGGATTCGGATAAGACAAAGGCATTGGTTGACGCAATTCTTTCAGACGAGGTAAAGGATTACATCAATAATACATATGACGGAGCAGTATTGCCAGTGTTCTAATATATAGGATAACTTGACAATAATATCAGATAAGGTTATCGTAAAAATATATGATTTGATTTTAAAGGAGATAATGTATTTATGGAAAGTGTAGAGAAGTTTTTTAAAGAAGCAGGCGTATATTATCTGGCAACTGTTGAAGGAGACCAGCCAAGAGTAAGACCTTTTGGTACAATTCATATTTTTGAAGGTAAACTTTACATACAGACAGGGAAGGTAAAGGCTGTATCAAAGCAGATACATGCAAATCCAAAAGTGGAATTAAGTGCATTTAAGGATGGTGAATGGTTAAGAGTAGCCGCAGAACTTGTTGAGGATGACAGGAGAGAAGCAAAGCAGTCTATGCTTGATGCATATCCGTCACTTGCAAATATGTATTCTGCCGATGATGATAATACTGAGGTATTTTATCTTAAAAATGCAGTAGCTACATTTTCTTCATTTACAAATGAACCAAAGGAAATTAGATGGTAAAGAGTTAAAATTTGCATATGAACTATAGCGAAAATACATAAGATGTGGTACCATATTTATATAAGATTAAATTATAATTGGTTTACAAATATTTGATATGGAATTAAGATTAGAAGGTTTACTGTAGAGTTTACGATTGGTGGGATATTATGGTGGATCCTATAATGTATTACGCGTTTATATGTGTTATATCATTTTTTCTGTCATTTATTTATGCATACAGGTGGAACAAACATTTGGACGTTCATATGACTATAGTGTTTGTTATGGTGCCTGTATGCAATTTAGAATATTATCTGATGTACACAAGCAGCGATATTAATGCAGCGATTATTGCACTTAAGATGCTTTATATCGGTGGTTGTTTTTTGCCATGGGTTATTACAATGTGCATCGCTAACTTGTGTAATATCAAGGTAAATCGTCTTGTTAAGATGTCAACTTTTTTATTTAATTCTTTGTTTTATATTTTTGTCATGACAATAGGTCATTCAAAAATATTCTATAAAAGTTTCAGCATTGAAAAAAAAGGATCTTCATGCATTATGCTTAAAGAGTACGGTTTTTTTCATAACCTGTATTATGTCGTGATTTTTCTTTATCTTGTTGTTGATCTGGCTCTGATTATATTTGCCTACAGGAGAAAAAAACAATCTTCAAGAAGAATTCTTTTCATTTTGTTCCTTCCGATTCCAATAAATATTATGGGATATATTATCAATCACTATATGATAATATATGGAATCGAAATTATTCCAATTACGTATGTACTGGGACAAATTTTATATTTATGTATTGTTCACCGTATGGCAATATATAACGTCAGTGATATGGTATTAGAGTCTATGGTTGAGTCAGGCGATACCGGCTTTGTTACAGTTGATTTCAAGAAAAGGTATCTTGGAAGTAATGAAACTGCAAGAGAAATATTACCTGATTTAAACAGACTGATTGTAGATGGTCCTATTGATAAGACGGATGCATTAAAAGAAACACTTGTTGCGTGGATAGACAAGTATTCATTAAATCAGGAAATGGGTAAACATGTTTTCTACAGGCCAAGTGGAATTTTAAGTGATGATGAGCGAATATACAGTGTAACGGTCAATTATTTGTTTGATGGCAGAAAGAGACACGGCTATCAGATTTTCTTAGAGGATGATACCCAGAATCAAAAATACATTCAATTGATAGATAAGTATAATACAGATTTGCAAAAGGATGTTGCAATTAAAACCGAACGATTAATGGAGATGCATAATAATCTGATAATGGGAATGGCTATGATGGTTGAAAGCCGCGACAATTCTACCGGTGGTCATATCAGACGTACAAGTGAGGGAGTGCGTATTCTCATTGAAGAGATGAAAAAGGATGAAAAGCTTAATTTATCAGATAGCTTTTGCAAAAATATTATTAAGGCTGCGCCAATGCACGATTTAGGAAAGATATCGGTCGATGATGCCGTCCTTAGAAAAGCGGGTGCATTTACAACAGAAGAACGTGAAAAAATGAAGAAGCATTCAGCCGAAGGTGCAAGAATAGTTCACGAAATTCTTAAAGATACCGATGATGAGCAGTTTCGTAGAATTGCTGAAAATGTTGCTCATTATCATCATGAAAGAGTTGACGGAACGGGGTATCCTGATGGACTTAAAGGCAATGAAATTCCGCTTGAAGCAAAAATAATGGCAATTGCGGATGTTTATGATGCATTGGTTAGTAAGCGTGTATATAAAGAAAAGTACTCGTTTGAAAAAGCAAATGAGATTATTCTTGAAGGAATGGGGACACAGTTTGACTCATCGCTGCAAAAATATTATGAGAGTGCACGGCCAAAGCTTGAGGCTTTTTATTCATTAGAACAATAAATATAGTTGTAGAATAAAAATCTTCCCTGATGTATAATAATTATGTTTGTTTTATACTTAATACCCTAGGAGGAAGAAAATAAGTTTATGGAGTGCAGGGATGAAAGAGATGACAGTATATTGCATGCTTATGCAATGTTTGCAATGATACTGATAATTATATTTTTACAGGTACTTAATGTACGTCTGTTTGAAGTGATTACACATAGTGAAAGTGATCCCTATAATGGATTTATTACGACTAAGATTCTTATGATCATGGGATGTATTGTAACTATCCTTTTTGCAAGATTTACTTCAATTAAGCTTAATCTTAGATATATAATAAAAAAAGGTGTGATGCCAAATAAAGAATTGATATTTACAATCAGTATAATTGTAACTGTAATTGTTGGTATGATAATTACACGTTTGGTAGTGGAGCAGTTTAATGAAGATATTGCTACAAGACCATTTTTTGGATTATACCTTTCGTACCATGCAAGATGGTCTTATCCTATAACCTGTTTTGGACAGGAAGTATATATGAAGGTTGTTATGCAGGAGAATTTCACTAATCTTTGCGGAAGAAAAAATAAACATCTTGGAATTCTTTTTACTGCATTATTCTTTGGAATCCTACATATGGGATATAACTGGTATCTTGCGATAGGAGCTTTTGTTTTTTGTATAGTTACAGGATATTTGTATGAGCGTTACAAGTCTATATGGGGGCTTACGGTTATACATGCGGTTATAGGATTTTTACCAAGGTGTTTTGGTTTTGTAGGATAATGAGTTGAAAGAGGAATATATTTATGCGCAGTCTGTTTGAGATAGATACAAAAGATTATGACATTAATGGTACAATTACCGTAAGACCGTCAGCAAGAGGAATTATAATTAAAGATGGACTTCTTGCAATGATATACAGTAAGAAATACGATTATTATAAATTTCCTGGTGGTGGAATAGATAAAGGCGAAGAAAAAGAAGAGGCTCTTAAAAGAGAGGTTCTTGAAGAGACAGGACTTACAGTTATACCTGAATCTATCGTTGAGTTTGGAATGGTTCACAGAATTCAAAAAGGTGATTATGAGGATGTGTTCATTCAGGATAATTATTATTATTTGTGTGATGTTTTGGATGGCATTACACAGCAAAAACTTGATGAATATGAAGTTGATGAAGGATTTACTCTTGAGTATGTCACTCCTGAACAGGTTGTTGCCACTAATACAGAATCTAAACTAAAAGAAGTAGATGGAATAATGCTAGAAAGAGAAATCAAAGTAATAAATATATTAAAAAATGAATGTATTCTATAAAGAAATATATTAAAAGGTAACCGTTTAGGGGTACCTTTTTTTGGTGCAAGCTTGCATCAGTAATGACGGTATCGGCATTTGATATAATGTCGGAAAAAACATTTGCGAAGTGGGAAGTATCATCAAATATTGAATCCTATTATTATTCTTTGCCAATTATCTTGGGGATAATTCAGGTGCATATGTATGCTTTAATAATGGCAACAACTGGTGGGACAGCCGTAATGGTAGTAACTATCGTGTGGGTGCAGGTAAGTATGCAATTGTTAATGGAACTGTAACGAAATTGTAATTACTAATGCTTTAGCAGATATTGAACTAAGTTTAAATGAATGTTATTATTGTAGATGTGATTTTTTATATCACAAATAATATCATTTTTACGGAGGTAATATAATGGAACCGGTTAACAGCATTGATGCAGAGGACGATCAGTTTGCATATCGTTATGATACACAGTTACTCATAGACAGACGTGACAAGGATTTAGATGAGGATGAAATATCTGATTATATAACAAGTCATTTTGAAGGTAATTCTTTAATTGCTGCTGGAGATGAGGATCTTATCAAGATTCATTTCCACACCAATGAACCTTGGAAGATACTTGAATATTGTAACACTGTCGGAGAAATTTATGATATTGTTGTAGAGGATATGATAAGACAATCGGACGGATTGCAGGGTTAATATTATTAGTTTTGGAACGAAGAACAGTACGTTTTTGACGTTTAGTTAAAGATGTACTGTTTTTTTGCGTATTACTTACAAAAGAATATAAATAAATTATTAAATTTGTGAAAACTCTTTTAATGTAATTGTTTTTTTATAATTGCTTATATATTATATTAACGTTGGTGATTTGGAAATACAAAAATTGTTATCAACAGATAGGAGTTTGAGATGAAAAGTAACAAGTTAACCAAAGCGCTTGCATTAGTTTTATCGGTTGCAGTTATGCTTCCGTCAAATGTTTATGCAGGTTCAACAAAAGAAGCAAAAAAGGATAATGTAGGATACGTTGATGAATCAAATAAAGCATTCCCTACAGGAGCAATTGTAACAGATTTATCAAATACAGATGAAAATCTTATACTTGATGATGTTACAGATTATTATGAAGCATTAGCAGAGGAGAAAAAGGCTGCTAAATATGACATGGTAACACCTGCAATGGCAGCAGCATCAGATGAAGATTTTTCAGATGATGAGATTGTCTCATTAACAAAATCAGAAGTTAAAAAAGCTGATAATCAGGCTATGAAAGCAGTTGCTGCACTTCCTGATAGTGTAGACAATTCAAAAAGCAAGTATTTCCCACCAGTTGATTCTCAGTCAGGTGGATGCTGTACAGCATTTTCAGAAGTTTATTATCAGTTTAGTTATACAATGAATAAAGCAAGAAACGTTGCTTCAACAACATCTACAAGTTTTTCACCATATTTCATTTATGCTTTTTGTGGTAATAATGGTGGTTCAGACGGACTTGGAGAAGAGCATGGATATAAACTCCTTGTAAATAAAGGATGTGTAAATTTCTATGACAGAACTACAGCAGATGGATTCTATTCATGGACACCTTCAGAAAAGATGTGGAATAAAGCTGATGATTACAGACTTGCAAGTTATCAGTTTATCTCAAGAGGACTTGGTACACAGGGACAGGAAGTAACATCACCTGACGATTCAGATCTTGATGTTATTAAGACAGCACTTAATAACGGTGAAATCCTTTCAATTACAACATTTATTTATGATTGGAAATACACGAAGATTAAGAATGGTACAGATTTCCCTGAAAACGCCAAATATTTAGGCGAGAAAATTATATATGATACAGACGGTAATGAAGGATGCCACAGAATTACAATCGTTGGATATAACGATAATATCTGGTGTGACGTAGACCGCGATGGTAGATATGATGACGGTGAGATGGGTGCGTTAAAGATTGCTAACTCATGGGGAAAAAGTTATGAGAATAACGGATTCATATGGATGGCCTATGATGCAATTAATAAAACATCTTGCGTATCAGGCGAAGTTTCAGATTCAAAGTACGGAGATATATGTGCTGCTGGTTTCTACAATACAGCCAGAGTAACAGCTGCTAATGTTGATTCTGATTCAGATTTCAAATTAGTATATTCACTTAATGCAAAGGAAAGAGAAGATGTTGAATTAACAGTGTCTCTTAGCAATAAGCTTACAGGAGAAACAAAAACATCAGAAGTAATTCCTTATGAATATGGTTCATATACTAACAAAGGATTACAGACATTTGACGGAACAACAAATCAGGATGGTACTATGACATTCGATCTTGATGTTCTTGATAGTAATATTAAAGCAATTGGATTTAGAAATTATACTGTTAAAGTAACAGCAAAGAGTCTTGTAACTTCAAGAACATACGAAATAAAGAACATGTATGTTAAAGATTACAATACAGGTGATGTATATCCTATTACAGATACTAATTCATTCCCTGTTGTTGTTAATTCATCAGCAAAGACATTTAACATTGCAAAAGAACCATGTAATTATGTAAGAATATTCTATGATGGATATTCAAATCCTAACATTCATTATAAAGTAAGTGGTCAGTCATGGACAAGCGCACCTGGAAAGAGCATGATTGCTAACAAAGATATGGATGGATATGAGTACGAGTACATGATTTACCTTGGAGATGGCAATTTTGCAGAGGTATGCTTCAACAATGGTAGTGCATGGGATTCAAATGGCGGAAATAATTACAAGTTTAACAAGGGTGTTTACACATTCAAAAACGGAAAGATTACAAAGCTTGAGGGAGACAGCGACTTTGTAATTACTAAGTTTGAGGCTGACAAAACTGTTGTAGCTAAAAACGGGACTGTAACATTTAATGTAGATACAAATAGTAGCTTTAAGTCAAAACTTGAAATCTACAATTCAGATAAGAACTTAATCGATGCAGGTTCATATTCAGAGGCAAAAACATTAAGATATACTTTTGATACAGAAGGAACATTTTACGCAAAGGCAACTGCAATTGAAAATGGAACAGCAAAGACTGCATCATCTGATTTCATCAAGATTGAAGTACAGGGTGATTACACAAAGGGAATAACAATATATTATAAGGGTGTTAACAATGCACATATTCATTATCAGGTAGGAAGTGGATCATGGACAGCAGTTCCTGGCATTAAAATGAATGTCGGAAGCTCAGTAGCTGGATATGATTACAACTATCAGATTACACTTGGTAACTCAGATTACGCTAACGTATGCTTTAATGATGGTAATGGTAACTGGGATTCTAATAATGGTAATAACTACAGACTTACTGCAGGTACATACCTTATCAGTAACGGAAATGTTATAAAGGTAGGATCAACATCTGTAACAATTTATTATAGCGGATACAATAATCCTAACATTCATTATCAGGTAGGAAATGGTACATGGACAAGTGTACCTGGTGTTAAGATGAACAAGAGCAATACAGTAAGCGGATATGAATATGAATATACAATTCAGCTTGGTAGTGCTGATTATGTTAATTTCTGTTTCAATGATGGTAATGGCAACTGGGATTCTAATAACGGAAATAACTATAGAGCTTATGCAGGAAAATATACTTTCAAAAATGGTGTATTAAATAGCATCGGTTAATAATTTATGAAAAATTAATATGAATTTTAATATAATTTTATAATTTGTCAAACAAGACGAATTTGTTCTTTTGAATTAAAGAATAAATTCGTCTTGTTTTTCGTATAACTCAAAAAATAAAAAATAAATAAAGTGATTCTGACGAAAAAAATTAAATGTATTGTTTGGTAGAGATATTCAGTATTAAAATACTCATGTAGTAAAAGAATACATATTTGTTTTGGAGGTTAACATGAAAAAGAAGTCGTTAAGCAGAGCTGTTGCATTGGCGTTATCGGTTGCATTTATTTTACCATCTAATGTTTTTGCAAGCTCTCAAAAAGAAACTAAGCAAGTTAATAAAAATTTAAGTTACAGATATTCTAATGAATATTGTGTAGATTATCCAGCAGGAACGATGCCTATTGATTTGTCGGAAATAGATGATGAATTAATCATCGATGATGTTAATGATTATTATTTAGAACTTGCAAAAGAAGAGAAAGCAGAAAAATTTGATATGGTTACACCAGCAGAAGCGGTTGCAAGTGATAGCGAGTATTCTGAGGATGAGATTGTTTCATTGACAAGTAAAGAGATTAAACAGGCAAAAACTGATGCAAAAAATGCTGTATCACAACTCCCTTTAAGTGTTGATAATTCATTATCAAAGTATTTTCCACCCATTCAGATGCAGGAAGGCGGAAGTTGTTCAACATTTGCGCAGGTTTATTATCAGTTTACGTATACAATGAATAAATTTAGAAATGTACCTTCAACCATTCCAAATTCATTTTCGCCATATTTTATATATGCATTCAATAATAACAATAATGGACAAGGTGGTTCAGCTCCTAAATTTAACTATGAAATGCTTTTAAATAAAGGATGTTTGACATGTTCACAAAGAGATTTGTCACAAGGTTTTGATTCGTGGGTTCCGTCAGAAGAAATGTGGAACAACGCAGATAATTTCAGAATTTCTAGTTACGAATTTTTTGGTACAGAACTTGGTGTTGGTGATCACAGAATTACGAGTGTAGACGATCCAGATCTAAATACTATAAAGACTGCTTTAAATAATGGTGAAATTCTGGCTTTTTGTACGTTCATTTTTTCTTTTAAAGAGGATAAGATAAAGTATAATAGTTCTTTGCCTGAAAACAACAAATTTGCAGGCGAAATCATTGTCCGTGACACAGCTGGTCAGGAGGGGTATCATGGCATGTGTATAGTAGGATACAACGATAATATATGGTGTGACGTAGATAATGATAATGAAGTGGATCCTGGTGAAATGGGAGCACTAAAAATAGCTAATTCATGGGATAAGAGTTATTGTAATAATGGATTTATTTGGTTGTCCTATGATGCATTAAACAGTATTTCGTGTGTAACTGATAAGCAACATGAAGAAGATTTGGAAGAGAACCCTATTTTAATAGGGGTTTCAAGAATCACACCTGCAAAACTGAATGGTGATTCAGATATAAAACTTGTATATTCTCTTAACGCAAAAAACAGACAGATAATTGATTTACAGGTAAATGTTTATGATACATTAACAGGAGAAACGTATTCAAAACAAGTTAATCCATATGGTTTGCCTGATTATTATGATATAACAAGTTGTACATTTGATGGTTCTTCTGTTAAGGATGGAACGATGACATTTGATCTAGACAATATCGTTAAGAATATTTCATCTAATAATCTGAATAGATATAAGATTTCAGTAACAGCAAGTAGTAACAGTAGTTCAATTGGTTACAAAATCAGAAATCTTTACTTAAAAGATTATATCTCTGGCAATGTATATCCAATCGAGAACACATCTTCTTTTCCTATCAGCGTGACATCTAACAGTAAGACGGTAAATATTTCTGATAAAAAAACAGATTATATAAAAATTATTTACAAAGGATTTAATAAGCCAAAAATTCATTACCAGATTGGAAATGGATCGTGGACAAATGCACCTGGAAAGAGCATGATTGCATATAGAGATTTTAATGGTTATAAATATGAATACATGATTTATCTAGATAATTCTAAGAGTGCAAAAGTATGTTTTAATGATGGTAATGGAAGATGGGATAATAATAACGGAGCAGATTATCGATTTGAAGCAGGTACATACTTGTTTGATAACGGAAATATAAAGAAAATTGACCAGTGTACCAGGTATAGCGATGTCCAAAAGTAATGTTTACAGTAAATATGAATATGAATATACAATAAACCTTGGTGATGCAACATATGCAAATGTATGTTTTAATGACGGTAATGGTAATTGGGATTCAGCAGGAGGAAATAATTATAGATTTTATGCCGGAGAATATAAATATACGAATGGTAAGTTGACAAAGCTTGATTGACATAACAATTTCTAATTAATTTAATTATTTTAAAAAAAGAAGAACTCTTGCAAAGCTGTAATGAGTTCTTCTTTTTTATAAAACGAAACGAAATTATTGTAAGACAATAAAATTACATTGACATACAGTTGCTAATTTATTAATATAAGGGTAGAACAAATAATATATAAAAATAAAGGAGGATTAATATGCAGCAGAAATCACTTTCAAAATGGATTAAGGTTATTATATTGGTAATGGCTATTTGTGGATTTTTAATTTTTACTGTTATATTTCCGGTTATAGGAAAGGACATAATTGAAGAATACCCTGTTTTGTCTGACAGATTCTGGCCATGGTTAATTTTTTTCTGGGCACTTGGTGTTTCATATTATATTACACTGTATTTTGGTTGGAAGATTGCTGACAATATTGGAGAAGATCGTTCCTTTTCTCATGAAAATGCTATATATCTGAAATATGTTTCATGGATTGAGGCAATTGATGCGTTATTTATTTTTTGTGTTAATGTAATTTATTTAGTAATAAAATTAAGTCATCCAGCAATTGCATTGTTATCACTGCTTGTTGTTTTTGTTGCAATAGCAATTTCAGTTTTTTTTGCATCACTTTCCCATCTTGTTGAGAAAGCAGCAGCAATGAAAGACGAAAACGATTTAACGATATAGTGGAGGATAATTGCAATGGAAGGAAATATTATATTTAACATTGATGTTATGCTTGCAAAAAGAAAGATGAGTGTTTCAACTTTGGCTGAAAAAGTAGGTATAACTGTTGCTAACATGTCTATTTTAAAGACGGGAAAGGCAAAGGCTGTTAAAGTATCGACGCTTGCAAAAATTTGTGAAGCGCTTGATTGTCAGCCGGGTGATATTCTTGAATATCGAAAGGAAGAAATGTAGTTTAATATAAAAGGAGTTAATAAATATGAATATATGTGATTTTAAAGAGGAAAGATTCAAGATAGGATCATCTCAGGAAGAAAGAAAAAGCTTTTATGAGAGAAGAAATCAAAGAGCAGCAATGTTTTTTGAGGCATTTTCAATGCCAACTTTATTGTTTGCAGTTGGATTTACATTATGTTTTTATAAAGCACATATGGGTATTATGATACCTGTGCTTATGGTATTAACTTCACTGTATATCAATGCAATAATAAAAAAATTTGACAAAAAGCCAAGCAAGTTTTCTTATATGTGTATGGGAATATCATTCCTTATCAGTGTGTCGATTTTTTTAACAGCGAATACGGAAGTTATATTTATTGATTATTGTATTATTTTTCTTTTGTTTATGACGATTTTACTGGATTCTTTTTTTGACATATCAAAATGGTCGCTTGGTTTAACACTTAAAAATTTGTTAAAAGTTGTTATTACATCATTTGGTTTTATAGAACGCCCATTTAATGATATAAGTTCAGCAAGAAGAATAAGGAGTTCAGAGGGTAAAACATCAGGTAAAAAAATTAAATATGTACTGATTGGAATTGCAATCTCAATCCCGGTATTTATTGTTCTTGGTGTTATTCTATCAACTGCAGATGAAGTATTTCGTGAGTTTATAGGACACTTTTTTGAAGAATTATTTGAAACGGCAGATATTATATTGATTCCATTAATGGCATTGGCAGCATATGTAGTCGCATATTACATATTAAGATACATTTGTTCAGGGGAAATTAAGGAAGATGATAAAAGCAAATATAATTTTAATGAAATTATAGGAATATCTTTTATGGCATCAATCCTTTTACTGTATTTTACTTTTTGTATTATTCAGATCAGATACCTTTTTATTGGTGATACAAGTCTTCCAGCGGGAGTTACATTTGCATCTTATGCAAGAACTGGATTTTTTCAATTGTTATTTGTATCTGTTGTCAATGTTGTGATGGTTCTTATAATTAAAGAATTGTTTAATAACAGTAAAATATTAAATATAATGCTTGTAATATGTTGTTGCATGACATATATAATTATTGCTTCGGCAGCAATTCGAATGAAGCTATATATCGATACTTATTATTTAACATTTGACAGATTATTAGTATTAGTAACGCTTGGTATTATTGCAGTTGTTTTAATTGGAATTGTATTATTTATAATTAATGATAGCTTTTCAATATACAAGTACTGTGTAGTATCAATTTCAGTATGTATTATGATTTTCTCATTTGCACGTGTTGATGGTTATATTGCAAAATATGACATTGAAAGATGGATTGAAGATGAAGAGTATACCAAAGCAGATGATGAGTGTGTTGATTACTATTATTTAGGGCAGTTGTCTCAGTCAAGTCCTTTTTTGTGTGTAAATTCCCTTAAGCTATATTTTCAATTATTGTTATGCTATTAATGCTAGTTGTTGTTCCTGCGCAATTTTTGCCAACCTTTCATGATTTTCTTCCATTTCTCTAATTACTGGGTGATAGAATAAAGGTGATACCCTTGTTTCATATTTCTCATTTAATTCTATTAAAACTGCACCCATTAATCTGAGGATGGAAGCTTCATTTGGGAATACACCAATTACATTTGAACGTCTTTTCAATTCTTTGTTCAGTCTCTCAATGTGATTTGATGTACGCATGATTCGCCTCAACGATTCAGGAATTGCCATTACTGTTACGCTGTCGTTGAATCCTTTGTCCAGACATTCCATTGCGCCAGGCGCTATACCACAGTAATCCTCAATAATGGCATCTCTCTTTTTGATTGCTGTTTTTAAGTCCGGACTATTGAACATTGCGTGTAGCTCTGAACGTAGACCTTCTTGATATTTCTTTGGCGTTTTGTCTAATATATTTTTTATGAAATGAAACTGACATCTTTGCCAAGGAACTTCAGGAAAAACACGGCTTAAGCCATATATAATTCCTTCGTGTGAATCTGAAGTTACTAACTGAATGCCTTTTAAACCTCTTTTTTTAAGGCTGTCTAGGAAAAGAAACCAAGTGTCTTTGGATTCTTTTTCAAATGTATCAAAACCAATAATTTCGTATTTTCCTCTATGATTAATAGCTAATGCGACAAACAACGCTTTAGAAATCGTACGATGATTTTCTCTGGTTTTGAAATATGTAGCATCAACATATAGAAATGGATAGTCTTCTGTTAAAGGTCTTTTCCTGAATTTATTAACTTCGACATCTAGATCTTTACACAACTCAGAAACTGTTGATTTTGAAAAGGATGTTCCACATAAAGTTTCAACAACTTTTGATACTTTACGCGTGGATACACCATTAACGACCATTTCAGTCATAGTCGAAACAAGAGCAGCTTCACTACGTGAATAGTTCTCAAAGATCATAGTTTTAAAAGGCTGATTACGATGCCGTGGAACCGAAAGAACGATAGTTCCAATACGTGTATTTAGAGTTCTTGCGCGTGAACCATTGCGGCTATCGGTTCTTTTTTCTGAACGTTCATAAGGTTCAGCATTTAACTGTTCTGAAGACTCAGCTTTTAGAACACTATTAAGACTCTCCTGGAAAAGAGTTTTAAAAGCTTCATTTGAATTTTGGCTAAGTAACTGTAGAATTTCATCCTGATTTAAGGTAATATTAATTTGAGCCATTTGCAACACTCCTTGGTATCTTTTTTTTGTGGTGATTAAATTATACCTTAAGGGATGAGCTTTTGGCTCATTTTTTTCAATTGTATTTTACACCATTATAAGGCCGTGACCGTTGTCTCTTGATGCAGCACCATATATTATTGATTTAATTGAAGAAAAAGCTTATAGGAATGATGATGTTGTAAAGGAAATAAAGCATTTATACAAAGAGATTGATTCTGATGATTATTCTGAGTATGAGTATGATGATGATTATAATTTATATACATCTTCATCTGTTAGCAATATGTTTAGAAGATATACTTTGAGCTCAAATCGCAAACAATTACAAAATGATAATCTTAGAAACTTCAATATCTCTGTTTACAGAGGCAGAAAAGCGATAGATGATTTATTAGATGAAATAAATTAAAAAGTAGGTAAAGAATTAATATGAATATTGTTGTACTTGAAGCAGATTCAATCGGAAAAGATGTCAGTTATGATGTTTTAAACAAATATGGTGATGTGACTTTATATGGCTCTACACCTAATGAAATGGTTTATGAGAGAATAAAGAATTGTGATATTATAATCCCTAACAAATGTATCATAGATGAAAGTTGTCTTAGCAATGCGGACAGTGTAAAACTCATCTGTGAGGCTGCAACCGGTTATAACAACATTGATGTAAATTATTGTTCAAAGAGAAAAATTGCAGTAACTAATGTTGCAGGTTATTCTACCGATAATGTTGCACAGCATACATTTGCATTGTTATTGGCGTTGTGTGAGAAGTTAGATTATTATACCACTTGCGTTAACAGTAAAAAGTATTGTAAAGGCAAATCGTTTTGTGATGTAAGTAAGCCCTACAATGAATTAACCGGCAAGACTTACGGAATAGTGGGTCTTGGGGCAATTGGCAAAAAGGTTGCAAACATTGCAAAAGCATTTGGTATGAAAGTAATATATTATTCTTCAAGCAACGTAAAGCAGGATGTTGAGTATGAGATGGTATCATTTGAGGAATTACTTACGCGTTCAGATGTAATATCGATCCATGCTCCTCTTACTGATAAGACTAATGGTTTGTTTGATAAAGACGCTTTCTACAAGATGAAGGATAGTGCAATTCTTATCAATGTTGCCAGAGGTCCGATTGTAGTTGAAAAAGATCTTACATACGCCTTAAAGACAGGCGCGATTGCCGCAGCCGGTCTTGATGTATTTGAAAAGGAACCGTTAAGTGAAGAAAGTCCTTTGTTTGAAATTGAAGACAAGGACAGATTGCTTATGACTCCTCATATGGCATGGGGAAGTGTTGAAGCAAGAAAAAGGCTTATCGGTGAGATAAGCCTGAATATCGAAGCATATTTAAACGGTGAAAAGAGAAACAGAATAGTATAAAAATATTAGTCAGGAAACATTGTGTTTACTGGGTTGATTTAACAAGGTGATCAGTGATGTCACTTATGTTGGTATACTCATCCACGATGTTTCCTACTTTTTCTTTAAGGGTAGAAATGTTTTGTGACATATTATCCATAGCGATTGATGTGTTCTCTGTACGCTCATTAATTATATTTACATCGTTTAAAGTATCGGCCATGAGCTTTTCTAACTGAGTTGACTGGATGCGCATTTCCTCGGTCTGACCAAGAAACTGATTGGTGTTGGAATAAATTTTTGCAAATGCCTGTTCAACCATATGTGTATTTTCCATACATTCTTCAACTGTCTTTGAACCAGATAGAATTTCATCTGAAAGGGCGTTGGCCATAGTTTCAATTCCAATGGAAATGTTTTGAATCTGATCCGTAAATTCTTTTGAGCTGTCAGCAAGACCACGAATCTCAGTTGCAACTACAGCAAATCCTTTGCCTGCTTCGCCTGCTCGTGCAGCTTCGATAGAAGCATTTAAAGAAAGAAGATTAGTCTGTGTTGAAATGTTGTTAAGAGTCGTAATGATTTCGTTGATTTTTTTGTTATTCTCATTAAGTGCATCCATTCTTTCAACTGTATAATGCATCTGCTCCTGCAGATGTTTCATTTCGGTAATAAGTACAGATACCGCATTCTTGCTGTCTATAACAGTATCATTGGTTTCACGTGATTTTTCATTCATATCAACACTTGCATTTAGAATCTGGTTGACTTTTTCAACTTCTGTTGCAACAGTTTTTTTTATGTTGTCTGATGCATCCGTTTCGTCTTTTATAAGGAGTACGACATTTTTCGATTCATGAGAAATGTCTGTTGTAATCATATTAGAATCTTTTATATTGATGTGAATCTTTTTGCTTGATTGTTCAAGCTGTTTAACGGAGGTATCTATGTGGGATAAAAGATTATCTGCTTTTGTTTTTGAACGCATGTTTTCTTCAGATACATTTTTTAAGTGCTTCATATTTTTATCGGTAAGGTAACACATTGAGATAAATACGATCATTCCACTTACAATGTAAACAACACACATAATTATGGAATCAGGGGTCCAAGTAGTTTCTAACTGTTCACGATTTCTAATGTAAAAAAACACCATAAGAGAACTGCTGAGTATACACTGAATTGTAATTGGAATAATTTTCTCATAAATAATAATCATGAATATGCTCATAAAAAACATTAGAAAGTTGGTTGTGCATGGAAATGCAACCATACACATGACAGTCAGGAAAGTCAGCACAAAAATCATGCCATACATCATGATGGCAGCTTTTTTTATTGTTTTACACAAGACACCGACGATGGTAACAAGAACAAGACTGGCACCTGCCAATGTAATAACATGGTCAAATCCTATAAGAATCCCGTTTACAATAATTCTTAAAAAAATACTTCCTAGAATTGCAAACCAAAGTATAATATTTTTTTTATATATTATCTCGTTTTCAGTCATATTAGTCACCTCGTTCAATGAATATATGTAAAAAAATACGATATGAAATATCAAATACATAATAAAATTTTATCATATTTTCATGTTAAATAAAAGCGTGTTGTCTTGACTAAATATAGCCGTATTGGGTAGTATTATATTGTTAAAAAAGAAAACTAAGGTGACTAGCATATGGGTGTTAAAACAGTAAATAATAAAAAAAATACTGCAGGATGGGAAAACATGAGAAAGAAGATTTTTAAGATGATTTCCGTCGGAGTAGTAGATGATTTTGTTAATTCTATGTATGATATTGTGTCAATATCAGCGCTTGTAATAAATCTTGCAGTAACAATAATGAATACTTTTGATGGTTTGTCAGAGTCTTATGGACATGTTTTTAAAATACTTGATTCGGTGACAGTTGCATTTTTTGCAGTTGACTATATTTTAAGACTGTTTACGGCAAAATACCTGTATCCCGGCAAAAAAGAAAGCGTAGCTGTTGCAAGATATGCTTTTTCATTTACCGGAATTGTTGATGTGCTATCATTTATTCCGCATTACCTGCCGGTGTTTTTCCCGCAGGGAGCAGCAACATTCAGGGTATTTCGTGTAGTAAGAATACTTAGGTTGTTCAGAATCAATTCATATTACGATAATCTTAATGTTATAACAGATGTTTTAAAAGGTAAAAAGCAGCAGCTTTTATCATCCGTATTTATAATAGCTGTACTTATGGTTGCATCAAGCCTTTGTATGTACTCAGTTGAAAATGCTGCACAACCAGATGTGTTTAAGAATGCATTTTCCGGAATATGGTGGTCAGCTTCAACGCTGCTTACTGTCGGGTATGGAGATATTTATCCGGTGACTTTTGCCGGTAAGGCACTTGGAATAGTAATAGCTTTTTTAGGAGTAGGTATGGTTGCCATACCTACAGGTATTATTTCCGCCGGATTTGTTGAACAGCATTCGATGATTAAGAGAATAGGGGAATACAGTGTTGAACATGATGTAAATTTTATAAGTGTAAAGGTTAATGCAAAAGATACATGGAAAGATAAAAAAATATCTATGCTCAAACTTCCTAATGAGATAATAATTGCTGCAATAATTCATAACGGCAGTACAATTATTCCGACAGGAGATACAGTCATTTTGGAAAATGATGAAGTCATAATCGGTTCAAAAAGTGTGAACAATGATATGCCGGTTGTATTAAAAGAGGTTGTTGTCGGTAAAGAACATCCATGGGCAAATGTGAAAATATGTAATCTTGACATATCAAGACAAAGCATTATTCTCTCTGTGAAAAGAAATAATAAGACCATTATTCCAAACGGTGATATTGTTATAAAAACAGGAGATAAGGTGCTTGTATATTCAAAAAGTAAAAGAGAATCGTTGTAGGACGTGCTTTTCAGAGGGTTTATTGTTATTTTTATAACAAAATCGTTAAATACTATTGATTTATTTTTTTATTTTTAATATACTTCAATACAAATGGAAAAATTTTAGAAAAGAGGTCAAAACTAATGGCAAATATTGATTTAAGCAAGTATGGCATTACAGGAACTACTGAGGTCGTTCATAACCCTTCATATGAGCTTCTTTTTGAAGAAGAGACTAAAGCTGGTCTTGAGGGATATGAAATCGGACAGTTAACAGAGCTTGATGCTGTTAATGTTATGACAGGTATCTATACAGGTCGTTCACCTAAAGACAAGTATATCGTTGTTGATGATAACTCAAAGGATACTGTTTGGTGGACAACAGATGAGTACAAGAACGACAATCATCCTATGACAGAAGAGACATGGAATGTTGTTAAGGATATCGCTAAGAAAGAGCTTTGCAACAAGAAACTTTTCGTAGTAGATGCTTTCTGTGGTGCTAATGCAGATACACGTATGGCAGTTCGTTTCATCGTTGAAGTTGCTTGGCAGGCACACTTTGTAAAGAACATGTTCATCCAGCCAACAGAGGAAGAGTTAGCTAATTTCGAACCTAACTTCGTTGTATACAACGCTTCTAAGGCTAAGGTTGAAAA
>CACXFB010000032.1 GCA_902766825.1 uncultured Lachnospiraceae bacterium
GGTAAACCTAATGCCGGAAAATCCTCATTTCTGAATGCTGTGATAGGTCATGAAAGAGCTATTGTAACAGATATAGAGGGAACTACAAGAGATATAATCAAAGAAGAGGTTAATATTAACGGTATAGTTCTTAATATCATTGATACAGCGGGAATAAGAGATACCAAAGATGTAATTGAGAAGATGGGAATTGATAAAGCAATTGAATACCTTGAAAATTCCGACCTTGTAATATACATTGCCGACAGTTCTAAAAATCTTGATGATAATGATTATGGTATTATCGATAAGATTAAAGATAAAAAAGCAATAATACTTCTTAACAAGACGGATCTTGAACAAAAGATAAGTGTTTATGATCTTAATAAACTTACGGACAAAAAAGTTATTTCGATATCGGCCAAGAATTCAGAAGGTCTTGATGAAGTATATGAGACACTTAAGGAAATGTTCTTTAACGGTAATATAGATTTTAATGATGAAGTTATAATAACAAATGCAAGACAAAAAGAAGCTTTGGTTAATGCTAAAGAAAGTCTTAACAATGTTATTGAAAGTATTGAAAATGATATGCCTGAAGATTTTTATTCAATAGATATGATGGGTGCATATGAAGCGTTGGGGCTTGTCAACGGCCAGTCTTTGGAGGATGATCTGGCGGATACCATATTTGAGAAGTTTTGTATGGGTAAATAATGTACTTTTAAGGAGATGTCAAAATGTCTGATTTAGCAGATAAAAGTTATGTATGTGATGATTATGATGTGGCTGTTGTAGGAGCCGGTCATGCCGGATGCGAAGCAGCACTTGCATGTGCAAGACTTGGTTTAAAGACTGTATTATTTACACTGACAGTAGACAGTATAGCACTTATGCCTTGTAATCCTAACATAGGAGGAAGTTCAAAAGGACACCTTGTAAGAGAGATAGATGCACTTGGCGGACAAATGGGTAAAAATATCGATAAAACATTTATCCAGTCAAAGATGTTAAATGTATCTAAGGGACCTGCAGTTCATTCTTTAAGAGCACAGGCAGACAAAAAAGATTATACGGCTTCAATGAGAAATGTTCTTGAAAACACAGATAATCTTTATATAAAACAGGCAGAAATCTCTGAGATAATAACTGAAGAAAAAGATGATAATGTAAAAGTAATTACGGGTGTTAAGACAACAGCCGGTGCAATATATACCTGCAGAGCATGTGTACTTTGTACGGGAGTTTATCTTAATGCAAGATGTATACACGGAGACGTGAGCAGCTACACAGGTCCTAACGGGCTTTGCAGAGCTACTCATCTTACAGATTCGCTCATTGCAAATGGTGTTAAAATGTACAGATTTAAGACAGGAACACCTGCAAGAATAGATAAGAGATCAATTGATTTTTCGAAGATGGAAGAACAGTTCGGAGATGAGAAAATTGTTCCGTTTTCATTTACTAATAAGCCACAGGATTTAGAGAGAGAACAAATCTCATGCTGGCTTACATACACCAATGATGAGACTCATAAGATTATAAAAGATAACATAGACAGATCACCTCTTTATTCCGGAACAATTCATGGTACGGGACCAAGATACTGCCCATCCATAGAAGATAAGGTAATGCGTTTTTCAGATAAAAACAGACATCAGGTATTTATTGAACCGGAAGGAAAATATACTAATGAGATGTATATCGGAGGCATGTCAAGTTCAATGCCTTATGACGTGCAGATTAAGATGTACAGAAGCGTTCCGGGACTTGAAAATGCTGATATAGTAAGAAATGCATATGCAATAGAATATGATTGTATTGACGCCACACAGCTTAATCCTTCACTTGAATTTAAGAAGATAGAAGGACTCTTTAGCGGCGGACAGTTTAACGGAAGTTCAGGATATGAAGAAGCCGGTGCTCAGGGAATAATGGCAGGTATCAATGCTGCAATGAAAGTGCTTGGAAGAGAGCCTGTTGTTCTTAAAAGATCTGATGCATATATAGGTGTTCTTATAGATGATCTTGTTACAAAACAGACACACGAGCCTTATAGAATGATGACTTCAAGAGCTGAGTACAGACTTTTACTTAGGCAGGATAATGCTGATATGAGACTTACAGCCATAGGGCATGATATCGGTCTTATTGATGATGAAAGATATAACAGATTTTTAGAGAAGAAAAAAAGTATTGAAGAAGAAATAAAGAGATTAAAATCCACAGTTGTAGGAGCCTCAAAACAGGTTTGTGATTTTCTAAAAAAGCATTCAAGTACACCGTTAAAGAAGGCCGTAACACTTGCGGAACTTGTTAAAAGACCTGAATTATCTTATGAGTTAATAGCTGAAATAGATGATAACAGACCGGTTCTTGATGATGAAGTTATTGAACAGGTTAACATTAACATTAAGTATGAAGGATATATAAGCAGACAGGAAAAACAGGTTGAGCAGGCTAAGAAGCTTGAAAACAGACTTATACCTGCAGATATAGATTATGATGATGTAGGAAGTTTGAGACTTGAAGCAAGACAAAAATTAAAAGACATTAAACCTGTATCGATAGGACAGGCTTCAAGAATATCAGGAGTATCACCTGCGGATATTTCAGTACTTATGGTATACATTGAGATGATGAATCACAGAAAGAAGAATTAGAATAGAGGATAAATAAGAGGATTAGAAAATGACATTTGAAGAGAAGGCAAGACTGTTTGGAATAACACTTGATCAAAAACAGTTAAATCTATATCAGAATCTTTATATTCTTGTTACAGAGAAAAATAAAGTAATGAATCTTACAGGAATAACAGAGTATGAAGATGTAATTAATAAGCATTTTTTAGACAGTCTCAGTATTAACAGACTTGGAGAATTTAAAAATGCAAAGTCAATTATTGACATAGGAACAGGAGCCGGATTTCCCGGACTTCCTCTTAAGATAGCATTTCCGGAAAAGAAGATAGTCATGGTAGATTCATTGAGAAAAAGAATAGATTTTATAAATGAAGTAATTGATTTTCTTCACCTTGAAAATGTTGTTGCAATTCATGCAAGAGCAGAAGAGCTGGCAGTAAAAGAAGAATACCGTGAACAGTTTGATATATGTTGTTCAAGAGCTGTTGCCAACTTATCAACCCTTTCGGAATATTGTATGCCTTTTGTAAAAATGAACGGGTATTTTATTTCATACAAATCAGGTAATGTAAAAGAAGAATTGGAAGAAGCTAAATTTGCAATAAAAACGCTTGGTGGAAAAGTAATGAAATCAGATGCATTTACAATACCTGAGACAGAATACGACAGAACATTAGTCAGGGTAAAAAAATCATCTAATACACCTGCAAAATACCCAAGAGGCAATTCAAAACCGCTAAAGAATCCTTTAAAGGAAAGTAAAAAAGAAAAATAGAATTTGAAAGAGTATCAAAGTACGTTGAGATGGTGGATGAAATGAACAAAGATGCTGCTGAAAGTAAAAAAGAAAAAGTAATTAAATATCTTAATAAAACATATAGTGAACTCGTTGATGAGCAAAGTCTTGTACAAAAACATGTGGATACTCATGAAGCAAAAGTAAAAGAGATGTATAAGGCTATTCAGATTGCAGAGCAGGAAATAGACCCTAACTATAATCTTTTTTCACCTAAAACATCAGGTAAAATCAAGATGAATAATACTTTATCAGATGAGTATCACCTGTTGGAAAATGAGTTAGAAGAACTAAAATATAAGAATAAAAGACTTAAGGAAAAAATTGGAACAACAAAAGATATCATCGAATGTATTATAGGCGGAAGTCCTGATGAAATATTTGAAGATAATTCGATTTTTTTAGATTCTTTGATTGAAGATAATAATGATTTAGATAATAATATAGATAGTAGTATTGATAAAAAAACGGACGAAGATAATAAGAATAATAATAAGGATAATAATAATTATACAGATGTAAAAAATGAAAATTCTGTTAGTGAAAATGATGAGGAATCTGATGACGATTTTGAGATAGTAAAGGATGAAATTGAAGAAGAAAAAGAGTATGTATTTGATGACAAACTCAGAATGAAATTTCTTAACATCCAGGAAAATGAAAAGAACAGAATTGCAAGAGATCTTCATGATACAACAGTTCAGAATCTTACAAGTCTTATTCATAAATCAGAATTATGTCTGAAACTTGTTGATGTAGATCCTATAAGAACAAAGCTTGAATTACAGGCAATGAAAAATCTTCTGAAAGAATCAGTAGGCGAACTGAGAAATATAATATACGGCCTTAAGCCAATGTCACTTGATGATTTCGGACTTAATGTAACAGTTAAAAAATTCGTTAATCAGTTGAATCTGGCTGATGGACCAAAGTTCAGATTTATAACAGAAGGTTATGAAAAAAGTGATATGGATTCTGTTATAACACTGACTTTATTCAGAATAATTCAGGAAGCCTGCAATAATGCAATAAAGCATTCAATGGCTAACAATGTAGATATTCTTATAGATTATATGGATGACTGTATTAACGTAATAATAATGGATGACGGAATTGGGTATAAGTCAGATGACGAATCTGGAAATGAAGAAAAAGATTTTTCATCAATTGGAGATGGAGATTCAATATCAGGCTTTGGTATGTCAATAATGAGAGAAAGAACATATCTTTTATCAGGTTCATTTATGATTGATTATGCTAATGTTGAAGAAAAAAAAGGAACAAAAATTGTTGTTGTAATTCCTTTAAGTGAGTAGAGGTGATAAATAAGAGATTTTTTTACTAGTTTGATAAAGGAGGATTTGGAAGTTATGGAAGTTGTTCAGAAAGTAAAAATTGTGATTATTGATGATCATAAAATGATAAGAGAGGGACTTAGACAGTTACTTGAACTTGACGGAGAAATCTGTGTTATAGGTGAAGCAGGTGATGGAGCACAGGGACTTGAAGTTATTCATGAGATGCAGCCGGATGTTGTTCTTCTTGATATAAATATGCCTGTTATGAACGGTCTTGATATGTTGAAAAATCTCAGAGAAAAAGATAATAATATTAAAGTTGTTATTCTTACAATACACAACGAGATTGAATACTTAGAAGAAGCAATAGATATTGGAGTTAACGGATATATATTAAAAGATTCAGAATGTTCTTCACTTAAGAAAGCAATCTTTACTGTATTTTCAGGTAATTCATTTATTGATCCATCTCTGTCTCCACTTCTTAAAGAAAGTCGCAGTAATGGTGGCAGTAGTAAAGTGAGTGATAAGTTAAAATATGAAAAACTCTTATCATCAAGAGAAATTGATATATTAAAACTTGTTGCAAAAGGAATGAAAAATAGAGAAATCGCTAATATTCTTGGTATAAGCGAAAAGACAGTTAAGAATCATGTTTCAAGCGTATTAAGAAAGCTTGATGCAGATGATAGAACAAAAGCAGCTGTTATAGCAATAAAACATAATATAATAAAGATGTAATAATGTATTGTTATAAACTTAATAAAAAATAACTTAGACTAATTAACTTTAAAAACGGGATAATTTATTATCCCGTTTTTCTAATGCTTATAAAATGTTTCACGTGAAACATTTTATAAGCTATTTTCACAGTGAAACATAAAAAAACATCAAAAACATTCCTTAAATCATAGTAATTAAAAAATAATAATGGTATAATAATAAAACGTTAATAATGTTTATTATATAAGCCAACAGATAATAATGTAACTAAGTGGCGAAAGAGAGGTTAAAATGGGTAGAGTAATTGCCATTGCAAATCAAAAGGGTGGAGTAGGTAAAACTACAACAGCTATTAATTTGTCAGCATGTCTTGCTGAAAAAGGTAAAAAGGTTTTGACTATCGATATTGATCCGCAGGGTAATTGTTCCAGCGGACTCGGAGTTGATAAAGATGAGATAGAATATACTGTACATGAATTAATTTTGTCCCAGTGTAGTCTTGAAGATTGTCTTATTGAAAATGTAATTGAAAATGTAAGCGTAATACCTTCAAGTATTAATCTTGCAGGTGCAGAGATAGAATTGATTGGTGTGGAAGATAAAGAATTTATATTGAGAAATTATATTGAACCAATTAAAGATAATTACGATTATATTCTTATAGACTGTCCACCTTCATTGAATACTCTGACTGTTAATGCTATGACAACAGCAGATTCAGTATTAGTACCTATTCAGTGTGAGTATTATGCACTTGAAGGTTTATCACAGTTATTGCATACAATTAATCTCGTAGCAGAGAGACTTAATCCTGATTTATATATGGAAGGTGTTGTATTTACAATGTATGATGCCAGAACAAATCTTTCATTACAGGTTGTTGAGAATGTAAAGGATAATCTCAATCAGAATATATATAAATCCATTATTCCTAGAAATATTAAACTTGCAGAGGCTCCTAGTTATGGAAAACCAATTAATCTATATGATCCAAAGTGTGCCGGAACAGAAGCATACAGAAGTCTTGCAGATGAAGTAATTGAAAGTGATAACGAATAGAGAGACAAGAGGTTAAGTATATATGGCTGAAAAGAAAGGAAAGACTATGGCACTGGGTAGAGGTTTAGGCGATAAAGGAATGTCAGGTATTGATTTTGTAATTCCTAACAAAGCAAGAAAAAAAGATTCCACAAGCACAGAAAAAAATGTTTCACGTGAAACATCACAGACATCAACAAAGAAAAAATCAGATAAGACTACTTCAACTGCTTCTAAGAAAAAAGATGATAAAGAGCAGCTTAAAGCAGAAGTAATGATAAATATTAATCTTATTGAACCAAATAAGAATCAGCCTAGAAAAGAATTTAATGAAAAAGCTCTTAATGAATTAGCTGAATCAATCAAACAGTTTGGAGTTATTCAGCCAATAATTCTTCAAAAAAGAGAGAAAACCTACGAAATAATCGCAGGTGAAAGAAGATGGAGAGCTGCTAAACTTGCCGGAATTAAGGAGATTCCTGCAATCATAAAAAACTATACAGAAAAAGAGATAGTTGAGATTGCTCTTATTGAAAATATTCAGAGAGAAGATCTTAATCCAATTGAAGAAGCATTAGCTTACAAAAATCTTATTGATGAATATAAGCTCACACAGGAAGAGTTGGCAGATAGAATCTCTAAGAGCAGAACAGCTATTACTAACACAATGAGATTGTTGAAATTGTGTGATAATGTTCAGCAGATGCTTATTGATGGACAGCTTTCAGGAGGACATGCCAGAGCTCTTATTGCAGTAGAGGATGAGAAACTCCAGTACAAGCTTGCTCTTAAAATCTTTGATGACAGACTGAGTGTAAGAGAAACTGAGAAACTTGTTAAAACAGTTCTTGAAAAAGCAGCTGAAGATAATTCTGAAAATGAAAAAAAATCAGAACAGGATGTTAATATAGAGGCAATATATAAAGATTATGAGGAAAGAATAAAGAATCTTCTGGGTACTAAAGTTAAGATTAAGCGTAAGGATAATAACACCGGTAAAATTGAAATTAATTACTACAGCAGTGATGAATTAGAGCGCTTATATGAAATATTCAGCAGAGGAAACTAATTGACAGGAGATAAACAATGAGAGTTTTTAATCATTTTAATTTAGATATTGGGTATGTTGTAATTGCAATGGGATTTGCTATGTTTATAATGTTTATTATGCTTATCAGTCTTATTGTTAAGAATAACAAGCTTAATAAAAGATACAGAAAGTTTATGACAGGCAGTGGAGGCAAGAGTCTTGAAAAAGAGATTGCCGCAAAGTTCAGAAGAATAGGAAATCTTACTGAACAGGTCAAAGATATGAATGAACAGGTTGATAAAGTTAATGAAAAACTGTCTGATTCTTATCAGAAGATGGGGCTTGTTAAGTATGATGCATTTAATGAAATGGGTGGAAAACTTAGCTTTGCATTATGCCTTTTAACAGAGTCTAATAACGGATTTATTATTAACTCAATGCATAGCAAGGAAGGATGTTATACATATATAAAGGAAATTATAAAAGGTGAGTCATTTGTACTTCTTGCAGATGAAGAAAGAGAGGCTTTAACTCAGGCAAAGGGTAACGATTATCTTTTGTAATTACACATGGTGTGCTTCGGCAGGGAGGTTAATTTGAAAATAGTTAAGACACAGGATCTGACCGGAGGAGAGATACTGGCAAGGGATATTATTAATGAATCGGAAGTTGTACTTATTCCTGCCGGAACCGTACTTCGCAGTGATTATATAGTAAAACTTATGGAAATAGGAACACAGACTTTATATATCAGAGATGACGATAAGCCTGAAAATAAGGAAAACGTCATATATGAAGAATGTGTTGATATGCTAAAAACTACTTTTGAAACCTACTTTACATCGGATGATTCAGAGCTTAAAGAGGTTAAGAAGTTAGCGTCTGAGATAATCGAAAATGTTCTTAAGAACAAGGAAGTTATTATCAATATCAATGAGTTAAAAAAATATGATGAGAAGAAATACTCCCACAGTATTAATGTGGCATCGATGGCAACATTATTTGCGGTGAAAATGAAATTTGACAAGAGAACAGTTGAAAATATTGCAGTGGGAAGTCTTCTTCATGATATAGGATATTCGGTTGTTTTTTCGAAAATAGGTACCAATCTTTCTAACGATGTTACCATACATAAAATTACCGAGATGCAAAATCATGTTATATATGGATATGGCATGGTTTCAGATGAAAAGTGGCTAAATAATATAAGTAAAGATATTATTCTTTGTCATCATGAAAGATGTGACGGTTCGGGGTATCCTTTTCACAGAACATCGGAAAATATTCCGATGCCTGTAAAGATTGTTGCTGTGTGTGACGAATTTGATATAATGGTATACCAGAATCATTTGAGGGTACATGAGGCGATAGAGAGAATAGTAGGTCAGGCGGGCGTAAAGTTCGATTTTGACGTTGTAAAGGTGTTTAATGAGATGGTGGCAGCTTATCCTATAGGAAGCACTGTTGTGACCAATACGGGCGAAATAGGAGTTGTAATAGGGCAGAATAATAAGTGTCCTACAAGACCGATTCTTCAGATTATAAAGGACCGCAACGGTAATGCTGTTACAGGAGTTGTTGAGGATCTTACTAAAAATCTGACAATGTTTATAAGGGATATATGCTAATATTATTTTTCAGACAGGGCATTATTTGCCTGAAAGAGAGGATTATTAAGTTTAATGCATACGTTTTTAAGAGCAATAGGATTAAGCAATATAACAAGCAGAATAAAGCTTGACAGGCTGTTAGGTGAAGTTATGGCCCGTCCGGATAAAAAGTCACAGATAAAGGTTAATGATTCTGAGGACTTTACCGAGATTGGTAAAAGTTTCGGTGACGGCTTCGGTATTATCGTCAGGGGAATCTATGATGAAAAAGGATTTTTTCATGTAGATAATTATTTTCCTTATCTGACCGGAGTGTGCGAGACAATTAAAAATGAACTTACAATAAGCCGGAAAAGTGATGAAAGAGAATTCGCCGTTATGTGTGATGACGTGCGTCTTGGTGTGTTGCTTATTTTTTATCTGCAGAATTCTTTTGATTATATTAGATTTATGAATAAAAATCAGGGTATGCCTCCTTTAAACAGTGCATATATATCGGGTCTTTCCGTAGAGGGAAAAATTATTCTTCCGGTTGTTAAGGATGATTTGCCGGGCGAACACAGTGAGAGTAAAAGAGAACACAATAAGATGGTCTATGAAGCCAGAAACGGCGATGAGGAGGCTATAGAAAAGCTTGCTGTTGAAGATATAGATATGTATGTTGAGATTAATAAAAGAATTAAAGATGAGGATATATATTCTATAGTTGATACATCATTTTTTCCTTTTGGTTCGGAATCTGATAACTACGCTATCGTCGGTACGATTCTTAACTTTAAGATGGTGTTAAATGAGTTTTCAGGGGAGTTTGTATGTGTGATGTTATTAGAGTGTAACGACCTTATTTTCAATATATGCATCAACCAGGAGGATTTGTACGGCATGCCTATGGTTGGAGCGAGATTTAAGGGAAATGTGTGGTTACAGGGAAGAGTAGAATTTTAGAACATAAAAAAAGCGTCCCAGACAGGAATCGAACCTGCGGCGTTTCGCTTAGGAGGCGAACCCTCTATCCTACTGAGGTACTGGGACGTGTGTGGTGTAGTCACCAAACATCGCTAATTATATCATAATCTGTTTTTTTAATCAATTGTATTGATTAAAGATTACGGCGATATATTATGGCATTACCTTTCTTTCCTGTTCTTATGACACTTTCTGTGTGAGTTAAAATGTTAAGGGCACACTGTGCCATGCTTAAAGTAACTTTTGCACATTTTGCGTAATCTGCGGATGTGAAGGTGTCAGCAAGATTATCCGGAATAAGTTTTTTATAATCATTTATTTTATCAATAGTAATTATGTCAAAAAGCCCTACAGGAAGCCTTTCGTTTCTTGTGGAGCCTTTTTTCTTATCTGCGCTGTATCCGTTAAGCAGGCGGTATTCATCAAGGTCAATAAGGGCAATATGAATATGCAGGTTAGGATTTAAAAGATACATTTTGATTTTATAAAGCTCCTTTGCTGCCATGAATTCATTACCGGTCTTAGGAGAGCGCCTGGCTTTGCTTATCTGTCCGGTATCAGTGTCTACCCACGACAGATTTTTTATATGAGGAATCGGATATACTACGGTTACGCTATGGTTTTTAAGAAAATAATCAAGCTTACCTCTTAGTTTATTAAAATTAGCTGTCTGTATCTCAACTATATCCGTTGTGTATCCCTTTTTTGTATTGGTGTTGTTATAAATGTCCGCAACATATTTTCCTACTTTTATTTCGTGAAAATCGCTGTTAAATTCATAGTATTTTTTTAGTACGCTGTGAAGCGTTTTTTCGCTTAGTGTACCTATGCCGTCAGATACTTTTTCGGAGTCTGTGACCGCGTCGCATATATATTCAAATCTGTATTTGTTTTCATTTGAAATCATGTTATTATCACCGTATATATTAAATATTTTTTTGTCGTTGACTGGCATCAATAATAAAATTATACTAAAACATATAAACTTGCAAGGGGGCGTTGTGTTGAAAAAAAATGAAGATGATAACAGATTTCATTTTGAACATAATCATGAGTATCTGACCATAAGTATATATGTGTTTTCGGTTATTGTTCTTAGTTCATTGGCGGTAATGATAATATTCCATCTTGGTGATATAAAGGATTTCATTGCGGGATTTTTATCATCGATGTCATCATTTATAATTGCATTTTTTATAGCATATTTTCTTAATCCTTTAGTTAAATATATTGATGCAAAGATTTTAAAAAAGCTGTTTAAAGTTAAGGATGCAAAGATTAGAAAACTGGTTTCAATTTTTGCTGCGTATGTTATTTTTATCGGATTGATAGCGATGATTTTAACTATAATCATACCTCAGTTTTTCTCACAGTTTTTTAACAGTTTTTCAAGTCTGACTTCAGAAAAAAATTTGAATTACATGTATGAAAAGCTTAACAAATTCTTTACGATGATTAATAAGAAACTGCCTTACTTTGAGTGGAACAGTATTCAGGATGAGGTTGTAAATTACATACCTCAGCTTATATCGACAAGTACGGATGCGATAACGGAATTTTTCCCTAAGCTTATTAATTTTTCAATATCAATTATAAAGGGAATAATCAATCTGCTTCTTGCGATTGTGGTTTCATGCTATATGCTTTCTGATAAGCAGATTTTAAAGAAGAACACGGTTAAAGTTATCTATTCTGTATTTCCTAAGAAATACGCAAAAGGAGTTGTAAGCACCTTAAAAGAATGCAATCAGATATTCTATGCATTCGTTATAGGTAAGACTATTGATTCACTTATAATAGGTCTTATATGTTTTATAGTTACATCGATAATACAGATGCCATATTCTTTGCTTATAAGCGTTATCGTTGGTGTAACTAATATGATTCCTTACTTTGGACCGTTTATCGGAGCAATACCATGTATAATAATTCTTCTGTTTACGGATCCTGTTATGGCTTTGATTTTTGCCATATTTGTATTTATACTTCAGCAGTTTGACGGCTTGTATCTTGGACCTAAGATTCTTGGACAGTCGGTTGGACTTACTCCGTTATGGGTTGTGTTTGGAATTACGGTTGGAGGATATTATGCAGGCTTTATAGGAATGTTCTTAGGAGTGCCTATTGTGGCCGTCCTTGCGTTTTTACTTAACAGGCTTATGAACTTTGCACTGGAAAAACGTAATGTCTCAGAAACGGAAATTTAGACGTATTTTTATATGATGAAAAGAAAAATGGAATGAGGTTATCGGCGTCTGCAGGTAATAATATCAAGCAGCGCCGATACTTCATTCCATGATTTTATTAAGCACATAATTTTTCTGTTAAGATTTACAAAACAACAGCTTTTAAGCATGAGTTTCTTTTTGAGTTTCCCGTGCATAATAGGAATCCTTACTTAACTTATTTATAAAATATATGATTAACGAAGTGTTGTTATTCATATATTTTTTCTTTTTGTTTTACTTCATTTTGCATTCAAGTCTGTTAATCGGTTTACCCATCTCAACGAATTTTGTTTCATATTCAGTCATGACATTACCGTTAACAAATTCGCTGTTGTGAAGGTCATAGGTGTAGCTTACAAGCTCCCAGTCGGCTTCTTTAATTTGTTCTAATGAGAAATCAAATAAGTCCCTGTTATCTGTTTTAAATATTACGCTTCCTTCTTTTGAAAGAATTGCTGAGTATCTTTTTAAGAATTCCTTGGAGGTAAGACGTCTCTTTGCGTGTCTGTCTTTTGGCCACGGATCTGAGAAATTAAGATATATTCTGTCTACTTCATTTTCGCTGAAAATGTCTGTTATGTACTCAGCATCAAAACGGATAAATCTCAAATTAGAAGGGCGTTCTTCTTCTGAGTTTTCTTCTCTTTGAACAGCACGGATTAATACGCTTGAATACTTTTCGATTCCGACGTAATTGATGTCTTTGTTCATTGCTGCAAGTGTGCTGATGAACTTTCCTTTGCCCATTCCTATCTCAACATGTATTGGATTGTTGTTGCCAAATTCCTTTGCCCATTTTCCTTTTAGTTCCTGCGGTTCATTAATAACACCTTCGTAAGCGGCAATCATTTCTCTTGAACCTTTGACGTTTCTAAGTCTCATATATTATGTTCCTCCATTACTTTTTTATAAAATTTTATCCATAAAAACACTGTTTGTTGTACCTTGAATACGGGCATTATTTATCCTATAATTTACTCAATATATTTACTAAATTAATCTAATATATTGATCTACTAAATTAATCTACGGTTAACGTTTAAATTATACCCTAAAAAGGTATACTAAATAATTATGAGGATAACAATGAATAATTTAATTAAAAAGAAATCATTATTAGTGTTGATATGCTTATCAACGTTATTGTGTTTTTATACATTTGCCGCAGCTGATGAAAATGATGAAGACTGGCCGGTTGCACCGGACGTCAAATCAGAAGCAGCAATTTTGATGGATGCATCAACTGGTACGATTTTATATGAAAAAAATATAAATGACAAGCATTATCCTGCAAGTACAACAAAAATAATGACAGCGATAGTGGCTATTGAAAACAGTGATCCAGACGATACGGTTACATTTTCACATGATGCGGTTACAAATATTGAGAAAGATGCGACTCAGATAGGAATCGTGGAAGGCGAGAAAATCTCCATGAAAGAATGCCTGTATGCTCTTATGTTAGCATCTGCAAATGAGGTGGCAAACGGAATTGCGGAACATGTCAGCGGCTCGTGTGATGAGTTTGCAAATCTTATGAATGAGTATGCAAAAGAGATTGGGTGTACAAATACTCATTTTTGTAATCCTAACGGACTTCATGATGAGAATCACTACACGACCTGTCATGACCTTGCTCTGATTGCTGGTTATGCGTACAGAAACAAACTTTTTCGGACAATAAATGAGACGAAAAGGTACACGATTGAGAAGACCAATAAGGCAAAAGACGGCCATACATTCACCAATCATCATCAGATGCTTACCGGCAACAAGGAAGGCTTTACACAGTACAAATACGACGCATGTGTGGGAGGTAAGACGGGCCACACATTTGCTGCCGGATATACCCTTGTAACCTATGCATGTAAGAATGGTGAAACTTATATTTGTGTTGTCATGAATTCAACGGCGCACGACCAGTACAAAGATACAATTAATCTTTTTAACTACGCTTTTGATAATTTTAAAAAATGTGATATTAATGACATTGCGGGAATGGGTGGGGTAAAAGAGAATAATATAAAGCTTTTTGACAGATATTTTGAAATATCAAAATATGAAAATGCCATAAGTATTGATTCATCTCAAAGTCTTATTATTCCATCATTTCTTGAGGTGACTGATATTGATAAAAAGGTGGAATTTTATGAGAATCCTACTCTTGAAACCGGAAAAAATGTTGTAGGAAAAATCACATTTTCATACAATAACAACACAATCGGAGAAGCTGATATTCTGTTTTCGTTAAATCCGTCATCCGAAATCACGAATCTTAAGATGCCTGATAACCTGCTTACCGCTAATGATAAGTCAGGAAAGAACAGTGGAGAAAAGACATTGGCACAAAAGATTAAGGCGGTCCTAAAAATCGCAGGAATAGCACTAGGTGTACTTCTCATTTTACTGCTTGTCGGAATTATTATATCAAAGCTTTTGTTTGCACAAAAAGCAAGGACAAGAAGAATGTTAAAAAAAGAAGATTATTATCTTCATGCAAAAAAGAAAAGCAAGGATAAATTTAAGGTATAAGAAAAACCCCTTTTCCCTGAGGTTTAATGCCACGGGGAAGAGGGGTTTTTGAGTTGATTAATTATTATATTTTTCGTAATCAGATACACAAGATATAATTTTGTAGTCATTACCGACCTTTTTAAAAGTAGCAACACAATACATGTTTTTTTCTAAATACTGCTCATTCATAAACTTGGCTGTGTAGATTTCGTTACCGTTATCGTCGGTATACACGGTACCTAAAGTGCAGTTAAATGTCTGGAAGTTGTTATCAGTACAGTTATGGAAATAGACATCGTATTTTTCTGAATACAAACCAAACTTATAATCAATATCATCCGGATTTAGATTTACTTTATCCTTTAGATAATCGATAATATCCTGTCTTCTTAGAGCAACAAATCCTTCATATAATTCAGGCCATCCTTTTAAATCTAAAAATTCCTGCTCGATCTTTTCATATGTATATTTATCGTATAAATCCTGTGTGACATCCATTCCGGCACCGGTATAAAATACATTGCTATAATCAGCATCTTTTGGATTATCATAAGTTGAATATAAGAATCCATAGTTACCCTCATCCTGTGCCCACTTAGACAGAGATTTCATTTCTTCTAATGTAAGCTTTCTACAATCACTGTTTGTGAAAGTATCATTTATTAGTTTGGATGAAATGTCAGCAACGTTGATGGTGTCATCTTTTTTAAGAATATCTGATTTGCAGGATTGAATTATGTAATCTTCTCCTGTCTTTTTAAAGGTTGCTGTTGCTGTTTTGTCCGGCAAAAATTCATGTGCGAATGTAGCGGTGTATATTTCGTTACCGTTGTCATCTACCGACTTTTTTGTTTAAAAAGTCATTGATATCTTTTTTCTTGAAGATGCGTATGCTCTCAGGAAATCCAAGAGGATTGGCAAGCTCTGTGTAATCGTCAAGAACCTGTTTACTTGTGATTTCATTTGGGATTTCATCCTTATAACCTACATCGGCACCACCGAAAAATACAGTCTCGTAATCAGCATCTTTTGGATCATCATATGATGTAAGTAAGAAGCCGTTATTTCTTATATCATTTGCCCAGTTTTCGAGTGTTTCTTTTTCATGTTTTGTTAACTCACCTGTATCATTTTCGTTATTATTTTCTTTGATTGTTGTATCATTTTTATTGTTAATTTCTTTGGTGTTTTTTGAATCAGTTTCTTTGTCGGTTGCAGCGTCTTCTTGTGAGTTGCTGTCATTATCATTAGTTGTGTCGCTTGAAGAGTTTTCTTTTTGTGAGTTTGCATCAAAACCGTTTTTATGATCGGATTTATAACTGCATCCTGTAATTACAATCATTAAAGCAATAGTTAATGTCATTGCAAAACGACTCTTTTTGTTAATATTCATAATATTTTCAATCCTTTCTTTCATAGTTTTCTTTCCGGCGCTCATACCGGTCGAAAGTATCATGTTGCCGGTCATGCTCTGTCTTTTCTTTATAATGCCAAGCAGACACGCACCATATTGTTTTCTTTCATCACTACGGATCTGGTTTAACACTTCCTCATCGCAGGCGAGCTCGCAATCGCGGCCGGAAGCGAAAAATGCCATCCAGATAAGCGGATTGAAAAAGAATATTGCAAGTACAACAAATCGTACAATTACCCAAAGAGAATCTCCGTGTTTGTAGTGACCTTCTTCATGCAATACTGCATATCTAATCTGTTCATCTTCGGTCATGAAAGATGGAAGATATATTGTTTTTCCCATAATAAAAGGTGAAGATATCCCGTCTAAATGATAAACATGAAGATTTGTTTTGTCTGTACAGAACAAAAACTTTCTTTTCTTTTTGCATGAGGCTATATACTTCATATTTACAGCAAAGAGCATAATCAGAAAAATAGATACTATGCCGGTATATACAGAAAAAATAATTACTTTTATTATTTTTTCTGCAGATGAAGATTTAACTGCTGATTTATTATTTGCTTTAATTTCTGATTTATCATCTGTTGTAGCGTCAGCTGATTTTTGTGTTGTATCACTTGTTACAGTATCGGCTGCATTGGTTGTTGTATTATCTGTTAGAGAGTCAGATGATCTGGCTGATGTATTATCTGTTAGAAAGTCAGATGCTTTGGTTATTGTATCGCCTGTTAAAGCAGCATCTGATTTTGTTGTATCATTTGTTAATTCATCATCCGATTTGATTGCAAAATTATGTGTATAAGCATCCTTTGTTTTATCAGAAGTATCACTTGTTGAATTATTGGTTAATTTGATTGTTGCATCGCTTTTAGTTGTGTCTGTTGACTGAATTGTTGTATTACTTGTTTTCTTGTCAGCATCCATATTGATAGTATCTGAATCAGTAATTGTGTTATCTGTTTCAGTAGTTGTGTATTCATCTTTAGAAGAAATCAGTGATGACACAGTAGAAGATACAGATGTAATTCCTTTGTTCCCACCAAAAGACAAAGGAATTCTGACAAAAGGAAAAGTTATTAAAAAAACAGGAACTGCAATCCACATTCCATATATGAATTTTCTGCTAAGTTTGTTTCCTAATAATTTTCTGATGGATAAAATGAATAAGACAATAAGGCTTAAACCAATTAAACCGTGAATATATGTTGCTATCATTTTGCTTCTCCTTCACAAATAACTGTTACAATTCGTTAATTATGCATGACATGTTTCTTTTTTTACAATATGATTATTAGCGCTAAAAACCCATAAAAATGAACAGGTAATCATTTGTCTACTCTAAATTACAACAATGGTAATCAAATGTCAACCAATAATTTTTATATTTTATAAAATTGTAACAAAGAAGATAAAAAATACAAGTAAATTATATTACGAAAATAGGAAATGAAAAATTTTTTAAAAAAATTTAAAAAAGTACTTGCATTTTGTTTTTAGATAATATATAATCATTCTTGCGTCTGACAGAGAAGCAAAAAGTTAGACGAAAAATCAAATAAGCGCGACTAGCTCAGTTGGTAGAGCACCTGACTCTTAATCAGGGTGTCCAGGGTTCGAACCCCTGGTCGCGCACTTAAAGGTATCGGTTTTGAAGACATAGGAGCTTCGGGGTCGGTGCTTTTTTTGTGCGTAAGCAATGAGCCACATACACTTCCCCTTTGCAAAAATCACCGGATACGAGCTTGATCGTAATTCCGGTGGCTTTTGCAAAGGGAAAGTGATGCGGCGAATGCCGCATCACTGAGTGTGTGAGCGAAGCGAAGCGCACGAAGTGAGGAGTGGCAGAAGCGAAGCGCACGAAGTGAGATGATGTGTGATGCGAAGCGGGGACTACTAGAGAAAAATCAAAAATCATATTTTCCTCGTAAATTTACGCCAGGGATTACTAGAGAAAATACAATAATCTTGTTTCACTAGTAAATTATTGCTGAGGACTACTAGAGAAAATATAATAATCTTGTTTCACTAGTAAATTATCGCTGAGGACTACTAGAGAAAATACAATAATCTTGTTTCACTAGTAAATTGTCGCCAGGGCCTACTAGAGAAATTTCAATAACCATGTTCTCTCTAGTAATTTACCGCCGTGACCAGTTGACTAAAAGAAAACGACCGGTAGATTACGGCTCAAAACCGGAAACAGAGAAATCCGTCCGTAAAAGTAACTTGTCATCCAACTAAAGGTAGTCTATAATATTAAAAAATTATTCATCAGGAGTGAAAATAGTGTTTCAGAAGAATGATATTATTTTCAGTGAGACGTTAGGTGTGTGTAAGATCACCAATATAACGAAGCTTACGGGAAACAGGGGCGGCGTATATGATTATTATGTACTCAAGTCTGTATTTAATAAAGAGAAGGTTTCATATATCCCTGTGGAGAATCACAAAGTTAATTTGAGAAATCTTATCACTTACGAAGAGGCTGTTAAAATGAAAGAGACCTCGTATGATAAGGCTGATGAGAACATAAAAAAAGAGATAGATTACGTGTTAACAGAAAAGAAGACAGAAAAGAAGAAATAGATTATTCTTTATTAAGAAAAGTGAGGTTTTGCGTGAAAAAATTTATTGAAATAATGCAATACAGCTTTTGGGGAATGCTTACCACAATAATTAATTTTACTTGTGTTGAGCTTCTTTGCTCAAACGGAATGGAGAGCCTTAATGCAAATATTATTGCATGGCTTTTATCTAATTATGTTATGTATGCAGGAATCAAGAATAGGGTATTCCATTATAAGACGCACGGAATAAAGCAGTATATTGTGCAGTTGGATTATTTTTATATAAGCAGGATAGTAACTCTTGCATTTGAAGAGATTCTGATATGGAAGTTTGTTGATATAGAGGGATATCCTCTTCTTCAAATAAAGATTATAAGTGCTGTTTTAATGGGAATTCTTAATCTGGTGTTCAGTAAGATATTTATTTTTTCTGATGAGAACGGCAAAATGAAGAATATAACAGAATAATAATGAAAAATGTAACTGAACAATAATGAAGAATATAACAGAACAATAATGAAAAATGTGACTGAACAATATTATTAAAAATAATAATATTGAAAAAAATAACATAAAATAATAATGATATTAATGAAAAAATAAATGAAAAACTTTAGAGATTAATTCAAAATCTTTGAAGTTTTTTGTTTTTTTAGTAAATAATATTATATTTCAGGAATTACATACGACTGAATTATTATTTTATCACAAAAAAAACACAATTTATTTAATGTTTTTGTGCACATTACTTAAAAAAATATGATAAAATAGAATGTATCATTTTCTATGATTGGAGTTTACTTATGCACAAGATAAAGAATATATTAGCAACATCATTTATTATGGCGACAGTACTTTCATTTACCGGTCTTATGCCTGTTAAAGCAGATGACAGTGTAAGTGTTGATGGGGTACAGTCAGTCGGAGAAGAAGAGTATATTAACGGAGTTTTGGTTACTGAAGATGACCTTTTTGATCCGGATTATAAGAAGATGGTTAACCGTGAAGATATTATGCAGCTTTATGGTGATGATTCAGAGAATACAACAACTGTTAAGGGGGCAGTTGCAGTTGAGGAAACTAAGCTTTCAGGTACAGCTGTTAATTATGCTTCATCAACAAAGAGTATTCTTACATCTAATACATACTATCATGAATCTGATTTTGCAGATAAGATTATTCTGGATGGTATTGATATTTCAAAATGGCAGGGAGATATCAATTGGAACAAGGTTAAGAAATCGGGAATTGATTTTGTAATTATAAGAATAGGTTGCCGTTCACTTAGCAGTTCGGGAACAATCACTCTTGATCCAAAGTTTGCACAGAATATTGTAGGAGCAAAAAATGCGGGTATCGAGCATATAGGTGTGTATTTTTTCTCACAGGCTATTACAGAAAAGGAAGCTATAGAGGAAGCGCAGTTTGTAGTTGATAATCTCAGGGATTACGATATTAACATGCCGATTGTTATGGATGTTGAGGATACGGGAACAGGTGCTCAAAGATACATAGATGCAAATCTTACACCAAAGCAGAGAACGCAGTATTGCAATGCATTTGCAGCGAGAGTTAAAGAGTACGGATATTCATGTATGATTTATTCCGGAGCATATTTTTTAAGAGATGAGCTTCTTACTTCACAGCTTGAGGATTGTGATATATGGATTGCTAATTATACTAAATATGCTAATTATAATCCTAAAAGAACA
>CACXFB010000033.1 GCA_902766825.1 uncultured Lachnospiraceae bacterium
AAAAGACAAGAAGGCAGATGACACAGATAAAAAAGATGCAGCAACTGCTAAGGACGCTGAAACTCCCGACGACAAAACATCCGATTCAGACAAAACCGGCACAGACATTTCCCCTGCAGACCAAGGCGGCAATACCACACAATCTACCGACGCCACGCCTGCCACAGCATCTGATAACTCTACCCTGTTCTCAATTTACGATATAAACAAAGTTGATTCGCCTTTTATGAATTACGTTAATTCTGTATGGTTTGTAGTAATCATATTTTTGTTTTTCCTCTTTGCCTTATCATATATCGTAATTAACAAAAAAATTATATTTCACAAACTTGGATTTCTTAAAGTAATCCTTATTTTTGTATGTCTGTCTGCCTTGTTAACCTGCTCTCTTACAACACTCTTCTTCGCCAATGACAGCTACTTTGAAAAGGAAATGACCGAGAGTGGATATTATGAATACATATACAGCCAGACAGCCAATTATGTGAAAACTCAAAGTAAAGTATTCTTAATTGAAGACGATGTTGCCGGCCTTACAGACTATATAATCTCAAAAAGATTCAGCCGCTCCCAGATACGTTCCGATATGGATTCTTATATAACATATGGGGATAAAAAATTTAACAGTAATACCGTTAATGAAAGCCTTAAAAATCTGGTTGATAATTTTAACAAAGATATGGATTTATTTTCTGTATCTATTACCAGTGATAATTTAGAGAAATGGATATATAATGTGAGTATGTATTATTCAGACAGAATAAGCTTTGATTATGCAAGAAATACTTATCTTTTAAGAATGGATATCCTCACTTACTGCACACTTGCAATAGTAATTACCGGACTCATCCTTTTTATCGAGATACTTAACCTTCTAATCAACAGAAAGAAGCACATGTTACGTCGCCTGCAGTATGTAATAAGCGCAGCGCTTCTAACCGTTCCTGTTCTTCTTATATTCATTTTATACGCCGCTACCGGCAATATATTTACACTTTCAAACGGTACATACAGCGATTCTGACAACCTGTATATGCAGGCCGCTTATGAATCACGGATTGTAACAAATTTTCAAAATGCATGCGTTAACTCTTCTTTTTACTTCCTGCTTGCATTTCTTATTATTATCTGTGCGATTCATTTTCTTGTCAGATACTATTCGATAAAAAAATACGGGACACAATAGGAGTTAATTAACTTATGAACCGCAATCAACAACAGGATGAAATTACAATCTCGCTTTCAGAGATACTTAAAGTACTTCGTCGCAAAATGTTGGTTATTATCGCATTTGCAATATTCTTTGCCATGATATCCGCATTTGTTAACATCTTTATCATAACACCAAAGTACTCTTCCACAACGAAGCTATACGTTATTGGAAGTGATACTATTACTTCTATATCAGATCTTCAGATTGGTAGTTCCCTTACCAAGGACTACATTCAGCTTATTCAAAGCCGGCCTGTTGTACAGACTGTAATAGATAATCTTGAGTTGAATTACACTTACAACGAACTTGTATCAGAAATCAGCATTACTAACCCCACAGATACACGAATGCTTAATATTACAGTAACAGATGAGGATCCATATCTGTCAAAAGAGATAGCAGATGAATTTGCAAAAGTATCTATAGAAAAGATTCACGAGATAATGCTCGCCGAGGAACCAAGAATGGTTGAAGACGGAGTTGTTGATACACGACCGGTTTCACCAAACAAAAAGAAAAATGTTATAATGTGGACAATAGGCGGAACATTTTTCGTTATGTTTATCATTATAATTTCTTATCTTTTAGATGATACATTAAAAAGTGAAGACGATATCGAAGACAAACTCGGACTTACAACACTGGGCGAGATTCCACTCGAAGAACAACATCAACCAATATTCAAGGATGAACGATTTAATTTTATTAACAAACTACTAGAACCTCTTAGAAAGGACTTTCGAAAACTATGCAGGAAATTACCATTGGCAAGATTCAAATTCTTGAAGAATCTAGCAAGGAAGCTTACAAGACGTTAAAAACCAATATATCTTTTTGCGGTAATAATATTAAGACAATTCTTGTGACCAGTGCCACACCTAACGAAGGCAAGACAACTGTCTCTTTAAATCTTGCAAGAACACTTGCAAGAGAAAGAAAAAGAGTCCTTTTTATAGACGCTGATCTTCGCAATTCAACATTTAATACAGATTACAGCATATCAAGCGATGTACCTTTGTATGGTCTTTCCAACTATCTGGTGCATCAGGTAGACCACACCAGTGTCATATATCGTTCTAACCTTCATCACATGGATATAATCCTTTCTGGTCCCGCTGTTCCAAGTCCTACATTGCTTCTTGAGGACGAGTCGTTAGAATACCTTTTAGAAAAAGTAAGGGAACTTTATGACTATGTAATAATTGACACTCCGCCGCTTGGCAATGTAATAGACGCAGCTATAATATCACCTTATGTTGACGGAGCTGTTCTTGTAATAGAAAAAGACCACCTTAGTTACAAGGAGGCCTTAAGCGTTATTAAACAATTAGAAAAAAGTAAATGCAGAATACTTGGGGCAGTTCTTAACAAATCAGATAACTTGAAGAACAGATATGCAAGAAATGAAGTATATGAACATTAAAATCCTATACCCGTATAAACCATTTTATTTACCGCACTCCATATAGATCTCTCTTATTTTTTTCTCTACCGTTTGCAAATCAAAAGAACGAATGGTGCGCAAATTATTTTCCCCCATATCGCTCTTTTTTTCAAACACTTTAGTTAAACATTTTTTTATCTCCACTATATTTGTCGGATAAAACAAGCAATCTGATATAAGATCCCTGTTACCTCTTATATTACTGCACGCCACCGGCAATCCACATGCCATAGCTTCCATCAGGCTAACATTAAGTCCCTCTCGTATGCTAGGCAATATATAAAAATCGGCCGCATTATAATAATCAACCACATCATTTTTAAATCCTATAAGACGAAGATCAACATCATTTTCCCTGGCAACCAGCTCAAGTTTTTCTTTTAAATCTCCTTTTCCAACTATCACATATATAAGATCCATTCCCTGTATGGCTCTGATTACAGATTCATGATTTTTATTTTTATTAAGCTCACCAACCGAAAGAAGTATAGTTTGACCATCTTTAACACCCAAAGAATTCCTGATTTTTTCCCTTGCACTACTATCAGGCTTAAACTTTTCTGTATCAATCCCAATCCCCGGAATATAAACTGTCTTCCTTGCCTTAAACTTATCAACAGCTCTTTTATAATCTTCCTTATTGATGGCGATCAGAACATCTGTGTATCTGGAACAAAATTTCTCAATCGGATAAAATATCAGCCAATTCATAAAAGATGCACCTTTATAGAAATGGAAACCATGAGCTGTATAAATAACTTTCAAGCCCTCTTTCCTTTTATGTTTCGCCGCCATTCTCGCTATTACACCGCCTATGGGACTATGACAATGCACAATACTATATCCATTCTCATTTATCAAATCTTTCACACGATGATACGCTGATAAAATTGTTTTCAAATTCAATGAACGAGGTATCGAAACATCAAACACTCGTACCCCCATATCGTTTAATCGTTTTTTTAAACTCTCTGATCTTTCCGCTGTAATCGTACCCGGATTGGAGAAATTCGCAACAACATCAACCCTGTATCCAAGAGACTGCAAAACCTTTATATTCGGAATATTAAATTGATCTATCATTGATGCAACCGACGCCAATTGCAACGCTCTTTTTTCCATCAAACATTATCCTTCCGTACTTATAATAGAATCTTTAAAACTTATCACTTGATAATTAAAGCTATACTGACTCATATTCTTATCATAAACCATATTCCCAAATGCTTTATCAACCAGTTCTCTTGGTTTTCCTGGTATTAACCTAACCAATCCCACCACCCAGTTCCATTTCCTTGAAACATGAATTCTATGTTTTGTAGCTTCTGCTATAATCTTTACCATCTCCGAAGTCCGAGTATACTGGGCATTTTGTGGCCAATATATTCCACCCATACCATTAATCATAATCTGCGAAATAAACTCACAAAAATTCTCTATATAAATCATCGAGCGTTCATTCACCACATCAGGAAAAACAGGTAATCTCTTTGCCATCTTTGATAAAACAGGATAATTCCCCTTGCTGTTTCTCCCATAAATCATCGGCGTTCTTATAACCGCGACAACAAAATCATCCGATGCAAGTTCGCGAACTCCTTTATCTGCCTTCCACTTTGAATCACCATAAAAATTAGATGGCTGCGGCTCAGTATCTTGCGTTATATATTTTCTTTTTCCATAAGGAGCTGATGCGCCATATATAATCGCACTACTCATAAATACAAACTGTTTAACGCCTTCAATCTTGGCTTTTTTTGCAGTCTCAATTGCTAAATCCGTGTTAATTAAATAATAATGCTTTCTGGTCTCTTCACTTACATTTCCAACATCAGCATGGGCAATGCCGGCAACATGATAGACAATGTCATAAGAAGAAAAATCTACCTTCCTCCATCCAGCATCCCTCATATCAATAGTTTCTATACACAACTCTCCACAATAATGCTCTTTCACATAATTTTCAAAACTTACGCCAACATAACTATCAGCACCCGTAATTAAAACCTTTTTCATTTAGTCTTCTCCTCTTTTTTTCTTGCAACCCCTTCAACAACACTGTCATCCTTTGCAAAAACAAATATACTTCTCAAAAAGCATTTAACATCCATTACAAATCCCATCTTCCTACAATACTCCCCATCCAACATTGCCTTTTCTACAATATCAAGTTCATCTCTCCCATTAACCTGAGCCCATCCCGTCAATCCCGGTTTAACATCATTAGCACCATATTTGTCTCTTTCAGCCGTAAGCAAATCTTGATTCCACAGTCCCGGTCTTGGACCAATCACGCTCATGTTCCCAATAAATATATCCCATATCTGAGGCAACTCATCTAAAGAATGTGCCCTTATAAACTTCCCTATCCTCGTAATATACTGTTCAGGTTTTTCCAACATATGCGTTGGTTTATCACTAGGTGTACTCATCTTCATAGATCTAAATTTATGTAATTTAAAATATTTTTTATTCTGACCAATTCTTTTCTGTGTAAAAAATACCGGTCCCGGATCATCTATATAAATTGCTATGCTTACAACTATAAAAATAGGACTAAGTAAACCAAGTCCTAAAAAACTAATAAATATATCAAACATTCTTTTGATATATTTTTCATATATTCCCTCTTTATATTCGCATCCTCCTATTATTTCAAGATGTCCTCTGGCTCCATCCGCATTTTCTTCCTCGTTATCATTTCTAACAAACTTCACCCTCTTTCCCTCCATCTTATTCCATTCATCTTGATTATGCTTAAAAATTGAATCCGGCTTCTTCTTAAAGCCTATAATCCCCATTCCCACAGCTACAATCCCAATTGCAGCCACTAACTCTTTTATCATCGTCATTATCATTTTCCTTATAAATAGTATTATAAAATATATTAAAACGTCCAACAAAATATTACTAATTTAGATTGTTGGCAAGTGACACAACCAATCCTATCATATACTTATTAATGATACCTTCTTTCAATGTTAGTGTCAAGAATTCAAGCCCCTAACTCATCCCCATCTTTCGGATTTAGCACTATAATTCTTTAGGACTTAAAAAATATCCCCCCTTCAAGTCAGCTTAATTGCTGGCTTTTTCTTATGTAAAAAAATTGACAAAAGTTTTTATTTTTCATTTACTTTCTAGTGTTATGGTGTTATTACAATAAAGGGTGATTTTATGTCTTATTTTTTAAAGAAAACAGACATGAACCTCTTGTTGGCCTTGGATTATTACTTGATGCAAACCAGATTCCCATTGGAATGAAATTATATCCAGGCAATGAAAGTAAAAAACCTGTTATGAGAAATGTAATCGACGGATTAAAAACACGCAATAACATTTCCGGACGAACCATACAGGTAGCAGATAAAGGTATTAAAAAACGAATTCAGCTCTGAGGAAATTTTCTCATTCATTAGAGATTTCAGAGTTGCAAAAAAGCACCCCAAACGCCGACTGCCTACAGGGCGCTTGGAGTGCTTTAATTTCACTTCTCATTTTCCCCTACACAACATCCATCCTCACGCCGGATGATATGTGCTTACTATCTCCTCAACCATATCTCTTATATTATCCTTATTCTTATACGCCGCTTCCATAAGC
>CACXFB010000034.1 GCA_902766825.1 uncultured Lachnospiraceae bacterium
AAACAGAGAAATAATCTTTTAAAACAGATTTCATCTGCAGACGGTTTTCGCAGTAATAAGAAGAGCGAACAGTCGCAGAGTCTGATGAGCACACTGGATATTTGGGACGAACAGTTATGTAATTACGGAAAAGAAGTTATTAAGGCAAGAGTGGAATTTATCAATGAATTAAGTGAAATAGTTAAAAATATTCACTACAGATTATCCGGTAATACCGAAGACATAAGCATGAAATATGATGCCAATGTGAGTAATGATAATTTTGCGGACAAACTTTTTCTTAACAGGGAAAGAGACATATACATGGGTTCAACATCTTGCGGACCACATAGAGATGATGTATCATTTTACATTAAAGAAACTGATATAAGGAAGTTTGGTTCCCAAGGGCAGCAGCGTACATCGGCATTATCACTTAAACTGTCAGAGATTGAGATTGTCAAAAAAAGAATTAAGGAAGAACCTATTTTGTTACTTGATGATGTCTTATCGGAGCTTGACAGGAAAAGGCAAAATCATCTGCTTAACAGTATAGTAAATACTCAGACTATTATTACCTGTACAGGTTTAGAGGAATTTGTGACTAACAGATTCAATATTGATAAAACTTACGAGGTTGTTAATGGTCATGTAAATACAAATTGAAATTTAAGAAAGGTATGGTGAAATTAATGAGTCAGGAGCAGGAATACGGAGCTGATCAGATTCAGATACTTGAAGGACTTGAGGCAGTTAGAAAAAGACCGGGAATGTATATTGGAAGTACATCAATAAAAGGTCTTCACCATCTTGTATATGAGATAGTAGATAACTCTGTTGATGAAGCACTTGCAGGTTATTGTAATGAAATCAATGTTTTCATTAACAAAGATAATTCTATAACCGTAACCGATAACGGAAGAGGAATACCGGTAGGTATTAATCATAAAGCAGGACTTCCTGCGGTAGAAGTAGTATTTACAATTCTTCATGCAGGAGGAAAATTCGGAGGCGGAGGATACAAAGTATCCGGAGGTCTTCACGGTGTAGGTGCATCCGTTGTTAATGCACTTTCTGAATGGCTTGAAGTAAGAATTCATCAGGACGGAAAAGAATATCTTCAAAGATATGAAAGAGGTAAAGTAATGTTCCCTCTTAAAGAAGTAGGACCAACTACTCTTAGAGGAACACATGTAACATTCCTTCCTGATAAAGAGATATTTGAAGAGACTGTTTTTGAATATGCAACACTTAAACAGAGACTTCGTGAGATGGCTTTCCTTACCAAGAATCTTAAGATTGTTCTTACGGACAGAAGAGGTGAAGAGGATAAGACCAGAGTATTCCACTATGAAGGTGGTATTAAAGAATACGTCGAGTATCTTAACAAGACAAAAAAGCCTTTGTATGACAACATCATTTACTGCGAAGGTCAGAAAGGCAATGTATATGTTGAAGTGGCAATGCAGCATAACGATGCATACAACGAAAACGTGTACAGCTTTGTTAATAACATAACTACACCTGAAGGTGGAACGCATCTTACAGGTTACAGAAATGCCATAACAAAGACATTTAATGATTACGCAAGAAACAACAAACTTTTAAAAGACAGTGAGCCGAATCTTACAGGTGATGACATAAGAGAAGGTCTTACCGCAATCGTAAGTATTAAGATACCTGAGCCACAGTTTGAAGGACAGACAAAGCAAAAGCTTGGTAACTCAGAAGCAAGAGGAGCAGTTGAGTCTATAGTAAGTGAACAGCTTACATATTACCTTGAGCAGAATCCTTCGGTGGCAAGAGAAATATGCGATAAAGCAGTACTTGCACAAAGAGCAAGAGAAGCAGCAAGAAAGGCAAGAGACCTTACAAGAAGAAAGACAGCTCTTGAAAATATGGCTCTTCCCGGTAAGCTTGCAGACTGTTCGGATAAAGACCCAAGAAATTGTGAGATATATATAGTTGAGGGTAATTCCGCTGGTGGTTCAGCAAAGATGGCAAGATCTAGAGCCACACAGGCAATTCTTCCTCTTAGAGGTAAGATTTTAAATGTTGAGAAGACAAGACTTGATCATATTCTTGGTAACGAAGAGATTAAGACAATGATAACCGCATTCGGTACAGGTATTCATGATGACTTTGATATAAGCAAACTTCGTTATCACAAGATTATCATCATGACAGATGCCGACGTTGACGGTGCACACATTTCAACATTGCTTTTAACTTTCCTTTACAGATTCATGCCTGAACTTATAAAAGAAGGACATGTATATCTGGCTCAGCCACCTCTTTATAGAGTTGAGCGTAATAAGAAAATGTATTATGCATACAGTGATGATGAATTAAATAACATTTTGAACGAAATAGGAAGAGACCAGAATAACAAGATTCAGCGTTACAAAGGTCTTGGTGAGATGGATGCAGAGCAGCTTTGGGAGACAACAATGGATCCTGAAAAGAGAATTCTTCTTCGTGTAAATATGGATGAAGATAATTCATCTGAACTTGAAGTAACATTTTCAACTCTCATGGGTGACAAAGTTGAACCAAGAAGAGAGTTCATTGAAGAAAATGCGAAGTATGTAAGATATCTCGACGTATAGGAGGATAAGAATGGACGAGAATATTTTTGACAAAATAAAAGAAGTTGATTTAAAGAAGACCATGGAAACCTCTTATATTGATTATGCCATGTCGGTAATTGCGGCAAGAGCACTTCCTGATGTAAGAGACGGTCTTAAGCCTGTTCAGAGAAGAATACTTCACTCAATGACAGAGCTTAGCAACTATCCTGATAAGCCTCACCGTAAATGTGCCCGTATCGTCGGTGATACAATGGGTAAATATCACCCACACGGTGACAGCTCAATCTATGAAGCATTAGTAAAGCTTGCACAGGATTTCAATACAAGATATCCGCTTATAGACGGTCACGGTAACTTTGGTACTGTCGATGGTGACGGCGCAGCTGCTATGCGTTACACTGAGGCAAGACTTAGTAAGATTTCCATGGAAATGATTGCGGATATCGGTAAAGATACCGTAGACTTCATTCCTAACTTTGACGAGACTGAAAAAGAACCTACAGTACTCCCAGCAAGATTTCCTAATCTTCTTGTAAACGGTACATCAGGTATTGCGGTAGGTATGGCAACTAACATACCTCCACACAATTTAAGAGAAGTAATTAAAGCTGTTGTTAAGATTATTGATAACAGAGTTGAGGAAGACAGAAAAACTGAGATTGAAGAGATTCTTGAGATAATCAAAGGACCGGATTTTCCTACAGGTGCAACTATACTTGGAACAAGAGGTATAGAAGAAGCATACAGAACAGGTAGAGGAAAAATCAGAGTAAGAGCCGTTACGGATATTGAACCTATGAGTAACGGTAAGAGCAGAATTGTAGTTACAGAGCTTCCTTACATGGTTAACAAAGCAAGACTTATCGAGAAGATTGCCGAGCTTGTTAAGACAAAAAAGATTGACGGTATTACAGAACTTCGTGATGAATCAGACAGAGTCGGAATGAGAATCTGTATTGAACTTAGAAGAGACGTTAATCCTAACGTAGTACTTAATCTTTTGTTCAAACATACACAGATGCAGGATACATTCGGTGTAATTATGCTTGCGCTTGTTAACAATGAACCTAAGATTTTAAATATTCTTCAGATGCTTAATCTCTACTTAAAGCATCAGGAAGAAGTAGTAACAAGAAGAACAAGATACGATCTTAATAAAGCTGAAGAACGTGCTCACATATTGGAAGGATTGCTTATAGCACTTGATAATATCGATGAAGTAATCAATATTATCAGAGGTTCTAAGAACACAGCTGAAGCTAAAGAAAGATTAATAGAAAGATTTTCTCTTACAGACGTACAGGCCCAGTCAATCGTTGATATGCGTCTTAGAGCTCTTACAGGTTTGGAAAGAGAAAAGATTCAGAATGAATATGCAGAACTTCAGTTAAAGATAGCTGAGTACAAAGCAATTCTTGCAGACGAGAAGAAGCTTCTTGGCGTAATTAAGACTGAGATTCTTGCAATCAGCGATAAATACGGTGATGAAAGAAGAACACATATCGGATACGATATATTTGATATATCAATGGAAGATATGATTCAAAGAGAAAACACAGTAATCGCAATCACAAAGCTTGGTTACATCAAAAGAATGACAGATGAGAATTTCAAAGCCCAGAACCGTGGAGGAAAAGGTATAAAAGGAATGCAGACATTGCAGGACGATTATATTGAAGAGTTATTTATGACAACAACTCATCATCACATTCTTTTCTTCACGAACAAAGGACGTGTATACCAGCTTAAAGGATACGAGATTCCGGAAGCGAGCAGAACATCAAGAGGAACTGCGATAATTAATCTGTTGCAGCTTATGCCGGATGAAAAAATAACAGCAATTATTCCTCTTAGAAGTTTTGAAGAAAACAGATACATGTTCATGGCAACAAAGAACGGTATCGTTAAAAAGACACCTATGACTGATTTCTCACACATAAGAAAATCAGGAATTACTGCAATCGGACTTACAGAAGATGATGAACTTATCGAAGTTAAGAATTCTAATAAGAAAAAAGAAATATTTATGGTTTCAAAATTCGGTAAGTGTATCAGATTTGATGAAAATGATGTAAGACCTACAGGAAGAACATCACAGGGTGTAAGAGGAATGACTCTTGATAAAGGTGATGAGATAGTATCAATGCAGCTTCACACTCAGGGAGATTACCTGTTATTTGTATCAGAAAAAGGAATGGGTAAACTTACAAGCATAGAAGAATTCAAACTTCAGGGACGTGGAGGTAAAGGTGTACTTTGCTATAAGATTTCTGATAAGACAGGTAATCTTGTAGGAGCAAAATCAGTAGACTTAGAGAACGAGATTATGATGATAACCAACGAGGGAATTATCATAAGAATACCTGTAAGCGATATTTCAATCATAGGACGTAACACATCAGGTGTTAAGCTTATGAACGTAGACAGTGAGAATAACATATTTGTTGCAAGTTTCACAAAGGTAAGAGAAGATGACACCAAGAATCAGAATGAGATTAACGGTGAGACTTCAGAAGCGGCACAAAGATTGTCAGACATCAATACACAGACAGATGATGAATCATTTGAATCAGAAGAATATGACGAATCAGAAGGATTTGATGAATCTGAAGAGGAAGATCCATTTGAAGATGTGACAGACAGCGATATTGAATCTTACAACGATTCAGGACTCGACAGATTATTTGATGCAATAGAAAAAGATTCAGATAATGCTGATAATGAAAACGATACAGAATAGTATAAAATAATTTAAGTATAAGAGACTGTAACCAAAGGTGCAGTCTCTTATTACAGATTAAAGACTATAGTAATTGTTTTAAAACTTTGAAAATTAGGAACTTTTGAACTTTGAAACGGAGAAAGATTATGAGAGTAATACAGGCAGAAGAAATAACAAAAAACATAAAAGAGATGTGCATAGAAGCAAATCATTTTTTATCACAGGATGTAAAATCAAAATTATACGAAGCATGTGACAAAGAAGATAATAAATTAGGAAAAGAGATACTCGGACAGCTTAAAGAGAATCTTAAGATTGCCGGCGATGAAATGATACCTATATGCCAGGATACAGGTATGGCAGTCGTATTTTTAAATATAGGACAGGATGTACACATAGAAGGTGCAAACATCGAAGATGCAGTCAATGAAGGAATCAGACAGGGATATGACGAGGGATATCTTAGAAAATCAGTTGTAAAAGATCCTATAGAAAGAGAAAACACAAAAGATAACACACCGGGTATCATTCATTATAGAATCGTACCGGGAGAAAATATCGAGATAACAGTGGCACCAAAAGGATTTGGAAGCGAGAACATGAGTAAGGTATATATGCTCAAACCTGCAGATGGAATAGAAGGTGTAAAAAACGCTATTCTTGATGCCGTAGCGGTAGCAGGACCTAATGCATGTCCACCGATAGTAGTAGGCGTAGGAATAGGAGGAACATTTGAAAAATGCGCTCTTATGGCCAAATATGCTCTTACAAGAGAACTTGGAAGCCACAACGAAACAGAATACGTTGCGAAGCTTGAAGATGAAATGTTAGAGAAAATAAACACACTCGGAATAGGTCCTGCAGGCCTTGGAGGCAAGACTACAGCATTAGGAATCAATATAGAGACTTATCCTACACACATAGCAGGACTTCCTGTGGCAGTAAATATGTGTTGTCATGTAAACAGACATATTAGAAGAACGATATAATAATATAGAAATTATAAAGAGATTATGCATGTAAATATTTATGTTATTTTTCATGTTATTATGTGGGTAAAACAATAAAAAGTGGATAATCTTATTCGATAGAATAAAGTTATCAACATAAAAACACCCCATTTTTATACCTAAAACATAGGTTATTCACTAAAAAGAGGGTAAGTTATAAACAAATTGTTGATAACTTTACGTTAAAATGTTTATAAAACAAAAGTAAAGGAGACTACTAAAGTGGAAAAGCATATTACTACACCATTAACAAAAGAAAAGGTGCAAGATCTTAAGGCAGGAGACTACGTATATATAACAGGAACGGTATATACAGCAAGAGATGCTGCACACAAAAGAATGTATGAATGTATAGAGAATAATGAAAAGCTTCCTATAGATGTTGATAACAATATTATATATTATCTCGGCCCATCACCGGCCAGAGAAGGACACGTTATCGGTTCTGCAGGACCGACAACAAGTACAAGAATGGATAAGTATACCCCTTCACTTTTAGACTTAGGTTTAAAGGGAATGATAGGTAAGGGTAAAAGAAGCGTTGAGGTTATTGATTCAATGAAGAAGAACTGTGCAGTGTATTTTGCGGCAGTAGGTGGAGCCGGTGCACTTCTTTCTAAGTGTATAGTTAAATCAGATGTTATTGCATACGATGATCTTGGCACAGAAGCCATCAGAAAGCTCGAGGTTGAAGATTTGCCGGTTATAGTTGTAATAGACTGCGAAGGCAATAATATGTATGAAGGGGCACATGCGTAGTGAAACGGGGGACGGTTCCTCGTTCCATTTGCAAATGGTAATAAACTATTAGAACTATTCGTAAAAGTATGGCGGTGGTAACGAATGAAAAATGGAGGGCGAGAAAAGTATTCGTAAAAGTATGGCGGCGGTAACGAATGAAAAATGGAGGGAGAGAAAAGCATTCGTAAAAGTATGATGGTGGTAACGAATGAAAAATGGAAGGCGAGAAAAGTATTCGTAAAAGTATGGCGGTGGTAACGAATGAAAAATGGAAGGCGAGAAAAGTATTCGTAAAAGTATGGCGGCGATAACGAATGAAAAATGGAGGGCGAGAAAAGTATTCGTAAAAGTATGGCGGCGGTAACGAATGAAAAATGGAGAAAAAAATAATTTAAAAAAGTGTTGACATTAATTAATAATTTTGGTAAGATACTAAATGCGTCTGATGAAAGCAACTCTTAAATGAGAAAACAAAGTAGTCGGATATGTTATTAAATATGTTGATTAAGTTCGGCATTTGGAGAAGTACTCAAGAGGCCGAAGAGGTGCCCCTGCTAAGGGTATAGGTCGCTAACGCGGCGCGAGGGTTCAAATCCCTCCTTCTCCGTTTCTTATCAACCGAATTTTTTATTATAAGATGTCTTGCAATTGAGTTTGAAAAAAGAATCTTAAAAAAAATAAAAAAAGTTGTTGACAAGATGAACAAAACATGATAACATATATCTCGCTGACGCAGTAAAGCGAAAGCGAAAAAACAACAAAGAACATTGATAATTGAACAGTAAAACAACCTTGAAAATTCCTAACAAAGATTTTCATTCGAATTAAATTCGAACCGTA
>CACXFB010000035.1 GCA_902766825.1 uncultured Lachnospiraceae bacterium
AGGCATCCGGTTAAACATGATATAACTTTGATAAAATATGAATTGTGTGAGATGGAATATATGGATAAAGGGATGACACAGGAACAATGACTTGACTGGTGGCGTTTATTAATCAAATTTTATTTTGCAGTTATTTCTCACTTCATGATCTATATCAAAAAAACGTTTATATAAACGTTCACGTTCCTCCTCTAATTCCTTCTTTTTTTTAGAGGAAATATTACCAGAATCAATATCAGTTGATATCATCCGTATTATTTTTAAAATATTCTCTTGTTCATCATTTGGAAGTAACATCATATAGCATCTCTCCTATAAAAACTTACGTATTACATCGTCTACAATAAACTTTGTTTGATATTACTCTATATAATACATCCTTGTTAATAGTGTTGACTAGTGTGTTTTTCGTCATATGAATATTTAAAATAGCCATTTGCTTGCAAATAAACTCTCTCTTGCATCGTCAACTTTTCTTGTATAGGGCTTATATAACTATCATCCTCATATCCAATACAAGGAATCTTAATATTTTTTGGTTCATCACCCAATTTTTTGCATATCCGTTCATATTGTTCTCTGCTGTCCTCTAATGGTTCCACTTCAGCAAGTTTACATAGTTTAAGATAATATTCGCTAATCATATTAACATCTCCAATTCAATCCCATATTCTTTTAACATTTCTATTATATTATTTATTCCTTGTATGTATTTTACTTCAGTATAGATTCATATATTATACATGTCAACTTTAGTGTTAAGTATTTGCGAGAAGTTCTAATCAACACATTGATTAGGAACCTGTTCGGGTGTGAGGTTGCGTGTGAGCTGAGTTATTATTGAACAGACCATCTTTGGGGGGGAAGTTCCACGGTTCCGATATCAGCCTTTTACAGAATTAAAAATTGACGGCAAAATATTTGATTGCAAGAATTGTTACAGTTTGGGTATCTTCTTTGATTTCGTAAACAATAATGTAATTGTTGACAATGATTTGACGATATCTATAAGTTGCAAAAGTACCAATACTTCGAATACTCCCCCTATATGGCAGAGTTTCAAGACTTAGTATTGCTTCCTCAATTTGATTGATTGTATTAAGTGCTGCATCAGGTGATAAAAGAACAGAAGAGATATATGAGTATATCTCTTCTAAGTCATTATACGCCGGACGAGAAATGTATACGTTATATTTATTCAAAATATTTCCTCCGTAAATTACTTAGTGCTTCCCTTGCTTCAATTGGCTGGCCTCCGTTTTTTATATCACTGAGGCTTTCTGCTATAGCATTATCTACATTTGAAGTATTTATCAGTGATTCATAGGTTTCCATACTCATTACAACTAAATCACCATACCCATTTTTGGTAACAAATATAGGTTCTTTAATAGAGTGGCACTGTTCGGAAATCTCATTTGTGTTTCTCAATTCTTTTATAGGTACGATATGTGGCATAATATCAACTCCTAATATAATTTTTTATAATTTATAACACTATTATAGCATAATAATGTTATAAATCAATCAAGAGTATAAAAGAAAATCTTCAACTCATCATTTTCTTTATCATACACACAGCGTTCAACAACAGATCGAAGAGCTAAAGCTCTGGTCCTCATGTCATTATTTTCATCTGTAACAATAGAATACACATTCTTAATCTTTTCCATGAGTTTGTCACTGGAGCTGTCGGAGAGAGATGTGGCAGTTTAATTAATGTCGATATTATTAAGGATGTGAAGGAAAGACGGACAGCTTGAGCAGGAAAAGAAAATTCTGCAGGCAATTAAGAGTGGCAGACTGGAAGATAAGAAGGACTCAACGTTTGAAGGGAAGTTCTTTAAGACAAATGACAGAAAAATTAATTCTCTAATCAAGGCCACTAAGAAAGACTTTCTGACACACGGAATCACGCCAATAGAGTACAAAAACGGTAGCAGGCATCCGGTTAAACATGATATAACTTTGATAAAATATGAATTGTGTGAGATGGAATATATGGATAAAGGGATGACACAG
>CACXFB010000036.1 GCA_902766825.1 uncultured Lachnospiraceae bacterium
TGAAACAGGGGGACGGTTCCTCGTTCCAAAACCGGAACGAGGAACCGTCCCCCTGTTTCAGCCCCCCACTGTTTCAATGTTGGACTTCAATTGATGATGTGGCATTCCAAAAGGCTGTTATTTTTTTGATAAGTATATCGTAATGAATAAAATGTTTAACATTTTCTATTATGATGGAAGTTATCAGTGATACTGCAAGCAAAAGGGCTGATATCAAAATCCAGTTGTGAACACTGTAAATAAAATCGTTAAATTGTGACCTGAAAAACAGGTGCGTAAGATAAATATTAAACGAGTGTTTTCCAAGAAAGAAAAGTATATTATTTAAATATGGTATTTTGATAATAAATTGAAATGCGAAAATAATAATTATCAAAGGAATCAAGGAATACTTTATCAACCAAAATGTTTTTATTTCAAGTATTGTGTATGTTTTATAAGATAACAACACGATTAATAAACTAACCAAAAAAGATCCTATATATAGAAATAGTGATTGTTGTTTGATTTTTTGAAAAGTGTCGTCAATTTTGTCAAATGCACATGTTTCAACAAAAAGAATGCCCAGACAAAAAATCGGGAAAAATGAAACAGGGTTGTTACCCATGAAGCCAAGTTTGAGGACATATGGTATTAAACAGGCAAAGCAGAAAATCGAAAAAGCACCTGATTTTTTGATTAAGCAGTATATAAATGGGATTATTATAATGAAGAAAACTGCAGTTCCCATATACCACCATCCACCGTCTAAAGTCTTAAATCCCAAAATAGAAGCTATGCCGAAAAATTCAGTAATCATGTGTATAATTCCACTAGGAATTCCATCTTTAAAATAAAAGGATGATATTCTGTTTGAAGTCAATAGATAATATGACCATTGGAGAATGACAATAATCCAAAAGACGGAAAGTGTTTTTATAAGATGAGTAATTGTCCAACTTCGCTTGTTTTCAGCTTTTATATACGAAAGATAAAGTCCATATCCAGACAGAAAGGCGAAAATAGGAACACACAATTTACCAAAATCCGCAATATTAACAACCTGATATTTTTTCAAGGGATCACAAAATATATTATGTGTTCCAAAGGATAATACAGCACCTGTTCTGAAACAATGGTGAATAATCATAAAAATAATTGCTATACCCTTTATTGAAAAAGAATCATTAACACTAAAACGTTTCATAAGAGTCCTCCGACAAAAATAATAAAAATATTATAGTAGATATGTCGGCATTAGTCAAAGTTGTTTCAGAAAGGTGAGTTGACATTCTAAATTCCACTTTGCAAGGTTAAATTCCACCCTTGAATGTTGGTTATGATGGCTGAACAGCTTCTGATCCCGGCTTTATTTTGGAGTCAAGGGGGAGGGTTCTTAATGACTCACCTTATCGGATATGTCTAATTTTTCCTTAGAATTTTGTAGGATGTGTGCATTGTGTTTGCTGAGACAGTTCGTTTATACTTAAAGCATCTTTAATATATTTAGCAAAATTGTTGAAAAGCAATGACGCAAAGCCAAGGGTCTAAGCTTAGTTAAGTATGACAGCCGGTTGCCGAAAGATTAATTCTTTTGTAATCATGTATTTATGTGGCAGTGCGCATTGCGTACTGTCTTTTTGTTTATATGAAATGTCTTAATAATTCATATAAATAAAAATTTTCGGGTGGAATGTTCATTTTCACAATGTAAAAAGGAGGGCATCATTATGAAGCACAAGCTGATTAAAAGGGCACTTGTAGGAATAGTTACTCTTTCAATGGTGGTAACCGGATTGCCGGGAAATATGTTTTCAGGTATGGCTAAGGTAACGCAAGCATATGCCGGTGACAACGATGGAGGAAGTGACTTTATTGATGATGGAGCAAATTGGATGGTGGATTTGGCTCAAATAACGAATCCTAATAACGTGAAGAGTATAAGTGCTACACTTATTAATAAGTCAGAGGAAGCAGTAAATGGATGTCTTGTAATTAACAGTAGTAAATATAATTGGGAAGCGCTTGGCACATGGAGTCTTGAGGCAGGTGGAAGCGATAATACAGAAAGCTATAAGTTTTCTATAGATGTTCCAAAAGATCATGAATTTGGTTCTAATGAAGCCGGAATTGAGTATACACAGTTTTTTATTAATAAAGAACCGGGAACATCATAAAGATAGTAGAAGTGGCTGTTACATTAAAAGACGGAACTGTTGTAAAAATGGATGAAAATGGTCCGAATGTATCCTATGATAAGGAATACATGGTATTTGTTGAAAAGCCGGCAGAGTGGGATGGTATATCAATCTGGGCTTGGCCTGATTATAATAATGTTTTTGTTGAGTGGCCGGGAGTCGGAATGGTTGCATGTGAGAATAATCCTGGCTGGTACGGATTATGTTTATATGAAGGAGAAAGCCTGAATATATTATTTAATGATGCAAGTAAAGTGCAGACAGTAGATTTAAGTGTGGATGGAGAGGGAACATATTGGTACACGTTATCATATAATGAAGAAGACGGAAAATATGATGTGGCAACAGTGGTAACACAGGCACCGGCAGGTTGGAAGGAGGAAGATACGAGTATATTTGAATATGTCGTTGAAGACAATCCGGATGACCCTGATAATCCGGATGACCCTGATAATCCTTCATATGAATTGACAAGTGAAAATATAAGTATAATAGATGCAGAAGATATCAGATATAACGAGGGAGATCCTTTAGACGGAATAGTAACTGTTATATATGATGGTGCAGAACTTATTGAAGGCGAAGATTATGATATCGTATATGATAACAATGTCAATGTTGGAAAAGGAACTGCTACTGTTACCGGAAAAGGTGATTATACAGGCGAAGTGACTGTTGATTTTGAAATATTACCATTGAGTATCGAAGATGGCAGTGTGTCCCTTGAGCAGGATGAGATGATGTGGACAGGAAGTGCAATTGAACCTGAGGTAACTGTTGAAAATGAATTTGGAAACGTTCTTGAAAACAAAGATTATAAAGTTGAATATAAGAATAATACCAAAGTTGGAACAGCGACGGTAACAGTAACCGGACAAGGAAATTATACAGGAACTGTTACAAGTACATTTATCATAAAAGGAAAGATAAAAACTGTATCTGTTCCTAAAAACAGCATGACATGGACAGGTAAGGCAATTACCCAGACTATAACGGTTGTGGGTGATGATGGCGTAACTCTTAAAAACGGAACACATTATACTGTTGGCTACAAAAATAATAAGAATGTTGGAACAGCGACGGTAACAGTTACCGGAAAAGGAAACTATAAGGGAACACTCAGCAAGACATTTAAGATAACAGCAGCATTAAAGAGCATAACACTTGCAAAGTCTTCTATGGTATATACCGGTAAAGCAATTACCCAGACGACGATAAACGTAAAGGGAGCAGATGGTGTTACACTTAAGGCTGGAACAGACTATACAGTAGCGTACAAGAATAATAATGGTGTTGGAACAGCAACTGTAACAGTTACCGGAAAAGGTAATTACACAGGAACACTCAGTAAGACATTTAAGATAACAGCAGTATTAAAGAGTGCAACACTTGTAAAGAGCGCTATGGAATATACGGGCAAGGCACTTACTCAGTCTGTAACTGTAAAGGGAGCGGATGGTCGTACTCTTAAAGAAAGAACTGACTATACAGTAACATATAAGAATAATAAGAATATTGGTACTGCAACAGTTACAATTAAGGGTAAAGGATGCTATACAGGAACACTTACAAAGTCATTTACAATCAAGCCGAAGACTGTAACACTTCAGTCTGTAACATCTCCGGCAACAAAACAGTTGAAGGTTGTATGGACAGCTGTAAGCGGTGCAACAAATTACGAGATGGTTTATGCACTTAATAAGGCATTTACAAGCAGCAAGAAGACTATTAGTCTTACCGGAAAGAATAAAACAGTAACAGGTCTAAAGAAAGGTTTGACCTACTTTGTAAAGATTCGAGCATACAAGACAGTGGCTGGCAAGAAGATTTTTGGTGACTTTAGTGCAATTAAGTCTATAAAGGTTAAGTAAGTTTACCTGAGAGTGAAACAGGGGACGGTTCCTCGTTCCAAAAATGGAACGAGGAACCGTCCCCCTGTTTCATCAGGTGGAATTTTGGATTGCAAATGAATTGTTTCAGAAAAAATAAAAATACCCGTTGACATTGATGGTGGGATATGGTATCCTACGTGTGTTGCGAATTAAGATTCGCCATAAAACAAAGCAGAGTATCCACTCTCACCTTAGCATAATCAGATGACTCGGGTTAATATTTCATCATTTAATATAAAGACTGTTGAGCTTTATTATACAAGATGATTATGATTGTGGATAGCTATGCTATCTATTTTTTTTGCATTTGGAGGTGTACGACTATTAGCGAATTATTTATCAACGAACAGATTAAAGACAAGGAAGTTAGAGTTATAGGCTCGGATGGTGAGCAGTTAGGAATCATGAGTTCCAAGGAAGCATTAAAGATGGCACAGGATGCCGGAGTTGATCTTATTAAGATTGCACCAACAGCTAAGCCACCGGTTTGTAAGATTACTGATTATGGTAAGTATAGATACGAGCAGATCAGAAGAGAAAAGGAAGCAAAGAAGAAACAGCATGTCACAGAGGTAAAGGAGATTAGATTATCACCTAACATTGATGCCAATGACCTTAAGACAAAAGCTAATCAGGCAAGAAAGTTCTTAACAAAAGGTAATAAGGTTAAGATAACACTTCGTTTCCGTGGTAGAGAGATGGCTCATACATCATTTACAAAGGGTATACTTGATGAATTCTATGCATTAGTTGAAGACTGTTCGGTAGTTGATAAGCCTGCAAAGATAGAAGGAAGAAGTATGGTAATGTTTTTAAGTGAGAAGAAGTAATTCACTGTAGAGACTTTAACATAAGATTTTAGGCGCATATGCGCAGGATTTAAGGAGGATAATACAATGCCAAAAATGAAAACAAGCAGAGCCGCTGCAAAGCGTTTCAAAGTAACAGGTACAGGCAAACTTAAGAGAAACAAAGCTTATAAGAGACATATCTTAACAAAGAAGACAACAAAGACTAAGAGAAATCTTAGAAAGGCAACTATAGCAGATGCAACAAACGCAAAGAATATGAAGAAGATTCTTCCATATATCTAAGAGTTGGTCGTTAAGGAGGATATTAAGCAATGGCTAGAATTAAAGGCGGAATGAACGCAAAGAAGAGACATAATCGTGTATTAAAGTTAGCAAAAGGATACAGAGGAGCAAGATCTAAGCAGTACAGAGTTGCAAAGCAGTCTGTAATGAGAGCTCTTACATCATCATATGCAGGAAGAAAGCAGAGAAAGAGACAGTTCAGACAGTTATGGATTGCCAGAATCAATGCTGCTGCAAGAATTAACGGATTATCATACAGCAAGTTTATGTATGGTCTTAAGTTAGCAGATGTTAACATGAACAGAAAGATGTTAGCTGACCTTGCAGTTAACGATGCAGAAGGATTTGCACAGCTCGCAGAAGTTGCAAAGTCTAAGCTTGCATAATTGAATATATAAGGCAATATTCATACACAGTAACATTGTTGTTACTGTGTATTTTTTTGGAAAAAAATAAAATAATAAAAAAAATTAAAAAATTTCAAAAAAGGTTGTTGACATATGAGTGGAAAGATGATATTATACTTAAGCAGGTTGCGGGAAGCGAAGTCAAAAAGATAAGCTGAAAAGAACACTGTATGCGGAAGTGTCGGAACTGGCAGACGAGCAAGACTAAGGATCTTGTGCTCATTGCGAGCGTGTGGGTTCAAGTCCCATCTTCCGCA
>CACXFB010000037.1 GCA_902766825.1 uncultured Lachnospiraceae bacterium
TTACAGAATATTCACATGCTCAAACGGAGTATATACAACAGTTGGATTTACAACAGGAACAGAATTCGAGATAAGCGGACTTACAAATGGAACAAGTTATGGAATATTGGTACTTGCGTGTGTAAACGGTACATGGTCAAAGTGGTCAGTATCGGATATCAGATATGCAACTGCTAAAGCATAATTTATTATTGGGTAAATAAAATCTAAAGAAATGTAACCCGACATTTTATTGATTATATACAATAAAATGTCGGGTTTTTTTATGTGGAGCTCTATAGATTGATAATGAATCGTGTAGTAAAATTAATTTTAGATAAATTTAAAATCACTTTAAAAGGAGGATATTTTGTATGTATAAAAAGCAAACATTTATGAATAGACTGATGGTATTGATAATGTCTATAATGATGGTATTGACAATGGTGCCACAAGACGTTATTGCGGCAGTTGGTACTGTAAATACAGGTAGTAAGGATGAGGTTGTTGTAGGAGAGCCTGTTGTATATCTGTCGGAAGAATATGCAAAGGTTGCGACACAGGAAGATATTGATGCACTAAAAAGTTTAGTTTTAAATGTTGATAGTGGGTTGTTAAAGGCATCTCCTGTTTATACTGAAGCTACGTTTGATGAGATGCTTGAGTACGTTAAAGATTGTATGGTTAACAGAGATGAAACAATTACAGTACAATATAAGACAACATCCAGCGATTATAATAAACTTTTTAGCGATATAATTGATGGTGCCATGAAGCATACCGGTGTTGGTAATGAAGGCGATTATATTGAGAGAACTTTTGGAGGATGGACTGGTAATGTCTCATATTCAAAAAATTCATCTGTGTATACATACACGTTTAAATTTGGCTTGACTTATTATACAACAAAAGCTCAGGAAGATATCCTTGCGAATAAAATAGATGAGGTTTTACAAAGTCTTGATTTAGAGGGTAAGTCTAATTATGAGAAACTTAAGCTTATATATGATTATATATGTGCTAATATTGTGTATGATTACTCTAATGATAGCAGTATGTTAAAGTATACAGCATATGCTGCATTGGTGAATAAAACAGCAGTATGTCAGGGATATTCGGCATTGCTTTACAGAATGCTGTTAGAAACAGGTATAGACACAAGAATAATGATGGGGCTCGGTAATGGCGGTGGACATGCATGGAATATTGTAAAGCCTGATACATATTATTACTATTATGTGGATTCTACATGGGATGCTGTATATAAACAGGGAGGGTATAGCACGTATCCGTTCTTTCTTAAATGTTTGAGCAATTTTGGAAATCATACACTTGCAGCGCAAGGCACACAGGAGTATGAACGAATAAATGCAATTGTAACTACATATCCTATAGCAACTTCTAACTATAAAGTATGCTCGCATAATTGGGTAACACAATCAGTTGAAAAAAAGGCAACAACCAGTGATGATGGAAAAAAGAAGCTACGCTGTACAAAATGTATTGAGTTAAAAGATGAGGTAATAAACAGAATTGGGGAGATAACATTATCGCAGTATTCATATGATTACGATGGAACTGCAAAAAAACCATCGGTAGTAGTTAAAGATTGCAATGGAATAGTTATATCTGATGATAATTATGATGTTGTATATTCCGGAAATGTTGAAATTGGAACAGGAAAAGTAGCGGTTAATTTTAAAAATGAGTATTCGGGAAGTGTTAGTAAGGAGTTTGTTATCAAAGGTAGTAACAAGCCTCAGGTACAGCTTACAGCAGGAGATGGAAAGATAACAGCGACATGGGATGCGGTAAATGGAGCAACAAATTACAGAGTATTCACTCAGATGAATGGTGCATACACGACTGCAGGATACACGACATCTACAAGCTATACAATAGATGGCTTGGCTAAAGGAACAAAATATGGAGTACTTGTACTTGCATATGTAAACGGAGCATGGACACCGTGGACAACATCGGATGTTAAATATGCAACTACTTTATCAGCGACAAAGCCTGTACCAATGCTTACAGTGGGAGATGGACAGATAAAAGCAACATGGGATGTGGTAAATGGAGCAAGCAACTACAGAATATTTACGGCACTGAATGGGGTATATACAACAGCAGGATATACAACGGGAACAAGCTTCACTATAAGTGAACTTAAAAACGGAACGAACTACGGAGTGCTGGTACTTGCATATGTAAATGGAGCATGGTCAAAGTGGAGCACAGCTGATATCAAATATGCAACACCAGTGGCATCGGGAGAAAACAGTGGACTTACACTAACAGCCGGAGCCGGAAAGATAACAGCAAAATGGAGTGCAGTAAGCGGAGCAAGTAATTATAGAGTATTCACATGCCTGAATGGAGTATATACAACAGTGGGATACACAACATCAACAAGTTACACAATTACAGGACTTAAGAGTGGAACAAAGTATGGAGTATTGGTGTTATCTTATGTAGATGGAGTATGGTCAAAGTGGTCTGCTTCAGATATCAAATATGCAACACCTGTAACACATGATACAGTCCCTGGAATAACGCTTGAAGTGGCTAATGGACAGATAACAGCAAAATGGGCGGCAATGAGCGGAGCAAGTAATTACAGAGTATTTACATGTTTGAATGGGGTATATGCAACAGAGGGATATACAACAGGAACAGAATTTACTATAAAAGAGCTTGCAAATGGAACAAAATATGGAGTGTTGGTGCTTGCGTGTGTAAATGGAACATGGTCAAAGTGGTCAGTGTCAGATATAAGATATGCAACGCCTGTAGTAACAGGAAGCGCGCCAACCCTTGAGGTTACAGCCGGATCGGGACAGATAACAGCAAGCTGGGATGCAATGAGTGGAGCAAGTAAGTATAGGGTATTTAAGTGTGTTGATGGAAGTTATACTACGATTGCAGATGTAGCAGATACATCTTATACAATTACAGGACTTACAAATGGAACAAAATGTGGAGTGCTGGTACTTGCATATGTAAACGGAGCATGGTCTAAATGGTCTGCTTCGGATGTTAAGTATGCAACACCTAAGGCATAGGTAATTTAATAAATTTTTTTCCCTCTTCCCATTGGCTTTTATTCACAAAAATGTTATAACATACAAGGAAACGCAAACAAGAGATTTCGTTTTTTGTTAAAAAATATCCTTCTCATTTTTTAGTTGGAATCTCTGTTCGCGTTTTTTGTTTTATATTGTTTTATATTTTTCGTTATATTTTTCGCACCTGTGAGGGTGCTTTTTTATTTTTTTTAGAGAAAAAATTAAAAAATAATATATGAAAATATAGTGAGTAAAGGTGCCATAGTGAACAAACGACCTTGAGACCATAACGGGATAGACCTAGAACTAAAGTTCCTAAAATGTGCCGTTCGTGTCGTAAAACGTGTCGTTCGTGCTATACAAAATAATAAATAGTTGATTTTTTTCTGAAAAAATGGTATAAATTTTATCGAAGCGTCACAAGAGAGATAAATTTCTGTAATTTCTTAATATCCTTCTCAATATACAGAAAGAAATCTCTTGAGGCGTTTTATTTTTGGTCACAATATACAAATAAACAAATTTCAAACACGAAAGCTTGACTTATGTTTGAAGGGGATGTATAATCATTTTGTAGCAGGGATTTATCTGCCACGAGACACCAACTGGAGATGTGAATAATTGGAATATTAACATGCGCTCCTGCATATATTAAGTGTGGGGGAGTAGTTTATATAGATTCGTGTTTGTGGATTTGTATAATCTGCGTTGCATTAAGGCGTTACAGGCGGTATCGTGGCGGTGTCACGGCTGGTTCGGTAACGCCTTTTTGTTGAAATAAGAGCTACCGGATGGTATAATTAGGTAGATATGCAGTGCAAACAGCAATTACAGAACGGAGAATGATTGGATGAATTATAACGAAGCATTTGATAAGCTTAATGATTTGGGACAGACCCATGTGTTGGATGGTTTTAACGGACTTTCTGCGGATAAGCAGGCAGAGCTTTTAGAACAGATAGACAGAACGGATTTTTCTGTGCTTAGACTTTGTAGTGGTGATGCGTCTGTTGTGCCAAAGGGTGAGGTTACTCCTATCAAGGCAATGCAGCTTGATGAGATTAAGAGCGAAGGTGACAGATTTGAAGAGATAGGACTTAACGTCATTACGGATTCAAAGGTTGCTGCGGTTCTTCTTGCAGGCGGTATGGGAACAAGACTTGGTTCGGATGATCCTAAGGGTATGTACAATATTGGTATTACAAAGGACGTGTTCATTTTCCAGAGACTTATTGAGAATCTTATGGATGTGACTAATAAGACAGGTAACTGGGTGTACCTTTTTGTTATGACAAGTGATAAGAACCATGATGTTACTGTTAAGTTCTTTAATGAGCATAATTTCTTTGGATATAACGGGGATTATGTGAAGTTCTTCAAGCAGGAGATGGCACCTGCCTGTGATTATTCGGGTAAGGTTTACATGGAGGAGCCTTACAGAATCGCTACATCGCCGAATGGTAATGGCGGATGGTTCTCATCTATGATAAGTGCAGGTATTGCGGATATTGTTGAGCGTGAGGGCATTGAATGGCTTAATGTTTTTGCGGTTGATAATGTGCTTCAGCGTATATGTGATCCTTGCTTTATAGGTGCTGTTGTGGATGGTGGATTCACAAGTGGTGCAAAGGTTGTAAGAAAGGCTGCGCCGGACGAGAAGGTTGGCGTTATGTGTCTTGAGGACGGCAGACCTTCGATAGTTGAGTATTATGAGCTTACACCTGAGCTTATGCAGGCAAAGGATGAGAAAGGCGATCCTGCATATAATTTTGGAGTTATACTTAATTACCTCTTTAACACTAAGGAACTTCTTGGGGTTGTAAGAGAGAATATGCCGCTTCACAGAGTTGAGAAGAAGATTCCATACATTAGTGCAGCGGGTGAGTATGTTAAGCCACAGGAGCCTAACGGATACAAGTTTGAGACACTTATTCTTGATATGATTCATTTGTTCCCTGACTGTCTGCCTTACGAGGTTGTAAGAGAACATGAATTTGCGCCTATTAAGAATAAGACGGGCATTGATTCGGTTGAGAGTGCAAGAAAGCTTTGCGAGCTTAACGGAATTGTATTGTAATTATTTTTGAAAATATGTTGCAAAAAAGAAGCAAATAATGATGAACAGAATGGAGATTAAAAGAGATGGATTACCAGATTAAAATTGAAAGTTTAATGGATGAGTATAATGGATTTTTATTAACAGAGGCTGTTACAAAGGCAGATATTCCAAGAGCATACATCAAGGAATTTCTTGACCAGGGTAAGATTACCAAGCTTGAGCGTGGTGTATATCTTAGAAAGAACGGAAAGGATGATGTCCTTTTCAGAACACAGCTTAAGTACAAGGGAATTATTTATTCTCATGAGACAGCTATGAGACTTCACGGCTTCCTTAAGAAGGTTCCTGATGATACTGTTTCTGTTACTGTTAAGACAGGAATCAACCCTACAAAATTAAAGGACAGAGGGCTTAAGGTTTATACTATTAAAGAAGATATGATGGATGTTGGTCTTGTAAGTGTTAAGACTAAGTTTGGTAACAGTGTTAAGACATACAGCTTAGAGAGAACTATCTGTGATATTTTAAGAAGCCGTAATTCAATCAATGATGCTGTTTTTGGAGCTGCTCTTAATGAATATATCCGCAGTCCGAAATATGACGAGGAAGCACTTGTTGAGATGGCACAGATGTTCCATGTAGGAAAGATACTCAGCAATTACAAAAAGGTTATTATCTAATATAATCTGACAGGAGAAGAAGGTGTAGTGTTATGAATCTGCCGGTTTTTTACGACTTGACGGAGGATTGGAACCGCACAATGTTCTTGTATGATTCTGCACTTAGGATAGTTAATACCAAGCTTGAGATTATGAGTAATCAGTTTATGATGACCAATCATTATAATCCGATTGAACACATAACCTCAAGACTTAAGACTCCTGAGAGTATAGCTAAGAAGATGGATCACAATAACAGGGAACTTACCGTCCCTAATATTGTTAAGTACATTAATGATATTGCCGGTATACGAATTGTATGCAGCTTTGAGTCGGAGATATATAATATCGCAAGGCTTATTAAAAAGCAGGCTGACATTAAGGTGCTTAAGATTAAAGATTATATAATGTTTCCAAAGGAAAACGGGTATGCAAGCTATCACATGATAGTGTCTGTTCCTGTTTATATGCAGGGGCATGCGATTGAGACGAAAGTCGAGATTCAGATAAGAACAATTGCGATGGATTTTTGGGCAAGCCTTGAGCATAAGATGTATTACAAGTTTGAGGGCAATGCGCCGGAGTCTATTAAAAAGGAATTGAAGGAATGTGCGGAGATTGCGGGTTATCTTGACCGCAAGATGATGGCAATCAACAATGAGATAAAAGGATACAACAAAGAGGGCGAGCGTATGCCGGATTATAATTCGACGGTTTATGCAAGTGATGAGGATTTTGGTAAGCTTGTAGATGATGATGCGGATGTACTTGGACACAGTGCGGATGTGGATGAGGATGTTGATAAGAGCTTTGAGAACTGGGAGAGCTTTTGAGAATGGAAAAGAAAAGTATTTTGAGCTTTGTCGGGAATGGCGACGGCTTTGCAACTAAACGGTCCAATACATGTGCTTACTTGGAAGCAGGTAAGGATTTGATTGTAATTGATTGTGGCTTCGATGCTTTTGCAAAGCTTCGGGATGTAGGTTTGTTTGACGGTAAGGCTAATGTTCATTTTTTTATAACACATCTTCATTGCGATCATGCTGGTTCGTTAGCGGTGGCAGTCTCGTATCTGTATCACAAAGTTTTTGACGGATGTGCATCGCATATAAGGGTGCATTTTCCTAATGCTTCAATAGTGGATTTTCTAAAAGCCCAGGGGGTTGGTGAAGATGAGTATTATTTTAACATCAACAGATGGGATGAGATAGAAATTGGCGATGATTACAAGCTGGAGTATATTTTTGAGGAAAATGATCATGATGATAATCTGAGTGTTAACGGGATATCGGGAACTTGGTCGGTAGAGCTTGTATCGACGGGCAGGTATAATATTTATTACGGTGGCGACAGTGCCGGTGTTAAAGACCGGATAACAAGAACAAGAATTTATGATGAGATTTACCACGAAGTCTGTTCGGTAAAGACACAGGGTCATACAAGTTATGAGGAGCTTAAGGATGCATTTTCACACTTTACAAGGAGTGAGCGTGCAAGAATCTGGCTTATGCATATGGATGATGATTTTGATGAACAGCAGGCTGTGGATGATGGGTTTAACGTTACTACAACGGTTTAGTGAATAATAGGAATATTTTTAACCGGACTAAAATATATATAATTATTGAGTATATATTTTGGCCCGGTTTTTTGCTGTGGAAAAATATATTTACAGGCTGTAAGGCAAAGAGTAGGAGGAGTATAGGTGAGCGAGTATAAGAGATGGATTTCATACATATATAACTATGACAGGGGAGTAAAGTCTACCAATGCCGGATATGTCCGGATTGAATCGAGGGTCGGGAAGTGCCGTATGACTGTTAATATCAAGGGCGGAATTGCCATGGGCGAGACACTTAAGATGTTTGTCTTCTACAGGGACGGTGCCGATATAATCCTGGTTGAGGCGGGGCAAGCCGGATTTTATAACGGCATATGTGACTTTTGTGCATCTACGGTCGTGGATAATGTTTTTGGGAGCGGAATGAATATCGAGCAGATGAGTGGTGTTATTGCGTACAGTACGCTTGACCGCTTCTATGGTTCACAGTGGGATGACAAGCCGATTGTACTTCGCCGTCTTGTGATGCATGAGCCATACAGAGATGCCGGTCACCCTGCGGGAGTGTTGGAGATTAACGGTGAGCCGGTGGATATGTATGATGTGAGAGAATATCTTAAGGAAGACAGTGATGCGCAGGCAGAACAGGAAGTCGAGGCTGCAGATGCCGGGGTGAAGAATCATTATGACGCAGATACAATGGGTATGGTAGTGAGTGAGATAAATGAGGAGATAAATTCTGACGCAAGTGCTGGAATAGGTGTAAGTGCTGGAAACGGTGGTGCTGTCGGTGCCGGCAAAGAGGTGAATTTAAGCGATGATGTGGTTAGCGAGAATGGATTTGCGAATGTAAATAATGCTGTCGGCAACAGAGTTAAATGTGACGGGATTGAAAGTAAAGAGACTGTCGGTGAAGAAAACCAAAATGATGATATAGAAACCGATGCTACACAAACTGGTGATACACTTGTGACTGATGAGCCTATGAGTGATGCGTTGTCTAGAATATTTTCAAGAATGCCCGGGATGTATCCTTTTGAGGATGATGACATTATTGAATGCGTCAAGTTTGATCCGCAGGATATCGGAATGTTTCCTATGGAGAAGTGGCAGCTTGCAAGCAACAGTTTTTTGCTGCATGGTTACTACACGTACAGACATTTGATATTTGCAAGGCGAAGAACCGTTGCGGGAATTAAGTGTATGCTTGGCGTGCCGGGGATGTTTCGTGACCGTGAGAAGTTCATGGCCGGGATGTTCGGTTTTGGCAATTTTAAAGGCATTAGAGGCAGGCAGAATCCCGGCTACGGTGAGTTTGGATACTGGTATATGGATATTGATATGAAGTAGAAAAAGGTTATGGAACTGATGTGGGCGGCATCAGTCGGCAAGGTTGATAAGGACGTAGCGCATGTGGTCGTTCCAGATGCCGTCCATTTTTACGCTTGAGCGGGCGCAGCCTTCATATACAAAGTGAAGTTTGTCCAGTATGTGCTGGGATACTTTGTTGTCCGGATGAACCAAAGCTTCTATTCTGTGCATGTGATATACGCCAAAAATGATATCTATGGCACGGTCAAGACTCTCTGTGGCGTACCCGTTGCCGGTTTTGTAGCGGTCGATTTTGTAGCCGACCTGGCATGACATCATCGAACCCTTGATGAAATTATAAAAAGATATGGAGCCTATTATAACGTCAGGAGCAGACTTTTCGCTTATCCACAGTCTTAGCATTTTGTGCTCTTTTATCTGTGAGTATTCGTATGCCAAATTCATTTTCTGAAATTCTTCGGTGTAAAAGCCGGGTACCCGGTCAGGCTCCCATGCTTCAAAATAGTCTCTGTTGAGATTATAAAATCCGAGCACATCTGTGGCACTGCGTTCGTCAAGAATTTTTAAAAGAAGTCTGTCTGTGGTGTATAAAGTTCGCATTACCGGTAAATCCTTTCATTGCAAAGGTATTATAAACTGTGTAAATTATATGACACTTTGTCTGTGATTACAATTTGTAACTGTGGGAAAATATTATGATTTGACATGGTTTCAAATCTGTTATATACTAATTAAACCAAAAAGAATAATAAATATGTCATAAGATTTCCGCGCAGCCGGGGAGTTAGCGGTGCCCTGTACCTGCAATCCGCTATAGCAGGGGTGATATCATGTCTCGGGGATGTTAGTTGTGGAGCAGCCCTATGTAAGTGGTGTTGACGTTTGGGTCTTACGCAACAGGAGCTTGCGAACCGTGTCAGGACGGGAACGTAGCAGCACTAAGTAAGAATTCCTGTGTGCCGTGAGGTTGCCTGGGCCGAGTTAACTGCATAGGTAACGTCTGTGACGCATTTTCAAAACATGATGCGTGGATTTAAATATAAAAAAGCCATTAACACATTTTTTATAAGGTGTGTTGCAGGCTTTATTTTTTTATATAATTATCTAAGATTCTTATCTAAGATAATTATATTTATTTATTGTCTGTGTTCTAAAATCTTATCGGACAGCAGTGCGTACTGTGCAAGGCTAAGTGCCTCGCCACGGATTGTCGCGCTAAGTCCTGCTTCTTCAAGGATGCGTACCATGTCATCTTTGCCTACGCCGAGTTCCGGCGTCGATGAAACACAGTTAACGAGTGTTTTTCTTCGCCAGTTAAATGCTGCTCTTATCAGAGTAAACATAAGCTTTTCATCGACAGGTTTAACCGGCTTTTCTTCAAGACGGCTAAGACGTATTACGGCAGAGCCTACGTTAGGGCGTGGCATAAAACAGTTAGGGGGAACATTTGCCACAATGTAAGGGTCTGAGTAAAACTGTACGGCGAGTGAGAGAGCGCCGTAGTCCTTTGTTCCCGGTGCAGCCTGCATACGAAGAGCCACTTCTTTTTGAACCATAACGGTTATGTTGTCTATCGGCACGTTTGACTCAAACAGTCCCATTATAATCGGGGTTGTAATGTAGTACGGAAGGTTGGCAACTACTTTTATCGGCTTGCCGCCGTTGTGCTCTTTAACAATCCTGTTGATATCCAGTTTTAAAATATCCTCGTTAATTAATGTGAGGTTGTCATAATCTTTGAGCGTGTCCGATAAAATAGGAATGAGCGCTTTGTCGATTTCGACGGCGATTACATGACCTGCATTCTCTAAGAGGTATTGTGTCATGGAGCCGATGCCCGGACCGATTTCAAGGACAGTGTCCTCTTTGGTGATGGCAGCAGCATTAATTATTTTGTTAAGTACATGCTGGTCGATAAGAAAATTCTGACCGAAACGTTTCTGAAATACGAAATCGTATTTCTTAAGTACTGCTATTGTGTTTTTTGGGTTTGCTATCATATTTTCCGGATTCACGGCTTTCCTCCATACTAAAAAAAATACATAAAATCTGAAAAAATAATATCACATAGAAAAAGTATTGACAAGGTGTGTACCGATTGGTATACTGTGGCATATACCGATTGGTATAGTGAATGGGAAGGAGGAATGACATTGGCTGACAAAGATATTGTTGACAACCGGCGTAATATTCTTGATACGGCACTTGATTTGTTTTATGCAAAAGGTTATGAGGCTGTAGGTGTTCAGGAGATTGCAACCAAAGCGGGAGTGACAAAGCCGACTCTATATTATTATTTTAAAAGTAAGTACGGTCTGCTTGAAAACGTTTTGGAAGATACAATCGAAGGATTTATGGAAGCACTTATGAAGGCTGTGGATGAGGGAAAAGGGCTTGTTTATTCTTTAGAGACTGTTGCAAAGGTTTATATTGAGTATATCATGGCAAGCAGAAAGAATATGAAAGCATTTCATATGTTTCTTAGTATGGAATATTCTCCTCCGGACAGCGAATCACATAAGGCGATAGAGAAATATGTCAAGGATATTTTCGTGCTGTTCTTAAATCTGTTTACGGCTAATGCCAAGGAACTTGGCAATATGAACGGAAGACAGGAGCAGTTTGCGATGGGTTACATGGGTATCCTTAATTATTATCTTTTGGTTAACAAAGAACGATGTGATGAAAACGAAATTCATTCTTTGGTACATCAGTTTATGCATGGAATTTTTTCGTGAAAATTTGTTAAAAAAACGGGTGCGAAACTGTGTAATTCGTTGAATAAATTGAAAAAATTTTGTATAATGGTTATATGTATTTTTATGTGCGATTTGTGTAGGGAAATATAGTGTATTATCTAGCGAAAGCGGACAGGAGGATTTATGAACGAGAAGTTGAATCAGTGTACGGACTGGAACGTATACAAGGAAATAGAGGAGGTAAAATGTAACAACCCACATGCGGTACTCGGTAGTCATATGGTAGATGGCAAGCAGGTTATAAGAGCATACCGTCCTGAGGCTGTCAGCGTAAGAATTACGGATGAGAACGGCGAGAATGAGTACTATATGGAGAGGATGACGGGGGAAGGTCTTTTTGGTGCTTATCTGGAGGACAGAACTTATGATAAGTATCTTTTGGAGACTAAGTATGCTGACGGAACAACACTTGTTACCGAAGATGCATTTTCATATGACAGAGTGATTTCCGATATGGATCTTCATTTATTTGCAGAGAGCAATCATTATGAGATTTATGAGAAGCTCGGTGCTCATGTTATGACCATTGACGGCGTTTCGGGTACATTGTTTGCGGTATGGGCTCCTCATGCAAGAAGAATCAGCGTTGTCGGAGATTTTAACTGCTGGGACGGAAGACAGCATCAGATGAGAATTCTCGGAAGCTCGGGTGTGTACGAGATATTTATTCCAAGAGTGGGTGCCGGAACGGTTTACAAATTTCAGATTATGACAAGAAACGGAGACATCCTTTACAAGTCAGATCCATACGGCAACTGTTCAGAGCTTCGTCCAAATAATGCTTCGGTTGTTGCGGATATTAACAGCTATAAATGGAATGATTCAAAGTGGATGACTGCGCGAAAGAAGAATAACAGAGTTGATCTTCGCAAGAAGCCTATGTCAATCTATGAGGTTCATCTTGGTTCATGGAAGAAGTCTGATACTAACGAAGGCGGATTTATGAATTACAAGGAGCTTGCACATCAGCTTGCCGAGTACCTTGAATATATGGAATATACTCACGTTGAGCTTGTTGGTATTGCAGAGCATCCGTTTGATGGTTCGTGGGGATATCAGGTTACAGGCTACTATGCACCTACAAGAAGATATGGTCTTCCTGAAGAGTTCATGTATTTTGTTGATTACATGCACCAGCATGGAATTTCAGTTATTCTTGACTGGGTACCTGCGCATTTCCCTAAGGATGCCAATGGACTTGGAAGATTTGACGGTGAGCCGCTTTATGAGCATCCGGACACAAGAAAGGGTGAGCATCCTCACTGGGGAACTTATGTATTTAACTATGAAAAGACAGAGGTTGCTAACTTCCTTGTTGCAAATGCGCTTTTCTGGCTTGAGAAGTTCCACATCGACGGCCTTCGAGTTGATGCGGTTGCATCTATGCTTTATCTTGATTACGGCCGTGATGACGGACAGTGGGTTCCTAACAAGTATGGCGGCAAAGAGAACCTTGAAGTTATCGAGTTGTTAAGACACATCAATGGTGTTGTTGAGGAAAGAGATCCTGGCTGCATGGTTATTGCAGAGGAGTCTACTGCATGGGCAGGTGTTACATCGCCGGTTGAACTTAACGGACTTGGATTTACATTTAAATGGAACATGGGCTGGATGAATGACTTCCTTGAGTACATGAAGTTGGATCCATATTTCAGACAGTTCAATCACAACAAGATTACATTCAGTATGATGTATGCATACAGCGAGAACTTCATTCAGGTGCTTTCGCACGATGAGGTTGTTCATGGCAAATGCTCTATGATTGAGAAGATGCCTGGACTTACTGATGATAAGTTTGCAAATCTTCGTGCCGCATATGGATTCATGTACGGACATCCGGGCAAGAAGCTTCTGTTCATGGGACAGGAATTCGCGCAGTGGAGAGAGTGGTCAGAGGAGAGAAGTCTTGACTGGTATCTTGCTGACGAGCCTAAGAACAGAGGAATGATGAACTGGGTTAAGGCGTTAAATGATGTATATAAGAATTACCCTGCAATGTATGTTAACGATTATGATCCTATGGGATTTGAATGGATGGATTGTGATAATGCCCAGACAAGTATTGTGTCATTTGTAAGAAGAGGACAGACAAAGTCAAAGCAGCTTCTGTTTATCTGCAATTTCACACCAATGTGGCATGATTCATATAAGATTCCGGTTCCATGTGCAGGAAAGTACAAGGAAATTCTTAATTCGGATGCCGCCGAGTTTGGCGGATACAATACCATTAATACAGAGCCTGTTGAGGCGGTGGCTGAGAAATGGTGTAATAAAGATTATTCTATTACATTAAAGATACCGCCACTTAGCTGTATGGTATTCGAGTTTGACTATGTCGAACCAAAAAAGGAAAAGTAAAATAACAAGGATAAATAGTAAAAGTAGTTATGGTTAGAATTAAAGATGTTGCGAAGGAACTCGGTGTGAGCCCTACTACAGTGTCAAATGTTATTCACGGTAAGAAAAAAAGGGTTTCGCCTGAGATGGTTAAGAAGATTGAGGCGGTGCTTGAAAGGGAAAATTATGTGCCTAATATGGCGGGGGTTCTGTTGGCACAAAGTAGTTCAAAGATAATTGCTGTAGTGTTTTGTAACAAGATTAAATACGGAGATAAGATGCTCCAGGATCCGTTCATCAGTGAGATGATGGCGGGGCTTGGCGAGAGCATAAGAGAAAAAGGCTATTTTACAATGTTACATAACACCAGTGATGTTAATGAAGTAATCAGAATGTCTGCGATGTGGAATGTGGCAGGATTGTTGCTTTTTGGATTCCGCAAAGAAGACTACGATATCTTAAGAGAAAAGCTTAAGGTTCCGTTCGTAACTTGTGACGGATATTTCGACACGGATATTAATGGCTTTGTCAATGTAGGAACAGACGATTTTGGCGGCGGATACAGAATGACAAAGTATCTGCTTGAAATGGGACACAAGAACATCATTTATGTGGCAGATGACCACATTGGATGTGAGATGGCAAGACTTAAGGGCGTAAAAGCAGCTCTTGGGGAAGTGGGAATTGATTTTGATATCGATTCAATGCCAATCCTTAGCAGTGACGAAAAAGAAAGACAACAGCAGATGGAAGATATGGCTAAGGCAATTGCTGATGGCACAAATGATTACTCGGCAATATTTTTTGCGGCGGATAAATATGCCGTGCAGGCGATGAGTATTTTCCAGGATGAAGGCTTAAGTATTCCTGATCAGATATCGATAGTTGGGTTTGATGATGTCAATTATGCATCGGTTGTAAGACCATACCTTACTACTGTAAGACAGGATATTCTTCTTAAAGCGGTTGTCATGGTCAACACTATTATGAATATGATTAACGGTCATGAACTTCCGGCCAACGATATGAAGCTGCCGGTTGAGGTTATGATTAGAAAATCTGTAAGGGACATAAATAAAGATAGGTAAGGATAATTGAATATTTTAAATTAGTATTTTAAATCACCGGTTGGTTCTGACCGGTGATTTTTTTGCATAGTGCACGAATAACAGGGTGTCTTTTTGGTTAATTTGTTTGTAAGTTTTTTTTGAGGATATATGATATAATATTATCTGTTTGTGACACATGTTAATTTTGTAAAAATCAAAAATACTTAGGGTATTTTTGGAGAAGGTAAGATCAATAAGTATTAACGGTTTCGAAGCGTGGGATCAGAACGAATTTGGTTATGCTCATGGTAAGGTATATGTCAAATGGAACGGAATGACCCCTTATATCCCTCGTGAAGAAGAAGTGCTTGGGCCGATAAAAGATGTTGATTCTGATAAAGGATATTATATTCAGCCGGGAATCACTTTATCTGTAATACCGGACACAGCGGAATGTGTTGATATTTACTTGGTGCCGGATGATAATTATGCACCAAAGCTTAAATTGTCAGATGGACAGAATAATTCATCATATGTTGATAATATCAAATATGATGAAAATAAAGATTTATATATTTACAGATATTATTTTTCAGATGAAAAACTGGGAATTACGGACGAGCAGCCATTTGGAATGGTTACATTCACGCCGGAGTTTGTATATGATACATCAGCCGGAAAGGCTGAGCTGGAGCTTGGTAATATTCAATCATATGATGATGGTGTTCTATACACAGCGGATGGTTGTGGCTCTTTTGAAGTATTTTATGATGAAAAAAATTTATTCCTAATACTGATAAAGAATTCACCCATGTTTACGAAGATGGGCACAGACTGTATGATTTATGCAAAACAAAGTTTTTAAAAGCAACGCGTAAGATTGTTATAAGACTTCATCCGAGTGATGAAAACTTCGTGCCAAAGGTAAGGGTATATGATGCAGTAAAGAATGGCGAATACGCTGATAATATTGTATATAATAATATTTTTGATTGTTATATGTTTGAATACACTGTAAATACAAATAATCTTAAGCCGGGGAAAACTACTCCAAATGGTGGGGTAAGTTTTTTCTGTGAATTTGCTACGCAAGTTAAAAATACAAAGTTTTATGTGGCAGAGTATGCTCAGGTAAAAGAGGGCGACAGATTTGTTTACCCGGAAGGTGAGTTTGAAATATATTGGAACGGAGTAACTAAGTATACGATTTCAAAGGATGATTACATTCCTTTGTATAATTATGATGACGAAGGTAACAGAAGTGTAGCTACATATACACATTGCATTGAACTTCCGAACTATGTGAAGAGCATTGTTATAAGAGCGTATCCAAGACGTGGATATAAGCCGGCATTTTATGTAGGTGATGCAAGTTCAGCGCCTGTGGAAACATTGGTTAATGCAGTGTATAACAGCGCCGGCGGATATTATGAAATCAAATATGATGTTACGAATGAATCTTTATATAAACAAGATGGAAGTTTATATGGTTTTATATCATTATGGCCTTATTTCAACTTTGACAAAAATCTGTATAATGACGGAGTGGATAAAGAGAGAGTATATTTTGATAATTCAAAGACAAAGTGGGATAAGGTATATGCGTGGGCATGGAAAGATAACGATGACTTCTGGGGAATGGAAAATGGATTTGAAGCATGGCCGGGTATTGAACTGCAGAAGGATGAAAAGACAGGATATTATTACTGGGAAGGCGTGGATTTAGAAGGAGCAAATGTCATTTTTGGTGATGGAGCAGCAGTTACTAATGATGCTTCTGCAAAGAAAGCTGCACCTGATTATGTATGCAAACCTACAGATACGGATGACAATGGTAAGTATAATGCAGTATGGGAGTCGATAGAGCACAAACATATCGTCGAAAACATCATTTTAAGAGCGAGACCGAATAGTGCTGGATACATCCTTGAAGTTTGTACTGATCCAAAATGTCATGAGACGCTTAAAGAAACATGTATATATAAGCCTACAACTATAGTGCTTGCAAATAATTCATATGTGTATGACGGAAAAGCCAAGAAGCCAAAAGTTAAGGTTTTAGATTCAAAAAACAGAGAGATTAATCAATTTAATAACTATGATGTTAGCTATAAAAACAATGTTAATGCGGGAGTAGCAACGGTAACCGTAACGTTTAAGGGTGATTACTATGCCGGCACCATGAAAAGTACATTTAAAATCAACAAGGCAAATAATAAGATTACCGGAGTGACAGGATACACAAGGGTGTCATCTGCCAAGGCTCAGGTGATTAGACTTGGCTTGAAAGCTGCCCATGGAACGATTAAGTATAAGTCAAACAAGATAAATATAAAGGTGGACAGTAAGGGAAATGTAACTATTCCGAGGAATTTTGTAGGACAAGTAGTAATTACGGCGACTGCATCGGCTCCAAATTATACGACCGTTAAAAAAGATATAAAAATTACATTCAGGCCGAATGTAACAACTCTTAAGTCGGTTAAGAATATAACCGGAAAGAAAGATTCAAGAGGAATAATTGTTGCTGCATGGAATAAGATTGCAAATGTAAGCGGTTATCAGGTACAGTATTCAATCAGTTCAACATTTGCATTTGGAAATAAAGCAATCCTGGTTAAGGGTGTGTCTAATTTAAGTCAGGTTATCACCGGACTTGCAAAGAACAAGACATACTATGTAAGAGTGAGAACTTTTAAAACTGTTGCCGGAACGAATTGGTACAGTAACTGGTCTGCTCAGAAAAGCGTAAAAATCGGAAAGTAATAATTGGACATGAAAATTTAATATTTTAATCAGAGTATCTCCGGAGAAGAAATGAGACTGTTTCATAAATCTCCGGAGATTTTTTTGAAAATATGAGTTGACAAGTTAGTGAGAACGAGTTACCATCAAACTACAACCAAATGGGTAATGTGCAAAAGTGATTTGCGTAGAAACTAAAGGATGAGTAATATATTGTAATGAAGTTATAGTCAGGGAGGAAGACAATGATTAGCAGAAAAGTTAAGACATCTATTGCACAAGAGATGGAAAAGAGCGGTTTAGAGGCAAGGTATGATAATAATGCCAAGGAGTTAATTGCACATAAGATTATTTTGGCACATATACTGGTTGCCACGATGGAGGAGTATAAGGGATTAGATCCTAAGGATGTTATACCTCTTATTGAAGGGGATCCACAGGTGTTTCGTGAAAGTAAGGCGCGAAGAAAGAAAAATAAAACTAAGTTTTTGGGGAAGACTAGAGCAGCTGTTAAGACAGAGAATTTACTGAGAGTAATTATGACGATTTAAAGAAAGTTACAAGCATATGGATATTTACCAACCCTAACAAAGAGGGAAGGTTAACGATATCCATGTATAAGTTTCGGCAATTTAATATATGTGGTAGTAACCCGGATAAAAGTAATCTGTATGACAAGATTAACATAATTAATATTGGTCTGGCTAAAGATACAGAGGAAGATATACGTACGGCACCGGGAATAATTAAGCTTTTAGGGACACTGTTTAGTAAAAACATGCCGGTTGAAGTGAGAAAAGAGATATTGGAACAGGATTTTGGAATTCCGATGCAAGAAGATGTGGAAGAAAGGATGAGCGAGATGTGTAATCTGAGTCAGGATATAAAGTATGAAGCTTTAAGAGAAGGAAGAAGAGAAGGAAGAAGAGAAGAACGAGTTGCATTAATCAGATTATTGTTGCTTCGTGGTGACAGTGAAGAGTCTATTATTGAGCTGGGGTTTACTGAAAATGATATTAAAAAGGCAAAAAAAATAATTAATAAAAATGCCTGATAAAAAATGTAAATAATAAAAGAAAGTTTTTTGAATTGAAGATATAATTGAGTCAATTGTTTGATTAAACTGAAGTAAAATGTCGTCTTTTTGTTGGTTTTGCGCAAATTCTACACTAAAATGAAACAATGTGCGATATTTGCAATCAATTGCCAAATATGGTATGTTATTGTGTGCGAATAAAGCGGGGTTTTTATGGGTTTTATTCGAAATTTTAGTAGGAGGAAACAAACAAAATGAGAAGCAGAAAACTTATGGCGACAGTGCTTAGTACAGCATTGGCCATGAATTCATTATCCGGCGCGGCAGTAACAAAAGCGGATAGTGATGGTAGCACAGGTGAAGCAAGAGGTATTGCATTCACCCAGAGCAAGAACAAAGATTATCTTTATGCAGATAATGATGACCTTGCTTTGAACTTTGAATTGGCGGGAGCAGACGTAAGTGATGAGGTAATTGCAACAGATGGGGCAGCGCATACATTTAATGTATATGGTGCGGCAACACCGGAGGACGGATATGACATTTTTGCACAGGACTGTTTGGCGGTAGGTGCGCCAATGGCAGATGCCGCGGATGGAACAGGTGAGTTTACATACGCTAATAACGTGATAAAGAATCGTTATATTGGTTTATTTATGGCAAATGGTAGTTATTCTATAGGTACTGAAGAGGGAGATCCTTTTAACAGTCAGGATAACAATAAAAAACTTGTTTATGGTCATCCACGTGGAACATCAAGTTGTACAACAATTAATATAGATGGAACACCGATTAGGTACGCACCTTCATCTTCAAGGGTTGATCTTGATAATGGAAGTATAGAAACCACTTTGGTGAAAAATGGTTTAACTATTGTACAGAAAGGTACGATAGTTAATAATCCGATTACAGGAAGAAAAGATAATGTATGTCTTAAATATACAGTTACAAATACAGATGATAAGGCTCATAATGTAGGTGTCAGAATTATGTTTGACACAATGCTTGGTGACAATGACAGCGCACCTTTTAGAGTTCCGGGATTTGGTGGTGTAACTAATAATCTTGAGATTACAGGTGATGATATTCCACAGTATTATCAGGTGTTTGATAACCTTAGTAACCCATCAGTTGTTGCTCAGGGAACATTTTATACTAACAATGATGAAAAACCGGACAGAGTTCTTTTTGCTACATGGAGTAAAGTTAACAGCGGTCATTTATGGGATGTGAATATCGGAACAGGTACAATAGGAGACAGTGCCGTTGCAACTTACTGGAATCCAACTCAGATTCTTCCTGGTGAGGTGAAGGAATACTCAACTTACTATGGTTGCGGTGAGGTTTCATCTGATGTTGTAGGTCATCTTAATGTCGGTGTAACTGGTGTAAGCACACTTGAAGCAACAGATGAAGGATATTCTCCAAACCCATTTACGGTAACAGGATATGCTTACAATGATGGCGTTGATACAATTGAAAATGTATCTGCAAAGATTGTATTACCTGAAGGACTTCATTTAACAGAAGGTGAATCAGATGAATTGTCAATCGGCAATCTTGTGTCAATGAGAGACAATCAGGTTTCGTGGGATGTTGAGGCTGATTTATCTGAGGAAGATAAGACTGTTACATATAAGGTACAGTACTTCATTAACGGAACTTTCGTAAAAGAAGTTGAAAGAGAATTATTTATTCCTGAATACCTTGATAATGTTGCGGGTAAGAATGTTATTTTAAAGACAGATATCAATACAGATAAGTTTGATTTTGATGCACAGGATATAACGGTTTCACCTGCATCAGTAGAGGAAAATGCGGATGGAACAACTACATTAACATGGAACCTTGAAAAGGTATATATCGATGATGTTAATGATATTATAATTCCACTTTCAAGTGACAATCTTGTTCCGGGAGAGACAGCACTTATCTGCAAGAACACAGTTGTTGAGTATACAGACAAGAGCGGCGAAAGACACAGCAATTCATATGCTGATATGGAAATCCCTGTTCGTATGTACAGCCTTGATACAACAATTGCAACAGATAAAGATGAGTACAATTCTAACGAAGATGTAACAATTGATTTTACAGCTGCTAACCTTAGAGATAAGGATGTAAATGCTAATGTTAAGGTTGAACTTTTTGATGAAGCAGGCGAGCTTGTAGATACAATTGATACATTTGAAAATGATTCTATAGAAGCTTTAGCTACAAATGAGTATCAGAGTTCATTTAATACATTAAGAACAAAAGCCGGTGTTTACACAATTAAGTGTACATGGTTAAAGGGCAATCTTGTAATCGGTGAGTGTGAGAAGAATATCACAATTCTTTCTGTTCTTAACACACTTGATTACATTGATGGAAATGTAACATTATCTGATGAGGTAATCAGCCCTGCTGATACATTGACAATTACAGCTGAACTTATTAATGGATCAAATGAAGATTTAACAGGTTTAAACACATATGTAACTGTTGTAAGAGTTGCAGATGGTGAGCAGATGGACAGATGGGATTTTGTAACTGACATCGAGGCTGATACTAATGCAGTAAATGAGGTTGAGTTTGCAAAAGAATCTCTTGAAAGAGGTCAGTATATCGTAAGTTATTATGGTGTTAAGGCTGACGGAACAACTAAGTTATTTAATTCTGATACATTCAGAGTGGCATACATTGAAGATGATTTTGAAGATGAGAGCGGACTTTGGAACTACATGGGTTCTGCTTACAGAAGTGAGGAGGGTTATGCCGTTCTTACACACAATGAAAATCATCAGGCAGGTGCAATGTGGCTTAAGAAGGGAATTGATAAGCCTTTCGTTGTATCATTTAAGTATTATGAAGGTGACGGTAACAGCGCAGACGGATTTGTAATGATGTTTGCAAAGAATCCTAACGAGTTAGGAAATGAAGGTAGAGAGCTTGCATTTACAGAAGGTAACGGATACGGAGTTGAGTTCGACAGCTTCTACAACAAGTTCCACACAGAGCAGACAGCTATTGAGTCTAAGCATATTGCTCTTATTAAAGATAAGCTTTCAGCAGCTACTCCTGGTGGAGTAATCAAACCACTTGCTATCAATCTTGAAGACAAGTTTGCAGGTAAGCTTGGTGATGCCCAGTGGCATGACGTTGAAGTATATGTTAATTATGACGGAGTTATGGTATATGTTGACGGAGAAAGAGCAATCGAATACAAGGGTGAAATCGTATTTGATTATGATGGATTCGGATTCGCAGGATCTACGGGAACAAGCAATGATAACCAGTACATTGATGATGTTGTAATCAGAGAAAACACATCAATCAAAAAAGAAGTTTCAGACAGCCGTACATTCGTAGGTTCAGCACACGAGAGTGAAGAAGGATATATTGTGCTTACAGAAGATGAAGAATGGCAGGCAGGAGCTATGTGGATCGATGACGTAGTAAGCGCTCCATTTAATGCATCATTCAAGTATAAATCAGCCGGCGAAGGAAACATTGCTGACGGATTTGTATTCATGTTCAACAAGAAAGCTGATGTTCTTGGTAACAACGGTTCATTCATGGGATTTGAAAACGGTAACGGATACGGAGTTGAGTTTGACTCATTCTTTAACACTAACGAAAGCGAGCATGCAGCAGCAGGACTTAAGCATATCGCTTTAACTAAGAATTATCTTGCATCTTCTAACAAGGCAGAAACAATCAATGCACTTGCACTTACAACAGACGAGACCTTTACATCTGTTATAAGCGACGGAGAGTGGCATGATGTTGATGTAAAGGTTAGAAAAGACGGATTAAAGCTTTACATTGACGGTGAGCTTGCATTAACATACAACGGAACATTTGATGATACATATACATCAGTTGGATTTGCAGCTGCAACAGGTGCATATTCACAGTATACATACATTGACGATGTTGTTATTGATGAAAACATTGAGAAGACTGAGTACACAGTTACAGATACATTTACACAGGACTTAGGTCTTTGGAATCACATGGGAAGCTCAAGCTGTGCATTTGAAGGATTTGCATTAATCAATCCGGCTATTACATGGCAGGCAGGAGCTATGTGGCTTCGCGATGAAATCGGAACAGAGTTTGAAACATCATTTGATTACTTAATCACATCTGGAGACGGTAACGCTGATGGATTCACATATATGTTCTACAAAAAAGCTGATGAGCTTGGTAACAACGGATCATCTATGGGATTTGCTGAGGGTAGCGGCTATGCTATCGAATTTGATACATACAACAATGGTACAGGAAGCGAGAAGATGGGCTGCACAGGCAGACATATTGCACTTGTTAAGAATGCAACATCAGGAAATGCAGCACAGGTTCTTGCATATGTTGATGATGCAGATGTAGTTGCAAAACTTACAGACGGACTTACACACAGCGTTGTTGTTAAGGCTTGCCCATCACAGGTTCGTGTATATCTTGATGGAGAACTTATAATCAACTACGAAGGTGTGCTTGATACAACATACAGAAACACAGGATTCTCAGGAGCAACAGGAGGACTTAGCGAAAGTCATGCAATCAGCAACTTTGCATGTACATATGCTATGTATGAGTAAGAGCTGAGCGAGTAAGATTTGAATAAGTAAGATTTGAATAAGATATAAGTAATGTTTTAGTAAGGGATAAGGATGATTTGAATGTAATTTGAGTATAATTTGAGTAGAACAAGATTTAACTTGGTCGGGACCGACCTGCCGTATGGCAGGTCGGTTTTTTTAGCTTGCGCGCCATTGCGGGGAAGGCCTGGGTGGAGAAAATTCACCTGACAGCGGCTTGTGGGCGTGAGGTGTGAAAAAATAAGAAAGAATCAGAAAAGCAAGATGCAAGAAATTCACCTGACAGCGACTTGCAGGCGTGAGGTGTGAAAAAATAAGAAAAAATCAGAAAAGCAA
>CACXFB010000038.1 GCA_902766825.1 uncultured Lachnospiraceae bacterium
CTGGTTGCTTCAAAGAATGAGTCAAAAAGAACCGTCCCCACTGACTCAAAAAGAACCGTCCCCCGTTTCACCACGCCCCCGTTTCACCCCCTCTGTTTCACTTTTATCTTATGTTAATTTCCACATCACCGTAGCTGACATCAAGAGTAATATTATTGTTTCCGTCGTTGTTAATCACAACATTTTTCTTCTCATATTCTTCATCATTAATATCTACATCTCCACACTTTGTAGTTATGTCCATATTATAATCATCTTCATCGCCATCGATATCAAAATCAATATCTCCATATGAACTTTCAATATCAATATTTCCAATCAGCGAACCATCGAATTTGACATCGCCAAAATCCTGTTTTGTTTCTAATTCATCACACTTTAAATTTTTGAATCTAAGATCACCATAGTTACTTGTAATATCGATGTTTTTAACCTCAACATCCGAAACACTGATATCGCCGTAATCAGATTCACAATCAATACAATTTATTTTTTCACCGTTAGGAACTGTAATGATTATTTTGGCAGTCTTAGGTATAATACCGAACGTTAATCCATTCTTATCAAGTGCCATCACACCAAAATTAATCATAAGCGTACTATTCTCTTTACCTAATTTATTCTGCAAAATATCTATTACTCCGTCCTTGATTGTTACATCCGGTTTATACTTGGTATCTCCTTCATATGTTACCGAGTAGCTTTCACCTTCTTTTACTTCCAAATCACAATATTTTGATTTTACATTAATTGTATTTATCTCATCACTGTCAATATCATAATCAACTTTTGAATTCTTCTCTACTTCAGTGTCAACTGTCTTATCTTTATATGAAATTTTAAACTTTGTGCTTGCTCCTCTTGTGTATGCACTATATGTCAATATACTACCTGCTATAATAAATCCGAACGCAACACATACTGCTATGGCTTTCTTAATATTCATTTTTAACAACTCCTTTTTTAGTAATTTTTTTGTATAATTTCAAGAGTAATACTGCTATTGCTTTTGCAAGTTCAATCAAGAGCATTGTCATTAAAATTGTAATTCCGATAAAGAGCAGGCATACTCCCAGGATAAATGTACTCTGCACACCGCTTGCCCAGATAACTCCAGGTATAAGCGCAACCCCTACAATGATTGCTGTTATTCCGCATGCAACTGCTGATACACCAACTGCTACTACCGTAATAAATAATGAAAAGGCTACTGCTGCAAATGCTATAATGAGAGGAAGTGCAACCGGCGCTGCCATTATTCCGAGTATTACAAGCCAGATTGACTTAACACTGTTCTTCACACTGTTATTTTTCACATTTTCCTCTTCCTGCTTTGTGAGGCATTCATTGAGAATATTGTGAGCCACATCTTTTGGTGTTCCTACTACCTGGGTGACATCATCGTCATCCCCGATTCCCATATCTGCAAAATATTCTTCATAATATTCAAGAGCATCCTTTTGTTCATCCTTTGGAAGACCTCTAAGCTTTGCTTCAAGCTGTCTCATAAAAATCTTCTTATTCATCTTTCAAATCCTCCTTTAAATCCATAAGGACATCAATCTTATCCTTATATATCTTCCATTCGTCACAATAAAAATCCAGTTTCTTACGTCCTTGTGGTGTGATTGTATAATACCTTCTATTTCTTCCCTGATAAGAATTATCATATGTATCTAACAGATTGTCTTTCTTTAATCTTCTAAGAACCGGATACAGTGTGGATTCCGATACATCAATAAGCTCTCTTACCTGCTGTGTCAATGTATATCCATATGCATCTTCTTTACTGACAATTCCGAGTACACATGCATCTAACAAGGGTGCTGTTAACTGATAGATCATTGTTCATTCCTCCATTTCATTTTAAACTTTTTAATTAACCTATCATGAAATATAATATATTGTTTGATGCAATATTATATGACGTATAATATATGTTGCACCTATACTATACGGCGTATAATATTATATGTCAACACTTTTTTCAAAAAAAAATATCAGCCCTAAAAAAGGGCTGATATTTGTCAGAAGAATTTTATTATATCTTTACTTGTTATCTTTCTTTTCACTATGGCACACATTACTCATTGCACATCCCGAACAGCCACAGCTGCACGAACCTGTTCCGTTTTTCTTATCATTAACAATCTTTCTTATTGCCAGATATACTACAAACAGAAGTATTATTCCAACTACTATCGAACCTGTATTTGCAATTATCCATGTCATAATAATGCCTCCTATCCTAAGCATCCTTTTGATGAATAACGGATACTAATATGCATTCACTATTGTACCACATTTACCTATGAATTACTCTTTGTAAGCTTCAACTTTTTATTAAATGTTGTTGCTTCCTTGTATGGTCTTATAAGCATATAAATCATTCCGACAATTACAGCAATGGCAGCAACAAGACCTATTATATGCACATTGCCTGTAAATGCACATCCTACCTGGTATATTACAAGGGCAACAAAGTATGCAAGTCCACATTGATATGCGATTGCAAATGCTGTCCATCCTGCATTGTTCATCTCTCTTTTTATTGCTCCAATTGCCGCAAAACATGGTGCACACAAAAGATTAAATGCAAGGAAAGAGTATCCTGCAAGTTTTGAGAGTCCTTCAAAATCAAGTACTCCGAACACACCTACAACTTCTTCTTTTGCGACAAGTCCCATGACCGTTGCAACTGTAGCAGCCGCATCATCAAATCCTAACGGTGCAAATATCCACTTAACCGCATTTCCGATATGTCCAAGTATTGAGTCTGCAAGTTCCATATCAGGATCAAATGCAAATGAGCCGCCTTCAGGCCATCCATGAACCTTACCTGCCCATATTACTATGGATGAAAGTAAAATTACCGTTCCTGCCCTCTTAATAAATGACCATCCTCTCTCCCACATTGAACGAAGAACATTAGATGCTGTAGGAAGATGATAAGCCGGAAGCTCCATTACAAATGGTGCCGGATCACCAGCAAAAATTCTGGTCTTCTTTAACATAATACCTGATATAATAATTGCCGCCATTCCAAGGAAATATGCACTTGGACCAACCCACCATGCACCATCAAACAATGCAACAGCAATCATTGCTATGATTGGAAGCTTTGCACCACAAGGAATAAATGTAGTTGTCATGATCGTCATACGACGGTCTCTTTCATTTTCAATTGTTCTTGAAGCCATTATTCCAGGAACTCCACATCCTGTTCCAATAAGAATAGGGATAAATGATTTTCCCGAAAGTCCAAAACGGCGGAATATTCTGTCCATAATAAATGCAACTCTTGCCATGTAACCGCATGCCTCAAGAAATGCAAGGAATATAAATAATACAAGCATCTGTGGAACAAATCCGAGAACCGCACCAACACCCGCAACAATTCCGTCAAGCACAAGACTCTTAACCCATTCACCGCAGTTAATTGCATCAAGTCCCTTTTCTACTACTACAGGTACTCCCGGAACCCACACACCATAATCGGCTGGATCAGGAGCTGTAAATTCTCCATCTTCATCAAGAGCATCACCAAGCGCTTCATTTATGTCATATACATTGCCACCATCTTCTTCATGCTTGTAGAACTCATCCGCATAGAATCCATAAGCTTCTTCAAATGCATCAAAATCTCCATCTTCAAATGCGCCCGCAAGCTCATCTGCACCCTTAATTGTGGTGTCATTTGCTGCATCATTTATAACATCTTCAACATCATCTGTAAACACATTTTCACTTGCCCACTTATCTTTCTCATCATCATAATCCCCACTAATTCCAAACAGATGGAAACCATCACCGAACAAACCGTCATTAGCCCAATCCGTAGCCCATGTACCTACTGTTGTTACAGAAATATAATAAACAACAATCATTACAACCGCAAATATAGGAAGTCCCAGGATACGGTTAGTAACTATCTTATCAATTTTATCAGATACCGTCAGTGCGCCCGCTGATTTCTTTTTGTAACTTCCTTTGATGACACTTGTTATATAATTATATCGCTCATTTGTTATGATTGACTCAGCATCATCATCCATTTCTTTTTCTACATTTTCAATAGCCTTGTTAATCTCGCTTAGAACACTTTCATTAAGTTTTAGCTGTTCAAGAATTTTCTCATCATGCTCGAAAACCTTAATTGCATACCATCTTTTTTGTTCTTCTTTTATATCATACAATGCCACATCTTCTATGTGATTAACTACATTTTCCACTGAAGATGAAAATCTGTGAGCTGCTTCCATCTTTTTATCTTTTGCTGCTTTTATTGCAGCTGATGCAGCTTCCATTACTCCCTCAGACTTTAACGCCGATATTTCAACAATCTCACATCCAAGAGATTTTGAAAGAGCTCTTACATCAATCTTATCACCATTTTTTCTTACAACATCCATCATGTTAATGGCAATAACCATAGGAATACCAAGCTCTGCAAGCTGTGTTGTAAGATAAAGATTTCTCTCAAGATTCGTTCCGTCAACAATGTTAAGTATGGCATCCGGCTTCTCTGCCAAAAGATAATTTCTTGCAACCACTTCCTCCAAGGTATAAGGAGACAGTGAATAAATACCCGGCAGGTCAGTTATTATAACATCATCATTCTTCTTAAGCTTTCCTTCTTTTTTTTCAACCGTAACTCCCGGCCAGTTACCTACAAACTGATTTGATCCGGTAAGCGCATTAAATAATGTTGTCTTACCACTGTTTGGATTACCTGCTAAAGCAATCTTAATACTCATTGTTTTTTTCCTCTCTTTCCTTTACGACAAGCTTAATAAATCTTTTGTAATTAAAAGCTTTATCCAACGCGGATTATATTGTTACGCTCCGCTAAGTTTGGTTAGCATATTCTAACCGATATTCAAAAAAAATTCCTCATTTATAGACCTACTCTAACTCTATCATTGCAGCGTCCGCCTTTCTTATAGAAAGCTCATACCCTCTGACAGTCACCTCTATCGGATCTCCAAGTGGTGCAACCTTACGCACAGACACAGTAACTCCCTTGGTTATTCCCATGTCCATTATTCTGCGTTTTACCGCACCTTCACCATTCACCTTAGTAACAGTAAATGACTGACCAATCTTTGCTTCTTTAAGATTCATAATATCCTCCTTAAACCATAATTTTCAAAGCCATCTCACGACTTAATGCAATTCTGCTTTCCTTAACATTAACAATAAGATTTCCCGCCACAGAATTTACAATCTTTACTTTTCCACCCTGAACAAGCCCAAGCTCTTCAAGATGCCTCTTAACCTGTGGCGAACCTCCAAGACATTTTATTGTATATTCTTTTTCCATATCCGCAAATGTAAGTGGCATCATCTCATCCTCCATTCTTCTACACCCATGCGCATTTTAATACATTAGTGCCAAGTGTCAAACAGCCGCTTTTAATTAGCTGTGGCTAACCTTAAGCAGTTGTATCTTACCACCATAGAAAAAGAAAGTCAATAACCTTTTTAACTATAGTTATTGACTTTCTTAAGTACTCTTTTGTGAACCAACCGGATTATTACGAGTTTACTACGCCCTTTCTTTACTACAGGTAAAATAAATAATCTGATATCTGGCTGCCACATGCTCCAAAAAGCGTCTGGCAGCTTTAACTTTCGAATCATCCATATTTGTAAAAGGATCATCAAATATAAGAACAGGTTTCTCATCTTCATACATCGCATCCACAAGCGCCAGACGCAAACATATATCAATCAGATCCTTATATCCCGTACTCATATTTTCGACATTACGCTGCATCCCCATCTCGTCTATCAATACATTAATATTGGCATCAAGTCTGAACGCATCCATTGCAATCGCATTATCACTGTCACTGCAAAGCAACTCATAATACATGTAAAATGCATTCAGAATAGGTGCACTGTACTTTGCCGTCAGTGTTTCTTTTGCAACCTGCAATTTCTCCAATGCCATTTTTAAATACTTGTGCTTTTTGCTCTCGGCATCCTGAATCTCGTACAATTCATTAAGTTCCTCTTTTGTCTCCTCCCACTCATCATACTTTTCGCGTATGTCATCTAACATCTTATTATAGTCGCTGATATTCTTTTGAAGTACGTCCGTCTCTTCGTCCATTTTTACAATATCATTGCTTATATCTTCTAAGCTCTCAGCATCTGACAACTGCACTTTATCAAACATATCAACATCAACATTTTCTTCAAACCTTGCTAATGTATCTTTTGCCTCCTTGAAGTTTGCATAAGCATTTTCATAATCAAAAACATTTTTTCTGATTATGTTAATCTTTTCTTTTCCGCCTGTATTTTCATCTGTTTCAAACCCGTATTTTTCAAAAAATGCATCCAGCGATTTTTTGTGCATTATAATCTCGTCATCGATTTCTTTAGCCTTATTATCTCTTGCCAGATAATCATTATATTTTTTCAGGTCATTCTTAATATCATAAAGCTTACCTGTAAGTGCATGATCATCCACAATCTCAGCATTATCAAACTGCTTAATATATTCCTGCACCCTGGTTCTTATATTCTCAATCTGATGTGTTTTGTCATTCTCACTTAAAAGAGCTGCCTTTTCTTTTAACGATTTTAACTCTACATACGCCTCTGTTATCTTTGCAAGCAATACTGATACTGTATTCTCATCATACTCTTTATTATGATTTGACAAAAACGTTTTAACTTCTTCTTCTGCCTTTTGAACGTAACTCTCATCCTTTTCAATCTCAGACTTGCACATTGATATTTCATTACCTTCATCATCAGGTAATTCACTTACCTTTTTCCCTTTAATTATTCCAAATGTCACTGCCGCAACCGCCAACGCAAGTAAAATTGCACCTGCGGCAACTGAAACCGCTACAGTTACACCAATACCTGCAATAATTCCAATCAAACCTGTAAACAGAATAATAAGTGATGTACTTTTTTCCTGTGATTTTGATGAAATCTTACCTGATGATTCAAGCACCTGCAAAGTTGCTTTGTTAGTCAAAATTGATGCCTTTTTACCGTTTCGTTCATTCCAGATTGCATTAATCTCAGAAACAGTTGATTTATCCCCGGCAAACTCATCCTCGAGTTCAGTTAATCTCCTATTATCCCTCTCACTTAACTGCAATCCGGCCATCTCTTCCGTATACTTATTAAGTGTGGCAACCTCTTTTACCATCTGATCAATGTCGCCATCTGACGGAACGCAGTTTCCTTCGTCAAACATACGAACAATCCTGTTATACTCCGTGCTCTCTTCTTCTGTCAGAACATAAGCTTTCTTTCGTTCCCTTGATTTTTCCCATAAGTCACATGCACTGTCCGCTTTATCAACTTCCGTTTTTGTCGGGATGTCGCCCTTAAACTTATTCTTTGCCTGATTGTAAGGAATCTCTTTTTCAGCGCAGTTCTTTTTAAGTCTCTCCCACTCTCCCTTTTTAGCAATAATCTTACCGGCATCAGACAACTTCTTTTGTTTATCAAGTGCTTCTTTTTTTACCGCTTTTAACTCATCATACTTCTCCTGAACAAGTGACAGTTTTGAATTAATCTCATCCATGCTGTCTAATATGTTTTCCCCATCCTTTACAAATCTCTCAAGTTCAGTAATTCTTACCTTTCTCTTGTTAATGGTACCGGTAACACGCCTTGGATTAAGTTCATTAATATACTTTGTCAGTCTTTCTTCTGCTGCCTCAAAGCTGTTCAAATCATTTGTATTATCAGTAATATTGCCAATCTTAGAATTAATATCATCCATTGCTTTGGCGCGCATTTCATCCTGCCCGATAAACACGGTTCTGATAAATGAATCCGCACTTATCCCGAATATTTCTTCACCTATTTTCTCAGAATAATCCTCGCAAATAATGTTGGTTTTGGCATTTCTAAGCTCAAACTGATCATTTACTTCTTTATCTTTAAAAACCCTTGTGATTTCATAGCATTTATCATCTGTTTCAAACTGAAGCTTTCCTCCAAAAACTCCGCCCTGCCAAGGCGCAAAACGCTTTCTCTCATTGTCCAGTGTCCTTTTTCTGTCCCCGTAAAGCCCATAAAACATTGCCTTGATAAATACAGCAAATGTGCTTTTTCCCCATCCGTTATCTTCACAAATGACATTATTGCCGTCGCTAAAATCAAAGGAAACATCATGAAGTTTTCCAAAATTTTCGATATGACATGAAATAATCTTCATTATTCGTTTATCTCCTCTCCGGCAATAGCCATTAATCCGTATCTTATAATATGCTTTTTATCATCTTCATCAATTGACGCATCCCCCATAACCTGACGCACAAACTCTCCCTTTAATGATTCATCAAGCATATAATCCTCTATGTCAATTTTTAATGCAGTCTCATCATATACTTTTACAAAGAAATACTTCTCTTTAAAGTATGCTCTAACATGGTCTGTATCCTTCTCACATTCCACATCCATTGCACCTTTAAGAATAATCTTTATAAGTGATTTGCTGTCATAATTATTCTCTTTAAGCACTTCCTGCACATTGCTTATAATCTGCGCGGTCGTGTCACAACCTGTTACATCCACTGTAACCGTATATAGATTTCTGTATGCAAAAGGCACGAATTCATGAGTATATTTTCCGGTGTCTTCATCAATATCAAGCACCACAAAACCATGCTCACCACACTCATCAAATCCTCTTCCCTCAAGGCATCCCGGATAACAATAAACTGCTCTTGGATCAAGCTGTTCCTTTTTGTAAGCATGAACATGTCCAAGAGCCAGATAATCAATTCCCTTATTTCTAAGTGCCTTAAGATTAATAATCTCTGCCTTATCCTTAACACTTGCTTCAAACTCCTGCCCGTGAAGCATGACAATATTAAATTTATCATTATCAGGCACCAGCGACACATAGACCTGACCGGCATTTTTATTAGAAAGTTCCACGCCACTTATCGTTATCTTTCCAGCTTCCTCTTCGTAAGTAGTCCACTGCTCCGAAAACAACCTGAGATTGTCCGGCACTTCCTCCAAACCTGCAAGGAAATTATCGTTATCGTGATTGCCTCTAAGACAGTAAAATGTAATTTCTTTATGACTGTTAATGCTTTGCAACACAGTGTTTCTTGTTGTAGCCGATATGTTTTTAGTATCAAACATATCTCCTGCAATCAGTATCGCACTAATCTCATTCTCAACCGCGTACTCCACCATACGCTCAAATGTATGTAATAATTCCGTCTTTCTTATCTTTGCTTTTTCTTTATCAAGATTTGCCGCCATCTTTGAATCAAGATGCAAATCCGCACAATGAATGAATTTCATTTTATTCTTCCTCGCTATATATAATCTTTTAAAGTTATAAGCTTTTCTTTAATATCTACCCCATAATTTTCAGCAAATTCAAACAACCATTTTTTATCCTCTTTTCTATATGGATTCTTAAAAAATCTTCTGATGAATTTAGCCAAATGGCTTCTAAATGACCATCTAAGATCCGAGGCATCATTAATATCTTCAAAGTCAATTACTGTTTGATTCTCATCCACTTCTCCTCTAATATACCTTAAAATAAGAATGTCTGCAAATGTAAACGGCATAACCTCATCTTCAAACTGAAGCAAGGACATATATGGTCCACCCTGTTTTATATCATCTGTAACTAGCGAATAAACCCCTAATGTTTGAGCTAAAGAAATCGCATAAACTTCCCCTAAATCACCCGTTCCGTATAAATTTTTATTCTCATTAACATTATTCAAAAAAATATTATATACTGATTCACTTTTTAACTTACCCTCTGTAAACACCTCTATCTTTCCGCTTGTAATATCAGCATCTATCCTATCAAGCAAGTTATATGCGTGTTTTTTTAATTCAACATTACGAATCTGTTCATATATGCAAACTCCCTCATCGAAAAAATCAAATATTATATTTTCTAGACCAGCCGCATAAAAATGAATAATAACATTTGTATCTAAAGAGGCTCTCATTATTACAATCCCCCTATCAAACTCTCCAAATCATCATCTGCATCAGTGTGTTCCACTAATCTGTCGCTTACATCTTCTATTGTTAACTTATAATATAAAAGAGCTCTCTCCAAAGTTTCTTTAGGAATTGCATTATGATTATAATTATAAATTACACAATCAAGATATTCATATGGTAAATCAACTTCATTGCTTGAACAATTCAGTCTTGCATTACCTCCAACACTTTTTAACAGATTACTTACTCTTAGCTTATTTTTTTCAGTGTCCAATATTAAACGCTGGGCAGCATCTATCTTTTCAAGATTTTCAAGACGATTTAAAACCATCTCAAAACTAACATTGAACTCCGACATCATTCTGGCAATATCCATGGCAGATAAACCATCATCTCTAAAATTGGGTAACTCTAAATCCAAAAATCTATTTACCTCTTCCGAAGGCATTAATAGACAAGCCGCAAAATAATTAGCCTCCTGTTCATTTTCATCATTACATCTACCTGCAATGGTGGTTTTATCATCAACAAAATGCATATTCATATTTTGATGAAGAATAATATGCCCTATTTCATGCGCTAATGTAAATATTTCCCTTGACAATCTATTGCTTGTGTTGGTAAAAATTATAATATCGTTGTCTTTCTTTAACACAAATCCCAAATCAGCATTCTCTCCCAAAGGATATCTGATAAGTTTATAACCACATCTTTCACACTCTTTAAACAAGTCTATTATACCATACCTGCTCAACTTACATTTTTCTCTAAATAAATCAGCCTTCTTGCGTATTTCTCTCTTAATACTCTCCTGCATATAAACACCACCTATTCTAAATCATTATTTCTAAGCTTATTGTACATGTGCTTGTTTGCATAAAACAAATCCAGCATCTCAAACAATTCTGTTGACGAATCATTCTCTCCAGCTCTATATGCAACAGCAAGTTGAACATCAATAACTTTTGTAATGTCTCCTACCATTACATCAAGTAACAAGGACACTTTAGCCAAAATCTCCAACGTAATACTGTTAACGCCATTTTCAATACGCGCATATTTCTGTCTGCTAATACCTATACGTTCAGCCATATACTCCTGTGTATATCCTTTTGCAATTCTTAATTCTTTAATTCGGCCACCCAACAAAACGTTCATATTCATCAACTCCTTTAGTTGTTATCTTTATCATAACATAGAAATAATAAAAATCAACCGCCAATGTTATAAAATTATAACATTGCATTCACGTATGTGTTATAAATATGTTTATGTTAATAAAAAATGACGTTAATTCTCACGCTTTCGATAATTAACGTCATTCTTTATTAAGTTATTATGTTTTAACAAAGCATTTCGCCTAACTCCTTGCATTGTGCAAGTTCATCGTCATTTGGCTCATTATTCGCCATAACTCCATCACAAACAAGATTTGCTCCCGCCGCTACAGCTCTGTCCTGCCAGTCTCTCATCCATTGGCCATCTCCCCAGCCATAAGAACCAAACAGACCAATCTTCTTTCCTTTTAGATAACCTTCGACATCCAAAAACATCGGTTCAAATTCTGTTTCTTCAAGGACTTCTGCCCCCATTGCCGGGCATCCAAAAGCTATGGCATCATATCCTGCAACATCTGTCCCGCTAAACTGTGCCGGACCAATATATTCAACTTGTGCTCCCTTTGCTGCTGCCGCATCACCAACAGCCTGCGCCATAATTCCGGTGTTACCGGTACCCGTCCAATAAACAACTGCTATCTTACTCATAATTAATCCTTTCCGGGATAATCCCTTTTATATTTATGCGCTGACCACAAGACTCTCCAAAGAGTTACCTGTCTTGTATCTCGCGACATAATCCATAGTACATTTTTTATATTTTTTAAACATGTTCAGAGCCTCTTTTTCATCTCCATACACTTTCCAGTTTCCAACACACTTGTAGTACTCACCTTTATTTCTTATAAATCCTTTTACGTCTTCAGGCGGATATCCAAGAAATGCCCCTATCTCATGTGGAAATTCCTGATTACATTTCATTCCCTCAAACCTATCCCTAAGATATCTTACGCACGTGCACGGATTATCAACTTCATACCCTATAGCCGAAAGGAGTGCAGATATTTCATCATTCTTTAAATCTTGCTCCAAAAGTCTCGGTCGATATACATACAAAAGGAATCTGTTTTTTTCTCCCATTACCGGAATTAAATATATTCCTTTTTTCACAAACTTATGATTAACAGCCCTTACTTCTGCCATCATTATTTTTTTATCAGAGTATTCATACGAAAATAAACTTGCTGTTTTTATTCCCGCAAGTGTCGGTGAACAATATTCTATCAGAGCTTCTTCGAGCTTATGAATATTCATTGTTGTTTTCCTCCGAATAATATAAATATACCTCAACCATAGTTAGTTATAACTAACTATACCTTAAAAATTTTGCATATACCACAGACAAGAAAATAGTTCTTGTCTGCAGATATGCTTTGTTAAACATTGCTTTAGTTGGTAATATGATAGTTAATATAATTCACATAGAGGTTAGCTTTTATTAACCATAGTTAGTTATAACATACTATCTTGTATTTTGCAACTTTTTTTTACTCTACCGCTGTTGCACCTTTAACATCTGCCGTATTGCTGTACGAATCAACTGTTATGGTAACATCTGATGTTCCCTTAACATATACGGTTCCGTCTGTTCCTTGTACTGTTACGGTTTTACCGGTAGCATCTTCAATTGTTCCTGCACAATACAGATTGGTTAATGTGCTGTCCTGTGTGACAATCCATTTCGAAGATTCATCAATGTAGAGGTTGCAATAACCGTCACCGCCATCTCCTGCGCATGACTCATCATCTGTTACAGCTCCGGTAAGAATACTTCCATCTGTCATATAGAAGTCAAGTGTGCTGATGCTGTCCCATACAACAAGCCCTTCCATCTGCTGTTTGTTAGCTGTGAAATTACACTGTGAACCGTTCTTTCCGGTGCTGCCCCATCCACGTTCATTGGCATTACCTGTACATCTTAAGAAAAATTCACTGTCATCTGCGTAAGTGATATCAACATCAGAAAGAAGAATTGTGCATTCCGTGTTGGTTGTATATATCATCCCACCATTTCCGGCTGTAAGAGTTCCTCCTACCATTTCAAATGTACTGTTACCAACTTCTGCATCACCTGACATGCTCTGATATACAATAATGTTCCATGTCGTATCATTTGTATCTAAATCCTTCATATTACCGGTAAGATTGCAGTTGGTTAGTTTCAAAGAATTAAGTCCTTCAATACATACAGCCTCTGATCCTGTTGCGGTAAGGTCTGCATCATTTACAGTAATATCAGCTGTACAGTATACAGATGGTGAACCTACACCGTTACTTGTATATGAGCCGCCGTTAACTGTCATTGTTCCGCCGCCCCTATCACTTCTTATTGCAGCTGCACTCTCTCCGTTCGTCTCAACCGTCAGGTTAGATGCATTAAGTGTTCCGCCACCTGCAACATGTATTCCGCCCGATGTGCTTTCCGTGGTATTAATTGTTGTATCAGAAACATTGACTACTCCGTCACCATATGCAAATACTCCTGCTCCGCCTTTTGCGTCCGTGGTAATTGTGCTGTCTTTTATGGTAATCTCCCCATCTGTTGCAAGAACAGCTGCACCTACTCCGTAAAAACTGGCACTATCACCGCCTGTACTGTCAGAAGAGTTTCTTGTAATATTAGCATTTTCTATATTAACCTTAACATCCGAATCAGCAAGAACGGCATTTTCATCTGTTCCTTGCGATGTTACATCTCCTGTTACTGTCTGTCCGTCTGTAGCGGTTATTACCGAATCATATGAAGTAACTGCTGCCTGTCCCGATGGTCCTCCTTGCTCATTACCGTCCGGTCTGCCCATGCCTTCCTGCGCTGCGGACATATTTTCCACAACAATCTTAGTTATATTCCCATCTTCATCAAATGTGATTGTTATGAAATCACCTTCCGAAATGTCTTCTAAGGAAATACTATTCTCCTCGCCATCAGCCGCCTTATACAACACACTCTCATCATTAATTGTCAGAACTGCTTCACTTTCCTGCCCCATCATTCCATCCGGTGCCTGTCCGCCACCATCTTCTGCGTCCGGCATCTTTAGTGGTGTATTGGTATCATCTGGGCTTTTTGTACTGGTACTGTCTTGAGTTTTATCCTCTTGTGTCTGATTCTCTTCTGTAGATGACTGTTGTGTCAATTCTTCATCTTTACCGGTATTCACGGTGTCACTGTCTGATTTATCAGCTGCCTCTTTTGTTTCTTTATCTGCTTTATTATCTGTTACCTTATCAGTCGCTGATTCATCCTTCCCGTTTCCTGTGGTTTTTGTATCATTTGATGTCTCGTTCGTTGTATCGGTTGTCGCTTTTTTATCTTTCTTTGTCTTTTCTGATGAATTTCCATCGGATTTCTTACTGTCTGATGAATCATCAGTGTCGCTGCTTTCCTTTTTTTCAGGTGGCGTCTTACGCCTTTCCTGTGTACTGCTATCACTTGAATCTTCACTGTCTGAATCCGATGAATTCTCTCTTTTATGATTATTCTTAGTCTCGTCCTTGTTACTTGAATCGCTGTCAGATTCAATGTTTTCTTCACTGTCAGAATCTGAATCTTCTGATGATTTATGTCTCTTTTTATGTTTACTTTAAGATGAATCCGACGTGTCAGACTCATTGTTATCTGATTCGCTATCCTGTGAAGTCTCCGATAACTGCGTATCATCTTCTGCAACAGACGCAGTGCTCATTGCCACTGCATTAGCAATTTTCAGATCACCGGTTGTCGCAGATGAAGTTTTAGTCGCCTCGTCATCATTTGTTTTTTCAGCCGGCTCTTGTTCATCAGGTTTTGCAGGTGGCTCTTGCCCATCCGGCATCGCAGGTGGCTCTTCTCCATCAGCCGTTGCCTGTGGTGTGCTTCCCTGCGGCGCCCCACCCATTACCGATAAGGTTATCTCATTATCCTCAATGGCACTGACACAACCCGATACCGTCGTTCCCTAAGGTACCTCATCACCATTAGAATATTTAAACTCATTATCACTGCCACTTTTACTGTCAGTTGCCTCTTTTGCCAAACTACTATCGTTATCAGAAGATTTGGCACATCCTGAAAATGATGCTGCTACAAGACTTGTTGACATTGCTAACACCAAAAATAATTTTCTTTTGCTCATAACAATCACTCCTTTTAGTTTTCGCTGAACATATGTAATCTTATCTGTGATTTTATATGCAAAAGAAGTCCATTGTGTGTTAGCAATGTGAACTATGTGTGAAATTAATCTTCATCATTTTCCTTATTCTCGCTTTGCTCATCTTCCTTATTATCATCTGCCTTAACCTTCATTCTCTTCTTGTTTTTTCTCATTGAAACAAGTGCAAAGAATGCATTAATCAGGCACCATCCTGACCAGATTGCCAGATCCTTAAATATTCCTATATTGGTAAATCCAATCGCAGCCGCCAGACCAAAAAGAATAATCAATGCCACATTTCCGCCGTTCTTTTTTGCCTTTCTCGTAACGATTGAAACTATTCCACCTGATAGCATCAAAAATCCCACAAACATACCTGCCGAGCCTGAAGAGTCGCCGTTATCTTCCAGGGAATTAACCACCCCTGCTGCACACGACTGAAACTCAACCAACAAAAAGAATACTATTGATAAAATACCTGCAACTAATTTCCATGCTTTCATTACACATTCCTCCTTGAATATTTACTGACCTGTCACTTGCTACTCCTGGACTCCGCTTGTACGAAGCGGTTCCATTCCTTTTTTCTTTAACACCTCATTAAACTCAATAATACTTCCGGGTCTTTCATTAAACATAATCATAATAAGTGCATCTCGTGGTGACTTTGGATAAAGCTGTGGCATCTCATATTTCCTTAGTGCACGCTGTGTTTCACTAAGACTCATCTGCGCGCCGTAACATATTCTTAAAATCACATCCCTTTGCTTAGTACGCTTCTCGCCCGACAATAGCTTATATCCATACCTTTCAGGAATATCCGCCTTCAAAAATACGCTCTGCTGCGTCATGCCTCTTTCTTTTAACAATCCTTTCATATACACACCAAACGCATCATATCCGTTCATTCTCTCCCTGTTGTCGATACAGAATTTATCATATTCCGACAGGTGTATTTTCTCCAGAATATCATAGAGATCTTTTGTATCCTGATTGTTCATTGAAAGCCTCCTCTTTTGTAACTAATAAAATCTTATCATATTAACCTTTCTGTCGTTCCCACCATAACGGTGGGAATTTACCTGTTATCTTTCTATCAGGGTACAAAAAAACACACCTGCATTTCACAGATGTGTATAAATGACTTTTATTCAATTTTTCTTTTTATTTTCCTGACATCTTTTTAAAAATGAACTGACATGTCTGCGGTAAATATCAGGTTCCTTAAGAATACCCTCCGCATGTCCTGCTCCTTCAATCATACACAGTTCAGATAATCCTCTTGTAGCTTTCGCCATTCTTTTTGAATTATCCGGTGTAATATAAATATCTGCCTTACCGTGAAGAAACAATATCGGTATATGGTTATCCGACAATGCATCTATTGGTCGCATCTCTTCTAATGAATGGTGGTATAAAACCTTTATTCCCATATTAGCAAGATCAACCAGGACATCTGGTAAATGTGCCCTCCTGTAACCTTCCCTAAGCACATTGTCAATATCCGAAAATCCGCAATCGGCAACAACAAAGTCCACCAAAGGTTTGTATTTTAATGACGTTATTGTTGTGGCTGCTCCAAGCGATTCCCCATGAAGTCCAAGGCATTCAATATCATTATACCGGCTACGTGTATCCTTAATAAGTGATATTAAATCCCTGCTTTCAAGCTTCCCGTAAGTGGTAATAGCTCTTTCATTTTCACCATGTCCGCGCAAATCATATATTATACAGTTAAAACCCAGCTCCATATACATCTGAACATATTTAAGTGATCCTATCCGGTTGTCGCTATACCCATGGGATATGATAACATAACGATTCGTCGGTGTAGGATTCTTAAGAAACTGCACATGAAGAATGTACCCTTTATAACCGCTAACAGTATAATCCGTTTTACTTAATGTATTGTAAAATGAAGTATCATACTTCTTTGACTGCCATTCTAACGCTTCCGTTACAGACTGCCTTTTTCCTCTCCTGACAACAAAAGTTGCCAGCCACATGGCTACAATAAAAAACAAAACAATAACAACAATAAGTACAATCATCATGTTTTTTCACCACTTTTCCTGTCAGACTTAACTCTAAGGTATCAAAAAATATTAATTTAATTATAATATCATACCGCCATTCCGGTCAACTTCTCGCAAGACAATCAAAAAAACGGCGGGGAAATTCCCGCCGCATGTTGTAGCATTATTATGCAATTAGTATCTTCTTGGCTGTCCAACTTTGCTTAAAATATAGTCGTTACCATTGTTGTTATCCCAAGCATCAACACCGTTATCTGTCTGATAGTGAATAGCGAACTGTGCATCGCTGATTACATATCCTTCGATAACCCATAACTCTCTGTTGTTATCTAAGCTCTTAACATAAGTAGCTGCTGGAGATTCCTTCCATACCTTTGTGTTATCGCAATACCACATATGGATGTACTTGTTATAAGCATTGTTCTCAACCTGAACATATACCTTGTAATGAACAACTCCGCCACCATTCTCTGTGTGGATGTAAGTTGTAACATAAAGATCTTCAGCGCTCATGAACTGAACCTGTGGATCCCACCAGAATGCATTTGCATATGTTGTTGTTGCTAATACAGATGTAACGATTGCTACAGCTGCAAGCATAACTGATAATAACTTTTTCATCTTTGTCATAATGAAATTCTCCTTTTTCTTTTCTTTATATTTTGCCAATACAATTACAATTGCTAAGGATTATTTGTATATTCGTATCAGCTAAATAACTACATCATATAAACATTCCCACCGGCAGTTGTAAAATGCTAAAAAACAACTGCCGATGCTGTTCTTACTGCCATATACAGTAATGATAAAAGTGATTCTTCATCTTTCCATCAAATTTAGTTACATCACAAATTATATGTACATTTTATTTGTATTTCAAGCTTATAAATAATAATCAGCGATATTTATATACACTCAAAAAACCAACGGTCATTTTTGTTGCTTTTGCGAAAAACTTTTTTTCTACATCTGTTTTCTGACTATCTTATACTCATCATCTGCCTGATAATAAGGACATGAGGAATTTTTGTCACACATAAGTCTTACATAATCATCTTCATCCATATTTACCTGACAATCATACGCATCATATTCCTCGTCATATACATAAAAACTACAACTGTTACAATCTGCACTCATTTAATGACGTCCTCCTTTTTTTCCATGAGAGCTTACCATATCACTGTTAGGATTGTCAAATGATATTCCAAGTGCATCGGCCACAGCTTCCATAATACCATTACTGCTGAACGTTGCACCGCTCACTGAATCAACATCCGTTGTCTGTCCGGATATTATTTCATTAATAACCGTTGTCTTGGCTTTATTGAAAAACTGATTGTCATCAGCATAATCGTCCACGGTAATGTCCGTTATCTTTCCATTCTTAACAGTCACCGTTACGGTTGTTGTTCCTCTGTAACCCTCACCACTTCCCTGATATGTTCCGTCTTCTATCTGCAACAACGCTTCCTCTAAACTGTCTGCATCAGATTGTATCAACGAATTATCACTGCCGTTACCGATACTGCCTGTGCTGTTTGTATCTGCAGTACTGCCTGTCGTATTACTGCTTGAATCCACCAATGCATTTCCACCATAATACACACCAGCAATTATTGCAACCGACACAACTGCAGCCACAATTCCTTTAGGGCTTGTATATAAGACATTAAGATTACATACATTTGCACATTTAAAACAATCTATACATTCTCCCGAAACAACTTCACCATGTTCATCCGCCTCCTTATTCACATCTATTCCCATCGGACATTTTTTACTGCACATGCCACATTTAACACAGCTTGTATTCTTTTTGACTCTGTATAATCTTGCTGATGAAAGTACTCCAAATATACCACCTAGCGGACACAGATATCTGCAAAAGAATCGCTCTTTAAACATTGACATAACAATTATTATCAGTAATATCATTCCGCCGACTGATATCAGCGAACTTAAATCACTCCATCCTTTGTATGATGAATAGATACCAAATACATTCCACGGACTAAGTGTATTAAGTGAAAGATTCATTATCCATGTAACAATAACTGCAACCAGAACAACGTATTTTCCCCACTTTAACATTTTATCTGTCTTAGGGCTTATCTTAATCTGCTTAATCTTAAGTTTTGCTGCTGCAAATGCCATCAGCTCCTGCATACTTCCAAAAGCGCACAGATATCCGCAAAAGAAACGTCCGACAACCATTGTTACCGGTATTACCGCAAGTAAAGTGATAACCGGTGTGAGCATAGCCGACGTAAAGAGTGCTCCAGCTATTGCGCCTTTTATTAATGTCTCGATTGCACTAAGAATTAATATAAACACTCCCGGCATTACTATAAATCCGGCAATCTGAATAACATGTCTTAATAACTGCACTACCGAAACTTTTCTTTTATCCATAATACTCACGCTCCTTCACTCTTAATTTATAATTATAATTAAAGAGAATAAGGTGTTTATTCTGTGAATACTTTGGCAATAATCTGTGAAACTAACACCTTGCAAATCAAAGTATAATATGCTAACATCTAACTAAACAGAAAGCACCCACTCCAAAGTGGATGCTCCGAGTTTAGGTTCAAATGTCCTTATGGACACCGCCTATCCTGTGGTCAGACAGGATAGGCATTTTTTATTTTCTTCTCTTAGAAACTCTATTTACTAAAGTTCTCTCTTTATTGAAAAAACTAAGTAACGCTACAATCAAGCTGCCATATGATAATATCAAATATTTAGTCATTCTATTGTTTAAGTCTTGAATCAATTGAATTTTCATATATACGGTAAAATGATACTCTCTCATACGGCGTTGCCATCTCGTTGTAACTATCTATAATACCTTGATAATCAACGCTGCCGTCCATGTCCCCAACATAGATATTCACTCCGATTTTATCGTTCTTTATATACGCCTTTACATCCTTTATACAATTGCTTTTACTTTTAATCAGTTCTTCAATCTTTGCTGCACTTACATTTTCACCGTTACTGGTAAGAAGCATTTTTTTCTTACGTCCTTTAACATATAATTTGTTATCTTTGATAAAGCCCAGGTCACCTGTATGGAAATATCCGTTCTCATCAAACACTATTGCATTCAGACTTAGGTCTGTATATCCCTTAAACACATTATCCCCTTTTACTGTTATTTCCCCGATTCCGTCTTTGTCAGCATCTGCAATCTTAACATCAATGTCCTCATACAATTCGCCGGCACTTTCAAAGTCATCACATCCCGGATACGCCAGTGTAAAGCTTGACGAACATTCAGTAAGTGCATACGTCTGCATAAGATTCATATTTTTATCCGCAAACATCTGCCTGTATTTCTTTTCAAGCGCAGCACCCCCGCATATGACACATCTGATTTTATTGCCAAATGCTTTATCTATGTTGTCTTTGTAACTGTCACATAAGTTCTTGATTACTATCGGTACACAGCAAAAAATCGTAGGATTAACTTCAATAAGTTCTCTTGCTATGTTGCTTGTGGAACTCGAAATATATATTCTGTGACCTGTTATAAGTGAATACATAAAGTGACACACCGATGCGTATGTATGGTGCATAGGCAGGAACATATATGCAGTGTCATCATGACTTAGATGACATCTTTTTTGCAGGCTGTTAAGACCTGAAAAGATATTCCTAAGTGACAGCATTACCCCTTTACTCTTTCCCGTGGTGCCTGACGAAAACACTATCTTAGCCGTTTCATCGTATTCTTTAACAGGCATCCCAAGTAAAGATATTGAAAAATCCTCTTCCACATTCTCCATCTTTAAAACGTCGATTGCAATTTCTTTTCCAATCTCAGACGCAACATCTTTATACCTTTCTGAACAGATAAGAACATCGGCATCTATCTCTTTAATACTTTCAGTTATGTCTTCCTTGTTCCATTCCTTGCAAATGATACAGCTTTTGCCGACATAAAAAGTTATCGCAAGATCGCATGCCATAAGATTAGTGCTGTTCTCGCTTAACAAAATAATGCTTTTGTCTTTATAGCCACTCTCCAAAAGATATTTTGCAATTCCAAGTGACTTCTCAATAAACCTCTTATAAGTTATACCCTCAAATCCGGCCGTCCCCTTTTTTTCAAAAATATATTCATCATACGACCAGTCATGATATATTTTTTTAATCTGCTTTTTTAAATCAATCATTTAATTCTTTCTCCATCAGAACATACTCATATCTGTCCATTATCTTTTCCTCGCCATAATTAATATTAATATTTCCGTCTCTTATAAGTGCACTTATGCTTGGCAGATTATTCTTCTTAAGCTCCCCGGCCACACAGTACGCTATCGCTTTTCCAAGACCTTTGTGCTGCCTGTCGGCTCCAAGATACGGCATTACATATTCTCGAGGATGCTTTCTTGTCCACATAATCTTTAAAATATTAAGAGGTGTTAAGTGATATACCCTGTTGTGATAATTAGGCACGCTGATACAGAAACCTACCGCTTTCCCCTTATAATATGCCATCTTTACCATATCCATATTTACAATCGATTTATAAGATGAAAACATGGCAATAAAATCATCTTTATCTAACATTTTGAACATAGGAAATGAACTGTAAAGGTCCATAATCAGGTAATAAACTTCTTCAATGCATTTATCAAAATTCTTCTTTTTCGGACTTATTATCTCATATCCTTTTTGCGCAAATTCATCAAAATGACTTGTAAACTTATCGTTATGATATGTCTCATCAATCTTTTCAAAGATATTCGAAACATAGTGCTCTTTTACACCATATCCATTATCTAAAAACATCTTATAGTAATAATCTTTATTATATGGTTCTCCGGTATAAGGAAGACCGTCAAAAAGATTAATCTTTAAGCGATACTTGTTCCAAAATGATGCATCCACCGGACCTATAATTTTTTTATATCCGTGTTCTTTTGCAAATGAATCCGCATTTTCAAATATAAATTCAGCAACCTTGGCATCATCAATACATTCAAAAAAACCGATATAACATGCATCCTTATCTTCCGGGTACTGCGTTATGGCAAATCTTCCTACAACCTCGTCCTGTCTGTACACCAGAAACTTGTCCAAAGTTATATATCTGCTAAGGAAATGAGTATCCGTAAGGAACTGTCTTATCGTGCCCTCATCCTCCATATTCGTTTTTGCAGAATACAGTTTTTTTGTTATATTTATAAAATCATCTATACACTTTTTATCACTGTCAAATTGTACAAGTCTCATTTATCGTCCCTTTTTCTTATTATCTCAATCTTTCCTTTGTATGCATCCATTCTAACGTAATCACCTGTTTTAATTATATCGGTGGCATTCTCCACGCCCACAATCGAAGGGATCTTAAGCTCCCTGGATATTATGGCTGTGTGGGATAAAATCGAGCCTTTTTCGGCGATTATTCCTCCTGCTGTGGCAAGAAGGAAAACCCATCCCGGGTCCGTCATTTTAGTAATTAAAATCTTGTCCTTTGTGTCGATTTTTTTATTCACATCCGTTATAACAAGGGCATGACCTTCTGCAATTCCGTTAGAAGTAGGAGTTCCTTCAAGCAAGTCTTTGTCCACTGTCTTTTCTTTTTTGTTAATTATCCTGATACTCTTATCAAATTCTTCGCTTGCAAATACAAGTCTTGAATAATCAGGAAGCTTTGCATATGACTTATAATCTTTTTTTCTCTCATTAATAATCGTTTTAAAATTGGTATTATTATCATCAAAAATCTCTTCAACCTCAAGATAAAAAACATCTCTTACATCATCTAATCTTCCCTCTTTAACGAAGTTACGGGCCGCCTGCAGGAACATGCTCCTTACCATTCCGTATATTCTGCTTCTGTTAAGTCTTGATATTTCCCTGTTTTTTATTCCTGTCATTGCACGCTTTAGAATAAACCTTGTTATAAAATCATCTTTAATTTTGCTGTCTGTATTCTTAGCTTCATTAAGATTTTTATATATCGTTTCAAGCTTATTCATATCGCTTCTGTACTGCTCTATCTTTTCCTCAAGAAGCTTTCTATTGGTTCTGAATGTCTCACTTTCGAGTTTTAACTCTTCAAGATTACGGTCGCCGTACAAAGAGATATAATTATCAAACATTGTATTAAATTCTTCATTTGATACCTTGCCTTTTTTATATGCAAGCTCAACTAGCGCTTTAATAGGTTTAAGACTCTCGATATTACTTATTCCGCAAATGTAATCATTTACAGCTTCATCGGACAGCTTTTTGCGTTTCAGCCTTTTCTTTAGCAGACCGGTAAAAATAAATGAGTACAAATCATTTATCAATGTAATGTCCCATATATCAAGAATCTCTTTTTTAATTTTTTCATACAGCTCTTTTACATCTGCCGTCGACATATTTTCATTAAAATGACTGTAAAAATATTCATTTATCTGAACAAACTGCCCGTTAAGCATATCCATGTTTTTTGAGACATTTTTCAACTCATGAAATGTATAAAAATATGTTTTTGTCTTCGTAAAGAACGGTATTTTAATCTTTGTATTGTCATAGGTTTTATTCTTCACTCCAAGCATATCCTGCCATATCGGAATGATAAATCTGTCAAACGGAAGGAACTTGATAAGCGTATACCAGTTAGAAATCTTATAGTAAAGTCTTGCATTCGCACTTCCGACCATGTTGTTAAAATTGTCATCATTTGCAGCCACAAGCTTCTCGTTTTTAGTCAGACGAAATGCTTCTTTTTTGAAAACATTACTGTACACAAATTTCACAAATGATATTGTTAACGGCAAACTTATTCTCGGATAACTCTCCACAATATTACTGTTATCAAGAATTACCGGATTATCTGTATTAAGCGTTGTTATCGGTCTTACCTGCAATATGTAAATGACATTGTCTTTAATTGCAAACTCAATATCAAGATACTCACCAAAGACATCTTTTATTTTCCCTGATGTATCTATAAGTTCTTCAACCAGGTCACTGCCCAGATATTCTTCACTGCCCTCATAATAATAAATTCTGTCTGTAAGATTGTAATAATATGTGCAGGCTTTAGTCCTGTCTTCAACAATGCCATCACCAAGTCCTTTTCCTGCCACTATTACAGATTCATTGATTATTCCCTGTGGATTTGAAGTAAAAAGAACTCCGGAATAATCGCTTTCAACCATCTGCTGGATAATAACATCCATCATAAGTTCTTCCTCGGGAATTTTTCTTTCTTTCAAATAATCCACTACATTTTTATTGTGAACAGATTCAAAACACTCTTTTACTTTTTTCTCAATATCAAACACATCAACATTTAAGTACGTGTTAAACTGCCCCGCAAAGCTGTCACTTTGTGAGTCTTCAAGAGAACAGGAGCTTCTTATGGCATACTTTCCCCTAAAGGGTGCTGTATCTATGTCAGCGTCTCTTTCATCCCATTTAACCACCGTAAATGGCGGCACGTTGAATCCATTATCTTTTAGTAGTTTTAAATTCTCTGCCTTCATTAAATCTTTCCAACCAATAAATAAACTGCAACAGTAAGTAACATTGTTGATTCCTGAAGATAAGTGTATATCTCAACTTTTGATACAATCTTATACTTTGTAGGATCTTTTGAAAATTCAATAAACTTATATGTCATCCACGACACGAGTACCGCAAGCACTGCAACAGATATCTTTGACAGATTCCATACAAGAATAAAGTTTGTCACGATATCCATTAACGTCACTATAAGCACAAAACGAGTTGCTCTTTTATAGCCAAACAGCTTCGAATATGTTGTGTAATCATTTTCATCCTGCGGTGCCTTTATCTTTCTTGAAACTTCCCATATAAGCGCCGGAAAATAAAGTGTAAACAAAGTCATAATCGTAGTCAGGTTAAGAAAACTTAAGTCATACTTTATTACGGTAAAGCTTATGATATAAAGGTTTACAAACATCTGGACCGGATTATGCGTAACAAGCGCCTTAGGAAGAGACGGCTGAATCTTAGCTTTCTGGAAAAACCATTTACTCATCAGATAACCGTAGATGTATAGCACAACAAAAAATATTCTGTTAGGCATAAATATCATATTAAGCACAAGTGCGATTATCTCAAATATAAGGCACGAAACAAATATGTCTTTTCTGGTTGTTGCACCTCGCTGCAGAGGTCTGTCCGGAAACAATTTAAAATCCGTCTCATAATCCTTTAAATCATCTGCAACCCTAAGCCACAAAAGGAATGCAAAAACAGTGTAACAGCCTATAAGCTCCTGGTATGTGATATCAAATTTAGTAACTCCGCGATTAAGTAAAACTATAAAGTATATCTCCCCGAACACAATAAGACCAAGAATCAGTCTTGCAAAAATCGGGTATCTTTCATGGTAATAAACATATAATCTTTTTAACATATTTTTTCTCCAACCCTATCTCCTATGTTCACTTTACATTCAATGTTTCGCAAGCTGTATTGTATAATGTCATCATCAACTTTTATACCGCTTGCAATAATGATAACCGTGCTTGCTCCCGGCAGAAAATATCCTTTTTCCTGCCCTCTTTCAAATTCTTTGTTATCATGGTTAATAATCCTGCCGACTAACATCGCACCGACTTCCATATAGATTACTTTTCCAAAATGTACGGTATCAAGGACACTGTATGAACGCTCATTCTCTTTGTAAATAGCATATTCACCGGAGCTGTCGCTTACCGTGTGAAGTCTTCCTTTGATTCTTACCGACCTTTGTACTTGGCCATCATCAATGTGATAAAATCTGTGACAGTCATCAAGTGATAATCTGTAAACAAACATGTAACTGTCAGTAAGATTATAATCATCGGATTCTAAAAGTTCACTTACACTGTACACCGTATTTTTAACTTTAACTCTTAAGTCATCATCTATCTTGTATACAAGCAGTTTGCCATCACACGGACTGATAAAACCCTCTTTATCAAAACCTATTTTCTTATATTTTCTGATAAAAAAATCATTGAAAGATTTATAATCCTTCTCTTCATACAAGGACATATCAACCGCATTTTCTTTGATAAAGCTTTCTATCTTTTTTTTACTAAAAGAAGTGCCGTTATGCAGTCCGTATAAAAATGATACAAACTTTGAGGTCGCAATCCTTGTAAGCAGCCTGCTTCCATAAATCTTTGTCAAAGAATCCTTTCCAAAATGCTTTACTTCTTCTATGCTTTTTAGTTTTCTGTTGTAAACCTTAGTCATATTATTTACCCTTTTTTACTTCTCCGGTTGTTCCGTTAATCGTAATAATCTCACCGTCTTTTATCTCACTCATAATATTTGTACAGCTTACAATCGCAGGAATACCATACTCTCTTGATACAATCGCAGCGTGACAAAGTATTCCTCCAAACTCCGTAACAATACCCGAAAGAATTGCAAACTTAGGTGTCCATCCTGTATCCGTAAATTTTGTAACAAGAATGTCCCCCTCCTGCAATCTGTCTATTTCGTCAAATGATTCAATAACCCTTGCCACACCTGTTACTACACCATTGTTAGCACCAAGTCCTCTCATCGAACTTGTTATTTTCACCTTCTCGCCGCCAAATACACTACCTATCTCGTTCTCACTCATATAGTTTCTGTAGGCATTATAGTAAGCTTTGTTTTTAACTATTAATTCATTCAAATCTTCCCCTGTTAATTTTCCGTCAATGTAGTCCCACAGATTGCCCACCTTTAAGAACCAGATATCATCTTCATGACTGATTACATTATCCTTCACAAGCTTTTTTGCATAACGTATCGTATAAATTCGGATGATGTAATATAGTCTTGTGGATAAATCCCTAAACTCCTCTCTCCACCATAACATCTTTCTTATCTTGGTAACTTTCTTCTCGATCTTCTCATAATCTTTTTTACTAAGTCTTTGTTTTATTTCATCAAGTTTGCCTCGGTATTTTTCCTGTCCGCGCGCCTGATCTTTCTTAGGCGAATATTCATCATCAAGCATAACCAGATCTCTTATATTAGTTACAATCGGTGTAATATCTTCATAATAGCAAGGATATGTAACATCGAGTTCCTTGTCGGAATGGTATCCGTACTTGCTGATAACATCTTCAACCTTATCAAAGCAATTAACTGATTTATCTATAGTGAATTCGTTCACTATATCCTCTATTTTTGAATTTTTCCAATACTCAAGGGCTTTTTTATCATTTCTTATAAGTCTTGAAGCATCCCACATCTCATAGAACGGAAGCAGATGTGATATATCTTCAATATTGCTTATAAGCGTTAAATAATCTTCCTCGGTTATATGTTTTAAAAGGCTGTCTTTATTAAGCGACTGATGTATCGTATTGATGAAAATCTGCCAGAAATACGTTGTCTCACTAAACAGATAATCATCATGCGTCAATGTTTTAAACATTTCTTCGATGTTATCAACAGCGTCGGTATCATGTAACTTTTTATAGTTATTGTACTTGTCAAGCAAGCCATTTTTCAGATTCTGTGCATCAGCTTCTCGTTCTTTAACAATCTTACTCTGGGCTATAGCCATCTTTGTAATATCAACAATACTTTTTAAGGTAACACCTGTTGTCTGTCCGTCACCCGTATAGGTCGGTGTTATTCCGTATTCGTTATCAAACTCTCTCTCCTTATATCCGACAACTTTACTCATCGCTTTTTTTACGGCAGATAGATTCCAGTAACATCTTCCAAAGAACATGTCTCCTAGCTTTTTAGGAAGTTCCTTTTCCTTTAAAATCTTAGAATCCACTATAAATTTCTTAAGCGAATGTTCCCATATGTATTCATACAGACTCCACATATATGGGGTGCAAACAGACGCTGATACGCCGCCGTCTTTAAAGTCAGCCGTCGTCCATATATAGTCGTAGCCCTGATACTTTATCTTAGTTACCTTACGGCTTTGAAGTATATACAACTCATTATTGTATATTGCAAACTCTATATCGCACGGATATCCAAAGTAAGACATTATCTCAAAAAATGTTGGTGCGATTCTCTCTAAAACTGGTTTGTCCAAAAATTTATTATCATCCGAATAATCAAATGTGTGTTCAAACCAATTGTAATAATACTGTTCCGGTTTGTTCTGACCGCTTACAATATTCTCACCTAAACCTTCACCTACCTCTATAAGCATCGTCTTATCATTTCCCGTAACAGGATCAATTGTAAAACATATTCCCGAGTATTCACTTGGAACCATTTCCTGCACGATAACACTCATTGCAAGTTCTTCAAATACATTATCAAGATTACTCATGTTCCCAATCATGTAGCTAAGAACCGTTGTGGAAAACATGGATTTATAACATTCAATAATCTTTACCTGTACATCCTCTACCTTTGTGTTCAGGAAACTCTTGTACTGTCCGGCAAATGAAAAACTGTCAAGATCCTCTTTTGTTCCGCTGCTTCTTACGGCATAAAGTTTGTCTTTCTTTAACAATTCATTTAATGTACTTTTAGTAGTGTCGCTTAATTTAAAACCATCAAAAAGTCCGACGATCTCTTCACTGATTTTTTCAATGTTATCTTTTGAAAGCAGCTTTATCAGCTTAGTTATCTTTGTATCTAATTTATTAAACTTAACTTCTTCAATATAGGTATCACTATCCAGTGCAAACCCGTCCGGCACATTAAATCCGGCCTTTTTCATCTCCATCAGGAAACGTGCTTTGTTACCTGTTTTTTTATTATCCTTATCATCAAATCTTACAATCATAACAACCTCTAAAACATATTTTTTCTTACGTGCATAAAATATAACAACATGTTAATTAAAATGTGGGTTCCTGCTCCGACAAGCACGAACAAAATATATATTCCAATTCCAACCGGGTAAAATGCCCCTACAACTAGCGCCATTCCAAATATGGAATCTGCCTGATCCAAAAACACAAAAAACATCTTTGCCTTGCTGTCAGTTGTTTTACCTGATTCAATATCCAGTCTTCTCTTAATAAAACTGTTAGGGAGCTCAAAAAGTGCATAAGCAAATCCAAGCAACGCACCCACTATAACATTATACACCACATTATTATCATGTGTAAGATAAAAATAGTTAAGATGTTCAAGGTCGCTTACCTTCCATATCACCCCGAAAACCACCGAAAAAATAATGTTAAAAAAAATGTATCCAAAAAAGCCCTTCCACGTCTTATTATCCCCAAAAATTCTTTTATTGTCCCTTAAAACCTTATAGTTATCCATAGGCCTCTTAAGTGCCGCAAAACTGCCCGACTTACAAAAAAGAGAGTTGATAATTCCCGCTAAAATCGCCGACAGCAACGTTACGTATAATCTTAAAATCGTAGTCATAATATTACTTTTCTCCAATTATCATTTATCTAAATTAATCTAGTTCTTCCATGGTCTGGTTTTGTCAAGCATCGACTTCATGGCACTTTTCTAGTTATTTATTTTCACATACTTAATAAGCATCATCTTATCATTTACCTTTATATCCTCGCCCTCTGCGACAAACCCCACTTTTTCGTACAAATGACAATTACCCTTTTCCTGCTTAATTGTAGCCAGATGCCACTCAATCGTATCAGAATATATATCAAAAAGCTTTTCTATAACACAAGTGGCAATGCCCCTGTTTTGAAATTTTGGAACAACATAAATGGGCGATATCCAGTTGTAATTCTTATGTACCGTACTGCCATTGTGCCACTTAACCCTGACACCGCCAACCGGCTGTCCTCCTAACAGGATGAAATAATAATCAGAGTTAACATCTGTTATTTTTCCTTCAACTGTTTCAACACTTTCCTTTGCCGGACTTATGTCATCATCATGATACTTTTCATATAACGGTAAAAACGCCTCCACCTGCAGTTTATGCAGGCATCCGGCTTCTTCTTTATTAACCGGTTTTAATTCAATTAAATCATTTATGTTACTCAAAGCCACCCTCCTTTTCACGTCCAACTACACGAAAAGCGCATAAGACATCTATGTCCAATGCGCTTTTTTTACTCACTCAATGTCATTTAAAATAAAAATAACACTTGTGGTTAGTTATGTCAATTCTCTGAAACGAGGGACGGTTCCTCGTTTCATTCACCAATAACATTTAGTAATGATTTCGTGTAATCAATATAACCTGAACTTTTTACTCTGTCTTTTAGAATATCATTTACAGTAGCATTATTAATAATAATACGTTTTAAATCCATCATTTCCACTTGGAACACATGCCATACCATTGTTCGAATATGAAGGATATATTCCTTGATTGTTTAGGCTCCACTGATTATTTTCTTTAATATCTATAGGATTCTTAATGTAATCGACATCATCAGAAATTTCATGCGATGATTCAATTTTTTTAACACCTGTGGTCTGCGAGCTACTATCTTCAACAAAGGAACAACTATTAAAAATAATACAAAAAAGTAATATTGCAATTAGTATTTTAACTTTTATAGATACTATCATTCTTTATTATTTACCATATCACTTAAAGCGAACCCCAATGTAACAATTCCTATCACACAGCTTAATATAAGTGAACCACCAAGTAATCCATACATTAACATTTCATGTCCACCAAAAACACTTGGCAACATCCTTGGAACAAATAATAGTAATAAATTTATCACTGCAAAAAACACCAATATTTTCATTAATAATAATGTCTTCTTACTACAAGTATTCTTCATCCTTCAATCCTCCTATTAAATGATACTTTTTTATATTTCATAGCCATATTTTTTTATTACTGCATATAAATCTTCTATATCACGATAATCACAATATGCATCATAAAAATCTTTCACAGCCATTGAATATCCACCCACCGTAGCTGCTACAATTGTTACGATAGTTGCTGGCGGACAAGTAGCCGCAGTAACACCAATCAAGGTACAAATCAGTAACACTGTATCTGAACTTCCCGCTTCAATTGCTCCTTGTGTGATATTTCTATTGCAGCTTTTAATTGCACTTACATATTTATCACATTTATCCTGTTTTTTTGATGATAAATCCCAATATTTTATCCTATACTTTGCTTTACAACCTATTTGCATATAATCATTGCCATAATCAGAGGCACCAAGCTGATACCAAAAGCGATCTTTAACACTCCATTTTTCATATCTTTTCTTTCCCCATGAATACTGTGATGTGACATTGTCATTATCATCTGCATCAATACTAATCTGTATACTATTTTCCTCTGTTATGTATTTATCAAATCCTAAAATATTTTTTCCTTGATAATCATAATTAGTGATAATTAATTCTTCATATTCATTATCAACAACAATCTCTATTTTATCCTTGCTTTCACAATTTGTTGTAACGACCTTTCTATAATCATCATAATCATATGTCTTAATAACATACTTAGTACCATTCTCGTCATATACAACTGTTCCATAATTATCATCCGCATTTGCAACAATCGCAGTTCTTCCTACCGCTATCAATACAAATGTCAACGCCAATACCAAACTTACTACTCTTCTCAATCTTTTCATTACTTATCTTTTCTCCTTTTATTGTTTTTTATTGCACTTTAAGAAGTAAAGATATATACTGTTTTTGTCTAGGTATTTTACTTCTTAAAGTACCTTTTTTGTTATGGGCACTGATGTTTATGGCCAATTCTCATCAGTGCCTTTTTTATATAAAGCATCCGGATGCATTATACCAAATAAAAAAATGCAATGATTTATAAAAAATCATTGCAACCGAACCATCTATCTTTTCCTAATATCAACCCTAATAATGATACCCGAATGAAAGCTTAGACTTCCAGCTTTGCGTCCCCACCTCTCAATGAGTTTGCCCTGTAAAAATTTATATATATATATATATGTTCCTTCTCAAAAAGTCAAGAATTTTTTATTATTTTGATTACTTATAATCTATTCTCAATTTTCATCAAACACATCTACTAACTTTATCGCATCGCCTTTAGCAATTTCACAATCAAATGAATACTCATCATTTGAGACATAAAATATTCCTGTTTCAGTAACATCTGCTAAAAAAATATAACATAAATATTCATCATCATTATATAACTCAAAATCAATACCACCTGCTAACAGTTCCTCTGATTCCTCATCTGATTTATCTTTACATATTCTAGCTCTGCCAATAATGTTTTTTATAAGATCAAGCTTTTCCTTATCATTTATAACTATTTCATCACCGCTTACACCTTTCAATCTTATATTGTTAGCCATGTCAATATGCAATTCATCAATACTTTTAGGAACTTTTTTTTCTGTAACATTGTCCGTATCATTTTGCTCTTTATTGTTGATATCGGCATTGTTATCATCAGTTTTTTCATCATCGATATCTTCGGATTTTTTATCGTCTTCCTCTGTTTTGGTATCAGTATCATTAGAACTATTATTATCTTTTATCGCACATGCACTAAATATTATTATCATAGTTAACATAATTATAGGCAGTATCTTTTTCTTCATCTTTCACAATCTCCTTATAGTTTCTATTAATCATTCTTTCATTCCCCTGCATGTATCTATTTTACACTTTTTCTGTAAATACACAAGTGCACCGAACATCATAATCCGCGCACTTATTTTTCTTATTGATGGTCATTTTAAATTTCACTTATGGTTTGATATGTCAATTCTCTGAAAACACCTGGGATAGCTTCATTGCCTCTCCTTTGGAAATCTTGCAATAGAAGAAATACTTTTCTCAACAATAAAGATATTATTATTTTTTTCATATTGTATGACCTCCAAATAAATTATTTATTCAAACCTTAACGCATCTGCCACTTTTCTACCTGCGCCATAATAGCTAGGTATAAAACTAAACACAATTCCATATATGCCTGCAACAATCAGAGTAAACAAGACTGTTTCCATTGAATAGTTAACTTTGAAATTTATAAACAACATGGATTGAATTCCTTTTCCTATTAGTTCAGCTACAATGCCTCCTACAATTAAAGACATCGCGGCAGCAATATAAGCCATAAAAATACCCTCCATCAGAAACTGTACAATAATATCAGTTGCATTTGCTCCCATCGCTTTCTTAATTCCTATCTCCCCTATTCTTTCCTTTATTGAAAAAAACATTGTGTTCATCGAATTAATACCAGAAATAATCAACAATGCACTCAGTATCAACCACATAAAAAGCTTTATTGGTCTAAGTTCTTTCTTAACTGCTGATTTCATATCGTCTTTAGTCATTAGTTCGAATTTTGAATACTTATGTGAATATACTGTTTTGTAATCATTTAAGACCTGTAATCCTTTTTCATAGCCACTATTATCACTATAATGCCATATAAGATAATCTTGCGCATCTTCTTGAAAACCATTTTCATCCAACGCAGTATATGGGACATAAATATATGTTGACATTACGATATTACCATTATCAACCACTCTAAATTTTTCATATTCAAGTTGATTACTTTTTGTTACTTGGTAATTATCAAATACTCCTACTACAGTAAAACTATTATCCTTCTCATCATCAACAACATTATCTTCATCAGACACATTTTCCATGCCAATGTTACCTACTCCTAATATTACTTTCTTACCAATAGGATCTTCTTCTCCAAATAACAACGACGCAGTAAACTCATCAATAACAACACAATTATTTTTTTTGCTTACATCATTCTGGTTTATAAATCTACCTTTTGTAAGATTACCATGAACAGGAATGGTTGTGTTTTCGTTATACTTCATCAAAACATTTTCACTGTCCATTGACGTTGTTCCAACAACCTTTGCATTTAAAGAACATATATTTCCGTTAGAATATTGTTCGGAATAAATGCTTTCACTTGACATAGAAACTCTTTTAAGCTCGACTTGCATGGTATCAATATCTGATATTATCTTTTTCTCAAATTCATCGTCCGCTTCCAATAAAACGCTTATATTGTTTGTTGAAAATTCGCATGCCCTATTCATTGCTTCATCATAATAAGAATTCATCAATATGTTTCCTGTGGTTAATACAAGAAGTCCTACGAACAAACCACATATCGAAAGGATTAATCTTGGGACATTACTGAAAACCATCATTAAAACATGTCTTATAAACATTATATTGTTCTTTATTCCTAACATAACATTAACTTTCCTTCTTTTAAGTAAAACCTCTTATCATCAGATGTTGCAATAGAAATATCATGAGTAACTATAATTATAACTTTTCCCATTTCCCTTAGTTTTCTAAACACATCAATAACTATCTTCGTATTTTCCATATCAAGATTTCCTGTAGGTTCATCAGCTATAATTATCTTCGGATCTTTAATTAATGCTCTTGCTATGGCTACTCTTTGCTTTTCGCCTCCCGAAAGAAGAGCAACCTTTTTGTTCTCAAGCTCACCCAAGCCTAAATCTGTAACAATCTTATCATACCTTTGCTTTATATCATTATTTACATTGATATTACTATACAAAAAAGGCAACATAATATTTTCTTTAACACTTATAGCTTCTATAAGATGATACGCCTGAAAAACAAAACCTATTTTCTGTGCTCTGATAATGCTATATTTTCTCTTCGTTTTTTTATTAATCTCTATACCATCTATGCATAATGTGCCTTCATTAAAATCATCAAGAAGTCCTATTACATTCATTAAAGTACTCTTACCTGTTCCAGATTTTCCTTCAATAATTGTCATGTCACCCGAATACAGTTTTAATTCTAAATTGTCTAATACATATCTTTTTCTGTCATATGTTTTTCTAAGTCCTTTTATTTCTATAACAGGCTGTTCATTCCCGTTAACACATAATGTCGACAATTAGCTTCTCTCCTTCCGAAACTCCTGATATTATCTCTGTATATTTTGTCTCTACATCATCTTCAAAAGAAGAAAACTCCCTTCCTACAACGACATCACGTCTTGTTCTATTATCACCCTCATCTATATATACATAGGTTCCTGTAGCATCCTGAATCAACATTTCACTTAAGACATAACACGAATCAATTTCATCGTAATAATTATATTCACTTTCAAACTCAGTACCCGGAAGATAATTTCTGCTATTTGTAAAATATATATCTATATTGTTATCTACGATTTCATATCCTGTTTCAACAACTTTTTCCACACATTCCTTATCTTTTGACAACTCATTACACTCTCTCATATTTACCTCACTACCAACAGCAAATTTATCCATAAGAGCATAATTCACACTTACATCTATAAATAATGAATCATAATCCAATACACTTACAGTTATATGATTATCAGATTCAGATATATTTACAACTCTGCCATTTACCGGACTTTTAAAATCTTTGTCTCCAACAGAAAATAATACCTCTCCTTTTTTTACTTCTTTAGTGGCACTACATTTTATTATTTTTTTATCACTGCCCTCACCCTCAACCACAGCAAGCTCCTCAATATTACGATTAACTACAATACCTTTAAGTAAAACTGAATTTTCTATTTTTCCGCTGTAAACGCTGCTTCTTAATACATCCATTTTCAATTCATTCTGTGGTTTGGCTTCCTGCTTATGTTCTTTTTCATCATCTCTTAACATATAATATGTTCCAAATCCACATCCAATAACCAACGCTAATAATATTATTATTGATATACTTCTATTCTTCACTTTGATAATACTCCTATTGTTCAATCATTAAATCTATGTAGTTTTTCAGTTTATCAAATTCCTCATCCATTGGCGAAAGAGGTTTAAAACTTATCGGACCAATGCTTGTTTTATTTTCACCATCTACAACATATTTAATAGTCAAATTGGTAAGAACATAATATAAATCATTTATATTATCCATCTTATAACCCAAATTTATTTTAACTTCGTCATCTGCTTTTATATCAATTCCCTCATCCAACATATCTTTTGTTATACCATTTACAGAGTATTCAACATCCCTTACATCAACTCCACCCCCACTTTCAACGCCCAATAGTTTAAATTCCTTATTTGCTATAATCTCATACTCACACGTTTCATCATTTTCAAAAAATTGTATAGGAAATTCATTTGGAAACGATACCGCTGAAAAATCTTCATTTACAACATAATTTACATCAGTTTGTTTTTTATATTTAATTGGTTCTTTAAAATTAAGTGTTCTCTTATCACCATCAACAATAAGTGTGACAGAATCAATTGTATATTCCCCATCTTTATTAACATCTCCATCTATCCCCCATCTAGAACAATATAAACCTTTGTATTTAAAATCTTTAACACTATCAAGAGTATTATCTGTAACAACTATATTAGAAAATGTATTTTCATCTACATTTCTTCCTGTACACGAAACATATTTTACATCATTTATCTGTTCTTTGGTCAAAAATGTTAAACTGTAACCAAACGCACTTGAAGTACAATCAATTTTTATATAATCAGTGTCATCATACCATTGTGCAGACGCAATATTATCTTCGTTATTACTATCCTTTTCTTTATTAGTACACCCATTAATACATATAAAAACAAAAAATGTCATTAACAATATTTCTAATTTTAAAAAAAATGTTTTTTTCACTATATTTCCTCCGTTTTAATTATTTTTTACATATAAAATATTATAGATTTATTTAATTACATTTCAAGTAAAATATTCACACACCAATTTCTTAGTGTGTGAATACAAATTTGGATTTAAATAATAGATTTTTAATATCTTTTGCATCCACTATATGATGCATTTTTCTTATTGTACACTAAAGATCTATATGGTTCGCTTGATATTCCATATACATATATGGTTCCATCATGTGTACCCTCAATCTTTATTTTTTTTGTATTGATAAGAACATTGTATGAATAATATCCAATCGGTGCACTAGCTGGAATTGTTCTTTCTATCGTATTACTAACCTCCCATTCATACGCAGATGTTTTACTTATAGATCCTCCTATACTAGGTGTTATACCATAAGCACTTACTTCAATATTTGAATTCATTGTAGCAACAGTCTGTGATCCAATTGAAAATTTCCTTGTTTGAGAGATAGTTATAGGTGCATTTTTATTGCCCTTGTACTCAAATCCTGTAGATACAGCATTAGAACCATGAAATATTGTATTATACTTAGCATTATCGATATAAACATCACATTTATATTCTTTTTTCCACCATAATGAACCCTTTGTGTAATAATAATATCCATACTTATAATAACTTGCAGATGCTACTTCTCCTCCAAAAGAAACAAACATCATTACTGCCATCATCGCTACAATTGCTCTTTTAATTATTTTTTCATTTTTGTTTTCCTTTCAATTATTCTTCGATATGTTGCAACTACCACAGGAATTGTAACAACCCCCCCCCCCCCGCTGTCAATTCTTTCATAAATATTTCTTTTTTAAAAAAGTACCGAATTAAATGCTAATTATCATTTAATTCGGTACTATATTTTATATATTCCGTTTCACTTATGCATATTTTTCTCTTATCTTTACTGCTGCTTCAACAAGATTTGCAAGGCTTGCTCGTGTCTCTGTTATGCCTCTTGTCTTAAGTCCGCAGTCCGGGTTTACCCATAATTTATCCTTGTCTATCTTAGCTAACATTTTTTCCAATGCCTGAACTATTTCATCGACAGATGGAACTCTTGGAGAATGGATATCGTATACTCCAGGACCTACTTCTGTTTCAAAATTGCTTTCTTTAATTGCATCAAGAATTGTCAGTTTTGAACGTGATGCCTCAAATGTAATAACGTCAGCATCCATGTTATCTATGTCTTTAATAATATCATCAAACTCGCTGTAGCACATATGAGTGTGTATCTGTGTCTGTGGTGCTACGCCACTGTGGCAAAGTCTGAATGCAGGTATTGCCCAGTCAAGGTACTCGCTGTACCAGTCGCTCTTTCTGATTGGGAGCTTTTCTTTCAGTGCTGCCTCGTCGATCTGGATTACATTAATTCCAGCTTTTTCAAGATCGAGAACTTCCTCACGGATGGCAATTCCAATCTGGTAAGCCATCTCTTTTAATGATATATCTTCTCTTGGGAATGACCAGTTAAGTATTGTCACAGGACCTGTTAACATACCTTTAACCGACTTATCTGTAAGGCTGTTAGCGTACTTTGAGTATTCCACTGTAATTGGTTTGTTTCTTTTTACATCACCGAAAATGATTGGTGGTTTTACGCAACGTGTTCCGTATGACTGAACCCATGCTTTCTGTGTAAACACATAGCCTTCAAGGTTCTCACCAAAGAATTCAACCATATCATTTCTTTCATATTCACCGTGAACAAGTACGTCAATTCCGAGTTCTTCCTGTTCCTTTATGCAATCTTTGATAAATTCATAAACCCTCTTGTCGTATGCCGCCTTATCGATTTCACCTTTGCGGTAGCTTGTTCTGTTTTTCTTAACTTCGATTGTCTGTGGAAATGAACCGATAGTTGTAGTCGGGAATGCAGGAAGCTGTAACTCTTCCTTCTGGATTCTCTGACGTTCTTTTCTTTCTGGAAGTCTTACAAAATCCTCTTCTTTAAGTGAATCTACCTGTTGCCATACAGCATCATTTTTATACAGACGTTCCTTCTCAAATACCTTCTGATTCTCTTTATATTCCTTACTGCTCTTATAATCATCGTCAAAAGCCAGAATACTTAATTCATGCAATTCATTTAACTTTTCGATTGCAAATGAGAAATACTGCTCAACTTCCGGCTTTAATTCACTTTCATTATCCAAAGTATATGGCACGTGCAATAATGAACAAGATGTAGATAACACAATATTGTCCGCATAATTTTTAAGCTCATTTACACTTGAAAGTACCTTCTCATAATTTGCCTTCCAGATATTCTTACCGTTGATAAGTCCGGCAAACAATACTTTATCCTTAGGGAAACCATATTCTTTTACAAGACTTGCGCTCTTCTTTCCCTCTAAGAAATCAAGTCCGATTCCGTCAAAATCAAATGTGATAATTTCTTTGTAATAATCTCTTATATCTCCAAAATAAGTCTGAAGCAGTATCTTTGCGCTGCCCTTTGCAGGTAAAATGATTTCATACAAAGTTTTGAATAAATCAAAATCTTCTTCTGATAAATCTCTTACAAGTGCCGGCTCATCAAACTGAATCCACTGTGCTGAAAGACCTGCTAACTTCTCAATAATTTCAACATATGCCTTTGCTGTATCTTTGGCAAAATCAGCTGCCTTCTTTTCTCCCTGATATTTTGCAAGTGATAAGAAAGTAAATGGTCCTACGATAACAGGCTTTGTATCGATGCCAAGTTCCTTTGCCTCAACATACTCGCTAAAAGGTTTATCGCCTGCAACCTTAATTACTGTATCATCACTGATTTCAGGTACGATATAATGATAATTTGTATTAAACCATTTCTTCATTGCAAGAGCAGATACATCTCCTGCCTCTCCCTGATATCCTCTTGCCATTGCAAAATATGTATCAATCGCACCAAGGCCAAGTTTTGCATATTTTTCAGGTATTGCATTTAATAAAACTGCTGTGTCAAGCACTCCGTCATAGAAAGAAAAATCATTTGATGAAATATAATCTATTCCCGCATTCTTCTGGAATGTCCAATGTTCCTTACGAAGATCTTTTGCTACCTTTTGTAATTCATCCTGGTTTACTTCACCTTTAAAATATTTTTCCGATACAAATTTTAATTCTCTTAACTTTCCCACTCTAGGAAATCCAACAACTGCATTTTTCATGATATACCTCCAATTTCAACTTATTTCCTACCAGTTTGATAGGTTATTGAAATCTAGTATAATCACAATTTGTGTAATTGAAAAATACAAAAAAATATGTGTTTGCCATAGCTTAAAACTATATATACTTTCTTAACGCTTCCATGTATGCTTCTCCATAACGGCTAAGGGAAACATTTTTTTGTCTTATAACTCCTATCCTCATATACTCATCAACCTTAAGCGGCTTGGCTATAATATTTTCGCCGTTAAGCTCCTTGCTTATAACCCCCGAACTTACAGTGTAACCGTTAAGTCCGATAACAAGATTAAATAACGTCGCCCTGTCTCTTACCTTTATATTTTTCTTCCTGTCGAGTGTACTTAAGATTTCCTCTGAAAAATAAAATGAATTATAATCGCCCTGCTCAAACGAGAGATACGGATATTCCTCTAAATCCTCCAAAGTAAGGCTTTTCTTTTTTGCGAGGGGATGATTTGAACAAATAAAAACATGCGGTTTTGCAACAAACAGTTCTTCAAAAACCAACTCATTACGGCCTATAAGTTTTGAGATGACCTCTTTGTTTTTTGATGACATATAAAGAATTCCAATTTCACTTTTTAAGTTACTTACATCTTCTATAATCTCATTTGTCTGGGTCTCTCTTAATGTAAAATCATACTTATCCGCATCAAATGCTTTAATAACATCCACAAATGCATTGACCGCAAATGAATAATGCTGACACGATACAGAGAACTTCGAACTTTGCTTAGGGCTGTTTAAGAACCTTTCTTTTAGCATATCAGCCTGCTCTAAAACCTGTCTTGCGTATGCCAAAAACACGTCACCCTCATTAGACACGGTAACGCCTTTATTGGTTCTGTTGAAAATGGTAACCTGCATTTCTTTTTCAAGTTCCTTAATGGCATTGGTAAGGCTTGGCTGACTGATAAAAAGTCGTTTTGCCGCCTCCGTAATGTTGCCGGTTTCAGCAACGGTAACTATATATTTTAATTGTTGTAATGTCATGATTTCTTCTTATCTCCTATTTAGGGTGAAACGGGGGACGGTTCTTCGTTTCACACAAAATTGCACCGACCATCTCTGTCCGGTGCTCTTTTGATATTTATATTAAATATATTCAGCTCTTATTCAGTTTCCTTTTCAGGAAGTAAATGTTGTTTACAAAAACGACTATATCACATATAATCCTGTAGCACAATAATTATGGGCAATATGTAAATAATAATTAACAGTTTCTTAATTTTTGTAAAGGCATAGCAATACTTTGTGATTATATGTTTACAAATTACTACCCGAAAGCGCCATTACAAGTTTTACTCTGTCATGTATTCCTGTCTTATCGTAAATGGATGAAATATAGTTTTTAACTGTTCCTTCTGACACATAAAGGCTGTCTGCAATCTGCCTGTTGGTAAGTCCTTTTGCAAGTGCCGCGGCAACCTCCCTCTCACGGGCTGTCATATCAACAAACAATCCTTCCGTGTTGTTTTTATTCATCAAAGAAGTAAGTCTCATCATAACCTTCGGGTCAAGAACACTTACTCCATTCATCAACTGCTCAACAGCTCCAAGGATAGCATCTTTCCCGCTGTCCTTTAAAAGATATCCGTCTGCTCCGTTGCTGATAGCATCAGTTATATTTTTATCATCATAAAATGTGGTAAGAACCAGAATCTTAACAGACGGATACATACGTTTTACATGTCCTATAAGTTCAATTCCGCCCATTCCTTTCATGTTAAGATCCACCAGTGCAACATCACAGAAATCATTTCTTAAACATTCAAGTGCTTCCTTTCCGTCGTGGGCTTTCCCCATAATCTCCATACCTTTCATAGATAAAATAATCTCAAGGCTGTCAAGCAGCATATTTTCATCATCTACCAATAAGACTTTATACATAACAATTCCCTTCCAAACATTTATTTTTTCTGCTTCTATTTTTCTGCATTATTCTGAATCGGCAATTCGATTATACTTCTGAAACCGTCTTCATTTTTAAACGTTGTAGTGCCGCCGCATCTGTTAACATACGCTTCTATTTTCTTAAGTCCGAAGCCTTTTTCAATTAATTCATGCCTGTTGGTCTCGTCAAATTCTCCCCTGCCGTCATCTTTTACTTCCAGCTTAAAATGCGCACTGTCGCCACTAAGCTTTACCATATAGTTTTTTGCCCCGGTATGTTTGGCACCGTTAGTTAAAAATTCCTCAAGTGCCCCGGTAAGAAACTGCGCATGTTCGCTTGGAATCATCATCTGCATATCATATATTTCATACAGTCTGTCGCAGCTTCTGTCTGTGTCCATCAAAAAATCATCTATGATATTATCAAAATAACAAATTAAATCTTTTACACTCACATCTGCCGCTTCGTCATCCAGTGCACGCACCGCACTTCTTATCGCATCAAGACTTCCTCTTATCCTTTCGGTAGCATCAAGCATTTTCTGATGTGCTTCCTTAGGCTTTTGTTCAAACAACATGTCTGCCGCATCCAAAGTCATTACGGCAGCTGTGATTGAGTGACCAACACTGTTGTGAATTTTTCTGCTTATATTTTCCCTCTCAACAAGCCTTGCATTCTTATCTATGTAAAAGCTTTGTCTTGCAAGCTCTTTGTTCTTCTTAATTTCCACCATTTCATTTAAGCTGAACTTTATAATTTTGCGCCTGCCTTCCTCTTCTTTTATCTCCCATCTGTCAATTAAATATCTGACTGCAACTACCAAGCAGATAATAATATTCACCACGGCAAATATCAAAAGTGACTTTGCAATCATATACGGCACTGAACTTTCCACATTATTATGAACATATATTTTTATCATAATTTGCAGTAAAAATGTTATATCAGCAGCAAGTAATGTCTGTCGCAGATTAATTCCCACAATGCATACAAAAATCAGACACGCCCACCATTTCCCCGCACACAACGCAAATAAGACCGCAAGAAAAAGCTGTACTGCAATAAGCAGCTTTTTCTTACCGTCTTCTACATATCCCGCTGTCACGCTAAGGAGCAGTCCGCCTCCAAGCAGGAATGTCAAAGGCGCATGCCCCGACATTCCTGCTGCCAAAAGCGTAAATATAATTATAAATATATTTGACATAATCACGTATATCATAATTTTAAATCATTTCCTCCAACGCCCCCAAAAAAGGCTCTTGCAATTATCCTTAATTATACATGAAACAACTTTTTTTATCTACCACCCTAAAACTGTGTTACGTCTGCCCTGCTCATTTTTCTTCCTTTTAACAAAACGGTAGGCACAAGCACTAAGAGGTTAGATGCCACAAATGCCAGAATTCCTGTCTTTGACCAATACGGAAGATACCTGCCTGACGGCTTGTAATAAAGCTCATTTCCTATAAACATCATCAAATACAGTACTGCGGCTCCTAAAGTTACTGCGACCGCATCCATACACAAAATCTCCCTCGCGCATTTTTTATAAATATCCATTCTGCTAAGCCCTATAGCCCTGTACACACCAAACTCATATGATCTTGCAATGAACTGGCCTGTAATTACGGAGTTAACAATCACCGCAAGTATCACGGAAAGAAGCACTATACCTACACCGAAAATCAATTCAAAAGGTGCAAACTCAGCGGCGATTTCATCTCTAATCGGTTCATCAATCTGAACCTTGTATTCACCTTTTAAATCATTTAAATAATCTCTAAGCTCATGTCCGCTTATGTCTTTTCCGATGACATTCATTCGAAGTGGCTCACCACTTTTTTTCACATAAAATAATACAAAACTGTCATCCTCAAGAATTGCATCGACAGTGTATTTCCCCTCAATACTTTTACTTACGGAAGCATCAAGAACATCTCCTTTTTTTAGCCCGTACTGCTTTGCAAATTCCGATGACATGCACACGCTGCCATCCCCGACATCCGAAAGATCAGCTTTAATACCAAGTTCATCAAATGCTTTTTCCATGTCCTGTTTTGTTTCAAAAACCATCGATGAACCGCCCATCTCAAATCCCATGGTACATACCCATGACATTCCGGAAAATCCTCTTGCGGACCTGTCTAAAACCAAAAGATTATCGTCTTTTAAAAGTTTTTCCCTGAATGCTTTATAATCTTTATAATCCTCATCATTTGATATTGCACTCACAACGCAGTTCTTATCGGAATAATCCTGTGCCTTCTCCCAGTAATACATGTTGCTGCTTACATAATTACCTGCAACAAAAAGAAGTGTTGTGAAGAAAAACAAAAATATTATAATGGCAGATTTTCCTTTGTTCTCTTTAATATAATAAGGTCCTGATAATGGTTTCATCGGCTTACCTCTCCATCCCACATTTCAATAATCCTGTCCGCATCCTGCAAAATACTTCTGTCATGAGTTACAACTATCACAAGTCTTTCCTGTGAATATCTTTTTAGAATTTTCATAACATTAAACGCATTTTCATGGTCAAGCGACGCTGTTGGTTCATCCGCAAAAATAACCTTGGGATCATTTATCATCGCTCTTGCTATTGCGACTCTCTGGCACTGTCCGCCGGAAAGTTTTGCCGGCTTTTTGCCCCATTCCTTTTTGCCAAGTCCTAAATCCTCAAAAAATCCTTCTGCTTTCTTACGGGCTTCATCAGACTTATCAACTGCACCTACAAGACAATTGTCCATAGCTGTCATATACGGAACTAGATAATGCTTTTGAAAAATGAATCCAAACTCCGTTCTTCTAAGCTGCTCTCTTTGCGAATTGCTGATTGAGTCATATCTGATTCCGTTGTAAGTAACACTTCCGCCGGTTGGCTCCTTGAGTGTCGACAGACAATACATAAGCGTACTTTTTCCGCTTCCCGACGGCCCTATGATTCCTACGAGTCCTTTATCCCCAAGTTCAAGGTCAAACCCTTTAAGTGCATACGTTTTTGAATCTGTGTCCATATCATAAATCATACATATATCTTTTACTTCAAACATTTTTTCTCCTCCTGATTCTATTCTTCTATCGCATCAATTGTTCTGATTTTTTTAAGGCTTAGAAGCACCGGTATCTGCAGAACTCCGATTATAAATACATACGTGGTAATAATTGCAAAGATCTGATTCATATACACTACATGTCCGACAAGTCCTTTTGGGCTGATAACACTTAGGTTAATTAAAAATGCACATCCCAGTGAAATAATAAGCCCTGCCAGAGTGCCTGCTCCAAACAGGATAAGCATTTCTCTTACAATCATTTTGTAAATATCACCTCTGCTGTATCCGATTGATGAATACAGACAATATTCATTAATACGGTTTCGAAGAAATGACACATATGCCACAAGCACCAGAATCGCAAGAAACGTCATTATCATCGTAAATATGGTTGAGATTACTGCATCTATTGTATCTGTACATAATTCCTTGTAATTTCTTAAATATTCGGCAGCATCTAAGACCTCATCCTCGTCGCTGATGGTAATTCCATTATCCTCAAGAATCCCAACCATATCCGTTGTGTTCTCATCGTTGTAAACCACGATGTACCATCCGCTGTTGGTGTATCCGTTTGGCACTCCGACCGACACCATATAATCAGACTTCATTGTTCCCGTGATGCGAAATGTCTGTCCAAACCATTTTTCCATATACCAGTCACCAATCTTGTAACCCGCATTTTTCATAATAGTCTCATCCACGAGGACATCGCCCGGTTCCTTTGGCATCTTTCCGTCAGTTATTGAAGCATCCATATGGTCCAAAAATCCCTGCACCTGATCTGCTTCCATAAGCGGCATCTCAAAATTGAATTCTCCCATAACTGCCTGATATCTGCTGGTTATAATCTGAGTATAAAATGCATCCTCAATCCCCTTTGTATTCTTCAATTTGTTAACTAACTCTTCCCTTTTTTCTTCAAATGCAGCATTAAGCTCATCATTATTATCAAAATCATCCGGATTAAGGCCATACGCCTTTGCCCCAAGATTGATATAAGACAGTCTTTGCGGCATCTTTACCATAATCGTCTCAAAGCTTTCTGTCGTTGTTATTAGCAGAACATACACAACATACATCGCCATAAATGATATGGCTAATGCCGTGACTAAAACCGCCACCGTTGCCTTATTGTTTTTAACGTATTTCCATGCTGATAGTCGTGAACTCATTATTCATCGGTTCCTTTCTTTTTTATGTAGCACTTTTTGCTTTGTAATTACATACTAACAGCATCCTGCAGACATAAAAAGTGACCGCGGTCATGTTTTGGCATGACTACGGTCACTTTGGAACAGAGGGGCAGTGAAACGGGGGACGGTTCTTCGTTCCAATGAGTCAACAGGGACGGTTCTTACTGACTCATTCTTTTTCAGCTGACTGATTAACTTAACCGACAACTTCCAAGAATGAGTCTGTAAGAACCGTCCCTGTTGACTCAAATTTTGGAACGAGGAACCGTCCCCCGTTTCACCCCCCGTCTGTTTTACTCTACATTCTTTAGTGCATCCGTCATTGGAATCTTTTTAATTCTTACAACGTCCATTGCGGCAACAATTGCGTATGAGATAATTATCATTACCACAGCCTGTATCAAACGCTGTGTTCCCATGTAGTATTCAAACCAGCCATCAAGCTGATACATGTATATTTTCCATATCTCTCCCACAAACAAGACGCCAAGGAACGACGTTGCCAATGCTGCGATTACAACAACTATAGAAGTAAGCCTTATATACAGACTGTTAATCTCTTTATTATTGTATCCAAGAACTTTTATCATTGAAATCGAGCCTGCATTTTTTTCAATGATAAGCTTTGTCAGAAGATATATAAGCAGCAGTGCAAATATCATACATATGACTGAGAAATACTTCATATAAGCTCCCATAGAATGATCTAACTGCCTTGCAATCTTAAGCATGTCATCTTGTGTTACAACAGTCATTATCTGTTTATTATCAATATCTTTAATCTCATTTTCTGAAAGGAATCCTGTAAATGCTTCTTTATCTTTTTCAAAAACTTTATTAAAGTTATCATTAGGCATAAATACGGCTAACGTTCCCGGAAGATCATAAATACCTTTAACTTTGAAGCTGTATTTCCTGCTGTCATACTGCTCTTTCAGAGTAATACTGTCACCTTTATCTATTCCAAATTTATCACTGTAAGCTTTTGAAATATAAACATTATCTTCATCTAAATCTTCATCTATTTCGAAGTATCTGCTTTCATCCATGTAACCATAAATCGTTATTCCCTCGCCCACATGAACACCATCAGTTGTTTCAAGACTTGCAACACTGTACTTTTCTGCACTTTCCTCGTCAGTGTTAATTATGTTACCTTCAGAATCGACATTGCTTTTTAAAATGTACTGATAATCTGCAAGCATGTATTCTTTAATATCATCCTTGTAATTATTCACTGTTGCCGGCATGCCAAGCGCAAACACAAGCATAATCTGCACGAACAGTATTCCTATAAACATAACACCGTAATCTGCCAGGTTCTGAAAAAGTATCCTGAGTCTGAATCTTGATAAGAACTTCCACCTTGGAAGGCGCATTGCTTTTTTACGTTTTGATGTTCTAAGATCTCTTCGCAAAAACTTAAGCGGTGCTATTCTAAGCTTTTTATAAATAACAATTGTGCACACCAAAATCATAATAAGCAATGGATACACAGTAGTCTTTACAAAACCATCCGCATTCCACAAAGTTGTGTATTTTGGAAGGCTATAAGAATTGTAATACATCTTAACAACCAAATCCTTAAACGTGGTGTAACCCATCACATTTCCAACAACCGCTGCAACTAGCGTTATGATCACCGGAAGGCTTATATAATGAATCAAAAGTTCTCCTCTTGTATATCCCGAAGCTCTTAAAGTTCCGATAACTGCCGCTTCATTAACAATCGTATTGTTGATTGTTATAGCAAAAATAAATGCAAGAACTACGACAAGAACTATAAGAAGAACCTCACACATTATCTTGTCAGAACCAAAATCGTCCGGTGCAAAATGAATCGCTTTATTAGCATATTCAGGCACAAAATCCGTTATTTCATTACCATTTTGAATGCACGATACTGCTACATTCTCAATAAGCTTATCCGAGAGCTCTTTGTTTTCATCCTCGTCTTTTGGTTCATCATCAAATAAATATGCATACTGATAAATTTGTTTTCCCTCTATCTTATCGTAGAACTCCTCTGTTACGGCACCCACGTCAAATGTAAGTGCATCAAACATTATTTCTGTGCTGTTTTCAAACAGACAGGTATAATCAGAAAATGAAACCAGTCCGACAACCTCTGCTTCATATCCGTCAATTCTTATCATATCCCCAACAGATATACCGTTGTTATCGGCATGCATTCTGTCTATAACTATCTCATCATCTTTATCAGGAAATCTTCCTTCAAGCAGACATGCTTTATTAATCTCCTCTCTCATTTTAAATACTCTTATTCGGACATTTTTATCATCATCCTTACCCTTATAATCTTCCTTAAACTCCTTATAATACTGCTTGTAAATCGTAATGTCCTGTTTTTCAAATTCATTTATAAGCTCACTTGTCGCTTCATTTTTCAGGTTGAAATGTCCGTCCTCTATATTGTATTTTTCAAATGCATCATTTGCCGCTTTTTCCATGCTGTCATTAGCAACAAACATGCCCGATACAAATCCTATGGTTACTGTCATCAAAAGAAAAAGGACTATGTATTTCATCCACTGTTTTTTAATTTCTCTTATAACTCTTTTTCGTAATGGATTCTTCATAGTATGTCTCCAATCTTGCTTTGTTACTACCAGTCAAGGTCCTGTGCTTTTACCTTGTTCTCATTGTAAATATTCTTTCTTACTTTTCCGTCTCTAAGCTTTATTACATGGTCTGCCATCTGCTGTATAGCCTCATTATGAGTTACCATGATAATGGTGTTACCATACTTTTCATTTACTTCTTCAATAAGCTTTAAAATCTCCTTTGAAGTGTTGTAATCAAGCGCTCCCGTCGGCTCATCGCAAAGAAGAATATCCGGATTCTTTACAATTGCTCTTCCGATAGATGTTCTTTGCTGCTGTCCTCCGGATAACTGATTAGGAAGCTTGTATCTGTGCTCATAAAGTCCAAGAGTGTGAAGCAGTTCATCGGTATCAAGACTGTTATCCGACAAATATGCTCCTACCTCAATATTTTCCTTTACATTGAGATTCGGAATAAGATTGTAAAGCTGAAATACATATCCAAGATGCTTACGTCTGTAATTAGTAAGAGCCTTTTCGTCCATATCCCTAAGCTTATCTCCTCCGATTGAAATGTATCCGTCATCGGCACTGTCAATCCCACCTATAATATTAAGCAGGGTTGATTTACCCGAACCTGAAGGTCCAAGCAACACACAAAATTCACCCTTTGCCACACTAAAGTCCATTCCCCTTAAAACCTCCTGTCTGCTGTCCCCGGTTCCGTAAGCCTTATTTACCTGACTTACTTTCAAAAATTCTTTTTTTTCTTCATCTTTTAAATCATCATATGAAAAATCTTTGCTCATAACGTCTCTCCTTATTTCTTTTTTTAATCATCCTTTTTTAAACAACTTTCAAACATATTGTTAGATGTATCAATTTTGTGTTAGTTTTACCTAACTCATATATTATACCTTTTAGTTAGTTAATTCAATTATATATTACTAACAATATTCACTTTATTAAAATCTCATTATTTATAATCTTTGCATTAAATTATCTCATTATTTATGGTATAATTTTTTTATATATACAATTCGTGAAAGGATGTGGCAAAATGGGAAAATTCATGGCTAAAATAATAGCTGTCGGCCTTGTTGCAAGCATGCTTATGTGCGGATGCAGTTCTAAGGACACCACTGACAAAAGCGATACCAAATCATCCAATTCGACTGATTCTAATGAGAAAGATGATTCTGCTTCGCTTGAAGGATTGTCATTTAAAAAAGTTTCGGAATATGCAGATAAGAGCGGTTATCCTGCCATTACCGAAAACTTAAAAGACGTCGATGCATATGCATGTATTATTGACAAAGATGCACCCGAAAGCATTGTTATTCCCGATGAATACGACGGACTGCCCGTCAAAGCGGTTCTTGGCAGTGACAACAACACGGTAAAGGAGCTTACCATAAGTGAAGGAATTATCGCTATACAGGATCTTTTCCCATACAGCAATGATTCCCTTGTGTCTGTCAGTTTTCCTGACAGCATAAAAGCTATTAACAATTCCTTTTCCGAATGCAATGCTCTAGCCGACATAAGCTTTGGTGCACTCGATAATGTGACCATAATAAAATCATTTAAAAAGACTCCTTCTATTACCAACCTGGAATTTAGAGGAGCCGTGAATTTAAAAAACTATATGCTCGAAGACGAAACATTTGTAAATACATATCTTTTCACTAATGCAGCCACACTAAAGGATGTTACATTTAATGATAAAGTTATACTTTTACCTGAATCATTTTGTTCATCATGCGATTCCCTTGAAAAAGTAACCTTCAAAGGTGATGTTACACAGATATCCTATATGTGTTTTAACGGTTGCAAAAATCTTTCCGACATTGTGTTTGAAGGAAAAGTTGGGACAATCGGTCCACACTGTTTTACAGACGCAGCCGTCACACAACTTACCTTTGCAAATGATGTTGACACAATAAGTGAATATTCATTCCAGTCATGCGAAGATCTTACACAATTAACTTTCAAGGGAAACATCAACGAACTTAACACATGTTTTGCACTATGCAATAAACTTAAGTCAATACAGTTTGAAAAAAATATAGATATCATAGACAATGCATTTTCAAAGTGTGCGGTTCTTAAATCTGTTGATTTTGATGCTGATATCAACACCATCAGCGAAGCTTTTACAGACTGCCCTGAACTTGAAGACATTAATTTTAATGCAGATATAAAAAACATAAGCAAAATGGCTTTTTATAACTCCGAAAAAGTTGTTCTTAATAATCTGTCCGCTGATGTCGTATTTGACAGTGAAGAACTGTCACACCGTTTTGACAGCGCACAGCAGATTTACCGCGCATACTATGACAAGCTTAACAGTTACTCTGACAAAGACCTTAAAGAATGGTTTGAGAAAAATGTTGCCGGTAAGACACTTGATGCAGGCAAAAAGATAGACGAAAAAAATGCTACGCAATATGCAGATATAATTAACGGTCCAATCATTTACCAGTACCATTGTACAGACTGTCCGTATGAAAAATACAACCGCGATGCTGCACTTGATAACGAGTACTTTGTTGAAACCGTTAAGGAGATAAAAAAGACATATCCTGACACAATCTACACAGATGAAAAAGCTTTAAAGGTTGCCAAAGGCAGTGCACCGCTTGTCATCGGCGTAGCAGATTCACTTGGCTACATACCTGTTGATTATGTTGATAAAGATAACCCTGACACGACAGAGACATTATACTTTGAAATGATGAGGGTAAGCATCTGGAACATCGAGACCGGTGAACTTCTTGCCTGGTACGACCACTGTGACGGAAATGCTCCGGCAGAGTACAATTCACACGACAAAAGTGATTATGTATATCTTGACCGAATCGGAACGGACCACGATTACTACTTCTTTGAAGGCGGCTATACATATCCTATGAATTTCCTGATGGAAACAATCTACCCAGAGTGAAACTGGGGGTGAAACGGGGCGGTGAAACGGGGGACGGTTCTTCGTTCCAATGAGTCAGTAAGAACCGTCCCTGTTGACTCAAATTTTGGAACGAGGAACCGTCCCCCGTTTCACCCCCGTTTCAGCTTTCGCAGATTATCAGCGGTATTCTGACTTCATCAGCAGTGATTCCTGCATGAACGCCAATAAACTTTCCTGCCTCTTCTTTGTTATTGAATATTGAGACATCTCCTATTGCAACTCCAAGATAATCCCCTAACATACCTTGAAAATTCTTATGCTCCGTGCCGGTTCCGAAAACCCTGTTTTTAAGTACTTCCTCTTTAGTAAGCAAAATAAAGTCATCTTTAAAGAATTTGTTAAATTCATTTTCAAACTGTTCTCTTTTTTCTTCTTTCACAAAGAAATTCAATGCTCGTGGTTCAATCGAAGGCATTCTCACAAGACATTCTGTTATTGACGGATAATCCGTAATTGTCACTCCTTTTGAGTCTATGTGTCCATGATCTGCAGTCACAATTACAAGTGTGTCACTTAGTTCTTCGCACAGCTTTTTAACCTGATCCTGCAGCTTATTTAAAACCTCTTTTGACTGATTGCTGTAACAGCCTGTATCGTGCATTGTTGAGTCAGGTTCACTCCAATAAGCGTATATGTATTTACTATAATCTTCCTTGCAAATGCTTTTAATCTCATTTGCAACCTTCTCAAATGTGTCTGGAAAAGGTGGTACAAAAGGCATCACCAGATGAGCTTTAGCACCGGCTTTTTCAAAACGGTCAAATATGCTTTCATATCCTGTATACTCATTTGCAACATTATAATCTGCAGCCTGTTCATCGCTTCCCTGTTCACTGTTTAAAAACACGGTAACATTTTTATCAATCTGTGGATAATAGCAGTCCCATCCGAGCCATCCGTGTTCGCAAGGCATAAGACCATTCATAACTGAAGTTGTCGCTGCAACTGTTGTAGGCGGAAATACTGAATTGTACTCTCCGGCAAGATGTGTTCTAAAGAAGTCATCTTCTTTCAGATTATTTTCAAGTATGTTTATTCCCATACCATCAAGAAGTATAACCACAATATTTTTATAATCCTTTTTAAGATACTCATCTAACAATGGCAGCGTATCCCCTACCGTTTGAACCCCAAACTTTTTCATTATTGAATTAGGCAGATTAGCCGAACAATTCTTGTAATCCGGCCACATAAATTTTTTGTCACTCATTTTTAATTCCTCCGTTTCAATGTAAAATAAATAAAACCGCTTATCCTGCAAAGATAAGCGGCTCACGTATTGTATTTTCAAAAACGGCTGTCTGCTCTTCTTAGCAAGTTAGATATTAATGTACGCAATTAAGAACATACGAATAATATACTCGTACATTTTCGAAGTTGAATACATATATCTGACTGCAAAGTTTTTCATGAACAGGCTCCTTTCTGATAATATTGTCACATTGTAAATCATATCTCAATATATGTCAATTATTTTTCTCAATTTATTTTTCATCATTCGGCAGTATTATTTCGTTCATCGTGAACTCCTTTCTGTTTCCAATCAATCGCTTGGCGCAACTGTTCTAACGCCAAATATTCCCGATAATACATTCCCTGTTTAAAAGCATTACTTTCTTTATAATCCTCATGTTTTGAAAAAATACGTACAATGTCCTCAAGTAATGCCCACCTCGGCTCCATTCCGACTTCCTTTTCTGCTTCTGTCAGTTTCATTTCCGTTTTCCCAACAAACTTGCACAGGAAATACTTATTCACCCACTTTACATTTCCATAATACTCATCAATTTGAAGTACACATTCTATAGGTTCCACCCGTATTCCTGTCTCTTCCTCGATTTCCCTTGCACAACAATCCCGTTCATCTTCCCCTTCTTCTATGCCGCCACCGGGAATCATCCATTGGTCCGTCACCGACTCATATGACATTAAAATCTTATTCTCATGAAGGACAATTCCTCTGCATGCGGTTCTTGATTTTTCACACTCTTTGCAATAATCATCGCCAAAAATCTCAATCTTCTTCATGTTATCTCCTAGCCCTGTTTACAAAACTTCTTGTCATCTTTCACAAACTGAGAAAATAACCGAATTTCCTGTTTGTTTGCTCATTACAACATTCAAAACCATACAAAGACCTCAATTGGAATCATCGCCCGGAATTATTATTTGATTAAATGAGCCAATTCCGTCCGTTAGCATATTATACGAAAATGACTTAAAATCAATATATCGGTATTCCCTGTTCCAGCCATCAAGAATGCACACAAATTCATGCTTCTTTTTTAAATGTCCAAACAGAATCTTATGCTTTGTCTTGCATGTAAAATACCCGCAAACCGTCACGCTGTGATCTTTGTAATGCCCTCTTGCAATATTCATTACCACCGGTCTGTCATTATCAATTTCATTTTTAACCTGCTTATTAAAGCTCCAGATATATACGCCTTTTGAATGGCATTTTTTATAACCGTAATTATTTAAAACCTCTATAAATATTCTCTTAATTTTTAGGGGATTTGTCCCTTTCTTTTGCGTATATCCATTATCTATTGCAACTTTTAATACTTCATCATAAATCTCTTTATAGTCTTGTGGGATCTTATTGTACCCCTTGAAATGATAGTAATTAAGAATACGCGTTATTGCTACAATGGTACAGTTTTGTGACTCCTTAAAATCAGAGCATATGCATTTATTCATATCAATTATCTTTGATTCGCATTCCGTTATTGTGTCTCCGTATTTTTCTTTTAAATACGCACGTGGCGAAGTTATTCCAACCGGTTCACCTCATTTCTTTTACATTTTTCCTGAGTGAAATTTTTTATATTCATCATTATTTTAACATAAAAAACTCATGCACAGCATTAAATTATTAACTTAATACTGCCATGAGTTTTAATACCATTTGATTTATATAATCAAATTATTAAGTTATTTAATAAAAACATTTTTTATAATGGGGACATTGCATAGTTGATGTCATAGTTAGCACCAAAATAGTTTGCCCAATATTCCTGACCGTTTACCTGATAGCAGATAGCATACTCGAAACCGCTGCTAGTGTTAACACCTTCAAGTGATAACTTTGTGCTCCATCTTTCTGTTCCATCACTGTTAGTATTAACATAGCTAAGTGCCTGATCACTGTATGTATTCCATCCGTCTGTTGTGTATCTTACAAACACATTCTTCTCATAAGCAAAGTTCTTTAAAATAGCATTGATTGTATAATCTCTGCCGCTAAACTGGTATACACTTAATCTTTCAGATGCAATTGGTGCTGCACCGATCACATTTGCTGAAGTATAATCATTTCCATTGTTGTTATCCCAAAATACTTCACCATCAGCCTCATATTTGATTGCAAACTGGCATTTATAACTTGTGAAAACTGCTCTCCAGATCTTAGAACCATCGCTAAGTGTAGTTACATATGTAGCCTTAGTATCTGTCCATCCAAGGTTAGGCATATAAAAATAACGAACTTTTACTTCCTGATCATTCGCATTGTCATTTGTCTGAACAAATACTTCATAAGTTGATATACCCTGTCTTGTGCTGATGCTTCCCATTGAGTAAAAACTTACTCTAGGTGCTGTTGATGCGCTTACAGGAGTAACTGCCTTAAAGCTAAATACGCTAAGAAGCATTGTTAATGTAAGCATCATTGCTACGATTTTTGTTGACTTTCTTGTCTGTGTCATGTTGACTTCCTCCATTTTAAAAAAATTTATTTAAATTAGTACAGGCAACATGTTAGCAGAAACCAATTTAATTATCAACAGTTTTTTTGAAACGGGGGACGGTTCCTCGTTCCAAAATTGGTGAATCAACATAACCGGATTCTGTGAGTCAGTTTTGGAACGAAGAACCGTCCCCCGTTTCACTTAGAATAAATCATACTCCGGTCTTCTGTCACGAAAAACTCCCCAGCTTAGTCTGTACTCATAAAGTTCATCAAGGTCAAACTCATTTATCAGGATTTCCTCTTTATCGCGCGAGCCATCCTGCACGATGTCGCCAAGGCCGTCTGTGATAAATGATGAGCCGTAGAAGTTCAGGGATGACTGCTGGTTACCGTTTTCTTCACATGGTGTTACTTCCTCAAGTCCGATGCGGTTTGCAGCCGCAACAGGTACAAGGTTGCTTGCACCGTGTCCCATCATGCATCTTCTCCAGTGTGGCATGCTGTCGGTCTCAAGAACAGGCTCCGAACCGATTGCCGTAGGGTAGAGTAACATCTCTGCTCCCATTACCGCCATCGCCCTTGCAGGCTCGACAAACCACTGGTCCCAGCATATTCCTACACCGATTTTTCCGTATGCGGTATCCCAGACTTTGTAGCCAGTATTACCCGGTGTGAAATAGAATTTTTCCTGATAAAAATGGTCGTCAGGTATGTGAGTTTTTCTGTACACACCAAGAACGCTTCCGTCGGCATCTATCATCGCTATGCTGTTGTACAGCACGTTATTATCTTTCTCATAGAAGCTTATCGGCATAACAACATGAAGTTCACGGCACACATTTTTAAAATGATTTACAGCTTCATTTTCTGAAAGCGTGCTTGCAAATGCGTAATATTCATACTGTCTTTCCTGACAAAAATACTGTCTTTCAAAAAGCTCCGGCAAAAGTATTACATTGGCTCCAAGAGCTGCAGCCTCACGCACCATCTTATCTGCCTTTTTAATATTTTCAGAAACCACTCTTGTCATTGCCATCTGAATTGTTGCTAATTTAACTTTTCTCATTGTATGTTTCCCTCCGGTATCTGCTGGGTAATGCAGTGAATATTTCCGCCGCCCACAATTATTGATCTTGCAGGGATACCTACAACTTCCCTGTCACTAAAAAGCGGTTTTAAAACCTCAAGTGCAGGTTCATCATTTTCATCACCAAACTGAGGAACCAAAACTGCTGCATTTGAAATATAAAAATTCACATAACTTGCCGCAAGACGTTCTCCAACCTCGCGCTCATCCTCACCCGGCTCCGGAACGAGTCCCGCAAGCTCATGTTCATTGATAGTAACAGGTGATTTTGGAATATAAAGCTTGTGAACTTTAATATGGCGCCCCATGGCATCAGTCTCATTTTCAAGCACGCGCAAATCAGCCATACTCATCTCATACTGCGGGTCGCTCTCATCATCAGTCCATGCAAGCACGGCCTCACCCGGTGCCACAAATGCAAACACGTTATCTACATGTCCGTCCGTCTCATCGTTATATATTCCTTCAGGAAGCCAGATTACTTTTTTTACACCAAGTTCCTTTTTTAACCTGTCTTCTATCATCGCCTTAGACAGCTTTGGATTGCGTCCTTTGCTAAGAAGACAGCACTCCGTAACTACGCATGTGCCCTCGCCGTCAACGTGAATGGCGCCGCCCTCCATGACAAAATCTTTTGCATCAATTGTACCTGCACCTATTTTTATGTTAAATGCTCCCGCAAATGCATCGTCTGACTCCCACTGTGCATAAAGTCCGTTATACTGACCGCCCCAGGCATTAAAACACCAGTCAATTCCCTTTAAGCAACCTTTATCATTGCGCACGTAAGTAGGCCCGATATCTCTTGCCCAGCTATCGTCAGTATCAATTGCCATATAAATAATATTCTCTGCCACGTCATCGCACACACCGGTGCTGACAGCTTTTTTCATCTCGTCAAAATCAGCATTTCTTGCAACCATGTAGATTTTTTCGCCCTTTGCAATCTCATTTGCAATTGTAATAAAAGTCTTTTTTGCATCAGCTCCGCCATATGGCCATGAACCTGCTCTTACCGGCCAGATTAAAATTGTCCCGTGATGTTTATCAAACTCAGCCGGCATGTAAAATGCTTTTTCGGTATTTATATTGTTATTTATTACTTTATTATTCATATCAACATTTATCATTTTCATTATTTGAATTTACTGTTTTTTTCTACAGCCTCATCTTAAAATCCTGATAGTCAAATTTTCTAATCAGACGACACTGCCCCTCTTCATCCATTGCATAGATGGAAGGCAGCGCAATTCCGTTAAATGTGTTGTTTTTAACCATAGAATAAATCGCCATATCTTCAAAATACAGTCTGTCGCCGGGCATTACTTCCTCATCAAATGAATAGTCACCTATCACATCACCCGCCAGACAGGTGCATGACGAAAGTCTGTAAGTATAAGCCTTCTCATCCGCCTCACCTGAATTCTTAAGCGGCGGTCTGTAAGGCATCTCAAGAACATCCGGCATATGACACGAAGGGGATGTGTCAAGAAGCAGTGTTGTAATACCGTTTTCAACAGTATCAAGTACCGTTGTAACGAGATATCCTGCATTAAGAGCAACAGCCTCTCCCGGCTCAAGGTAAACCTCGATATCGTATTTTTCCTTAACATCATTGATAAGTCTGACAAGTCTGTCCACATCATAATCATCTCTCGTAATATGATGTCCGCCGCCCATGTTAAGCCATTTTATCTGAGGCAACGCAAGGTACTCGCCGAATTTATCAATAAAAGTCTCAAGCGTAGTCTCAAGATCATCACTGTTTTGTTCGCACAAAGTGTGAAAATGAAGTCCTTCCACCAGCTTAAAATCATCCGGATACTGTTCTATACCTTTCTTAAAATTTGTGAGTGTAATTCCAAGTCTTGAACCAGGCGCACACGGGTCATAAATTGCATGACCTTCCTGTGTCGAACACTCAGGATTAATTCGCAGTCCGATTCCTGTAGCGCCCTCATTTGTACCCTCATTTCTGTCACTGATAAATGCACCCGCAAACTTGTGAAGCTGTGAAAATGAGTTAAACAAAATATGCTCGCAGATACGCGCAATGTCACCCATTTCCGACTCTTTGTATGCAGGAGAAAAAATGTGATTTTCCTTTCCCATCTCCTCATATCCAAGTCTTGCCTCGTAAAGACTTGATGCAGTGCATCCGTCTAAATACTGTCCGATTAACGGATACTCACAGTAATTTGAAAATGCTTTCTGGGCAAGAAGTATCTTGCAGCCTGTTTTGTCCTTTACCGATTTTAATATCAAAAGATTGCTTTTTAGCTTTCCTTCATCGATTACATACGATGGTGTAGGAACCTCATTTAATCGCATGAAAACCTCCAAAAAATCATTGTTTTATTCAACTAATACCGGATTTTCTTCTACCTTCCAAGGAAGTCCGTATTTGCCAAGAGCCTCCATATATGGATCCGGATCAAATTCATCCGTTGTAAATACACCCGGCTTCTTCCATGCACCGTTTGCAACAAGCATTGTTCCTATCATTGCAGGCACACCTGTTGTGTATGAGATAGCCTGTGAACCAACTTCCTTGTAGCATTCCTGATGGTCACATACATTGTATATATAAAGTGTCTTTTCTTTTCCGTCCTTTTTTCCGGTAAAGATACAGCCGATGTTAGTCTTTCCGACTGTTCTTGGTCCGAGTGATGCAGGGTCCGGAAGAAGTTCCTTCAAAAACTGGATAGGCACGATATCAACTCCGTTAAATTTAACCGGCTCAGTTGAGAGCATTCCGACATCCTCAAGACATCTCATGTGATCAAGATAGCTTTGTCCGAATGTCATGAAGAAACGAATTCTCTTAACTTCAGGGAAATTTCTTCCGAGTGCCTCAATTTCTTCATGGTGAAGAAGATACATATCCTTCTTTCCGACACCTTCAAAATCATATTCACGGTGAATGCTCATTGCAGGAATCTCAATCCATTTTCCGTTCTCCATGTATGAACCAGGCGCTGAAACTTCACGAAGATTAATCTCAGGATTAAAGTTAGTGGCAAATGCGTATCCATGGTCTCCACCGTTGCAGTCAAGAATATCGATTGTGTCGATGGTATCAAAATAATGCTTCTTTGCATATGCAACGAATACCGAAGTTACGCCGGGATCAAATCCTGTTCCAAGTAATGCCGTAAGACCTGCCTTCTCAAATCTGTCCTGGTATGCCCACTGCCATGAGTAGTCAAAATATGCTGAGAATCCAAGTTCCTTGCATCTTTTTTCATATATCTTTCTCCACTCAGGATCATCTGTATTTTCAGGCTCATAATTAGCTGTATCAACATAATCAACACCTGCATTAAGACATGCATCCATTATTGTTAAATCCTGATAAGGAAGTGCTACATTTAACACTACATCAGGCGCATATGATTTGATTAACTGTGTGAGTTCATCCACATCATCAGCATTAACTGTTGCTGTTGTAATCTTTGTCTTTGAACCTGTCTTTTCAATCTTCTCTTTTAATGCGTCGCACTTTGAAACCGTACGACTTGCAATCATCATCTCTGAAAAAACTTCATCTACCATTGCTATTTTCTGAATTGCTACGCTCGCAACACCACCGCAGCCTATAACCATTACTTTTTTCATGCTCTGCTTTCTTCCTCCGATAAAATGTCTTCTACATACTTAGGCAGCATAAATGCTCCTCTGTGCAAATTAGTTGTATAGTACCATGTTTCAATACCTCTGGCGTTCCATCTGTCAGGGTCAAAATCCTTGATTGGATGATATTTCTTTGATGCAAATCCAAACATCCAGTAACCTGCCGGACATGTAGGAATGCTTGCCTGATATACCCTGTTAATCGGGAAGCTGTGATACGCTTTCCTGTGCATTGCCCGAAACGCTGCTTCATCCTCGTCGTAGAACGGACTTCCGTGCTGGTAAACCATCACGCCGTCTTCGCGAAGTGCCCTGTAGCTGTTACCGTAAAATTCTTTTGTAAATAATCCCTCGGTATGTCCGAAAGGATCTGTTGAATCATTAATTATCAGATCGTATTTGTCGTTGCATCTTCTAAGATATCTGAGGCCATCCATATTGATAATGTTAACTCTGTCATCATCAAATCCTTTTGCCGTCTCCGGGAAAAACTTTCTTGAAACCTCAATAAAAAGTTCATCCGGTTCCACCACGTCGATTGATTCAATCTCAGGATACTGGGTAAGTGTCTTTGCAACACCGCCGTCACCACCACCGATGATAAGAACATTTCTTACATTCTTGTGAACCGCAACCGGTACGTGAACTACCATCTCATTATATATAAATTCATCTGCCTCGGAAAAAATGATGTCGCCATCAAGCACAATCATTTTCCCGAATTCCCTGGACTTAAAAACATCAATCCGCTGATAGTCACTTTGCTTAGAGAACAGCTGCTCGTCGATTCGAATTGACGTCTTAACGTGATCTGTGTCCATCTGTGAATACCAGATGTCCATTACTTCTCTTTCCACTTGGCTATCCTCCTTATACTATAACGTTGATTTCTTTACAGTCAGGGTCCATTGTTCCCTGCAATACACAACCTTTTTCTCTTGAATACTCGATATAATCAAGTATTTCATCCGTGATTTTCTCGCCCGGTGTAAGTATCGGAATTCCCGGCGGATAACACATCACTATCTCACCCGAAATTCTTCCACAAGCCTTACTAAGCGGCACGCTTACCTTCTTAGAATAAAATGCTTCCTTTGGATTGACCGCAAGTTCCGGCGTTATAAAATCACCGCAGTAAAGTTCTATTTTCTCATTTGCATGAAGTCTTTTAATGTCCTCAAGGGCACCAACAAGTCTTTCGATATCTCTTATTCTGTCACCGATTGAAATGTACGCGAGTATGTTACCAATATCACCAAACTCTATCTGAATATCATACTCATCTCTTAAAAGATTATACACTTCAATTCCCGTAAGTCCGATATCCCTTGTATAAATCGAAAGTTTTGTCACATCAAAATCAAATACGCTGTCACCATCAACAAGTTCTCTGCCGTAAGCATAGTAACCGCCGATTTCATTTATCTCTTCTCTGGCATACTCCGCCATATTCGAAACTTTCTGGAATGATTCTTTTCCGTGAAGTGCAAGGTTACGTCTTGAAATGTCAAGACTCACCATAAGAAGATATGACGCACTTGTCGTCTGTGTCAGATTAATAATCTGTCTTATATATTCAGGTTCAATTGTTCCACCGCTTAAAAGCACCGAACTTTGTGTAAGACTTCCTCCCGATTTGTGCATAGAGACTGCCGCCAGATCTGCTCCTGCTGCCATTCCCGAAACAGGAAGATTGTCTCCAAAATACAAATGTGTTCCGTGTGCCTCATCAACTAATACTTTCATTCCACGCTCATGTCCGAGCTTTACAATCTCCCTGACATCTGACGCAATTCCATAGTACGTCGGATTATTGACAAAGATTGCTTTGGCATTAGGATGCTCATCCATAACCCGCTTAATCTCGCTTATCTTCATTCCTGTTGCGATACCGATTCTTGAATTCACATCAACCGGCACATAAACAGGAACTCCGCCGCAAAGCACGAGCGCATTGATAACACTCTTATGTACATTTCTAGGAAGAAGAATCTCATCACCTTCCTTAATTACCGACAACACCATCGCCTGAACAGCCGATGTAGTCCCGTTCACCATCAAAAATGCATTTTTCGCACCAAATGCATCTGCCATAAGAAGCTCTGCATCTTTGATTACCGAAATCGGATGTCCAAGATTATCAAGCATCTTCATTGAATTAACATCTATACCAACACATTTCTCACCGAGAAATTCAAGCAATTCCGGGTTACCCCTTCCACGTTTGTGCCCGGGAACGTCAAAAGGAACAACTCTTCTCTTTCTAAGTTCCGTCATAGCCTCAAATATAGGGGCATTAAGCTGTGATATCAAATCCATTTCTATTCGTATACCTCATTATGACTTTCCGTTTGTTATCTAAACTTAGAATCGACCTCATTGTCCTTACTAATGAGGCCGATTTTCGCAAATAATATTATACGATGAATGAAGCATAATAGCAATGAGAGATAGATTATATTTATAATCTGCATCTCTTTGAACGCCTAACTCTTCATTACTCATATATATTTCTTCAAATTTTATGGTTTGTTTTTGTGTTGTACCATCTTTAAATGTTACTGTACAAGTTATTGCAAGATCCTTTAACAATTCGTTATCTGCATCAATAATATCATCATATGAATTGGTATCCTGTATTTTTCAGGCAATCCGGATACTACCTTTTGAATCGTAGCTTTCTCACTTTCATTTAATATGTAATCCTCAGGTCCGTTAATTTCTTTGTCACAAGATACTATTCTGCAAAATCTAAGGATGTCCTTCCCGTTATCACTGACAAATTGCTCAAATTCATTATCGTTCAATACTGTTTATCCTTTTCCTTTCCACACTAAGTCGACTACGTGTTTGCCCTTACACTTATACTTTGTCGCGAATTTAAGCCAGGTTCATTTTATTTTAAATTTTTTCAAAAAATTTTATAAAGCATTTTCTGTAGCTTCATAATCAGCCAAAGTTATTTTTTCCCTGCGTGTCTTATCCAACTGAATCCACTCATCAAGTGTAAGCGGTACATAGTCCGAAAACATACAGAAACAATTAATCATCTGACACGGAATACTTACCATATCAGATGAACCTTTAACTGTCCTCTTAAACTTCTCAAGTTGTTTTATGTGCTCATTTATCAAATACTCGTCAAAAGTATTATGCACATGCCCATAGAGCATATACGTCTTTGCCTCGCCCTCTTTATTAATCATATACTGACCGTTGTAACACATAATCGGATAATGCGACAAAATGATTTTGCGTTTGTTATCCTTAAGCTCTTTGTAATTAGATATCCATACAAAACTGTCACGGTCAAAGTTCTTATTATCCAGATACTTGTCATGATTACCCACAACAAGATACTTCTTACCGTTAAGCCTGCTAAGCAGCGTGTTAACCTCATTCGCATTGTGAGACAAACAAAAATCTCCCAGTATGACCACTTCATCCACGGGGCGCACACGCCCGTTCCACTGCTTAATCATGTATTCATTCATAGCCTCTTCACTTTCAAAACCACGTCTGTCCATCTGCTCATTCAGATTGCCGTGACAAAAGTGCAGGTCCGCAATATAATACCGCATAGTCTCCTCTTTTCTATAGTAATATTTTTACTCAGCAATATATCTTGCCAGTTCGAGGGCGATTTCAAAATGACCGGAATCATGTTGTGTATGCTTAATCTGATTTTTCTGTCTTCTTTCCTCCCACTTTGGAGCATCAAGTAAGTCTCCGCTTGTGAAGAAAAAGTACGCATTTAATCCTCTGAAATCACACATGGCCTGAACTGCCGAGCACTCCATTTCAACAGAAATACAGCCTTCATTCTTACGCTTTTCAAAATTTGCTTTTGTTTCTCTATGCACAGCATCTGTTGTCCACGTCTTCCCCTGCACATATGGCAAACCTGCTGTTTCCATGAACTTTGCAACTACATCACTGTTTTTAATTGTGATATAATCCGAAGCCGGCGCATAGTGATATGATGTTCCCTCATCGCGATATGCGTGAGTCGGAATCATAACCTTTCCTCTTGCAATTTCCTTGTTAAGACATCCTGAACCGCCAAACACAACATACTTGTCAGTATCAATAATCTGCAATGTATCTTCCATATCCGCAACACATCCCGAAGCACCTACAAACGACATATACACTGCAAAATATCTGTCCTCGTATTCAAAACCATAAACAGGATTTGCACCATTTGACGAAAACAAATCACCTAACTTCTCGCATTTGAAATTATCTAGCACAAACTTCAAAATAACATGTGAAAAAGTTAAAATACATGCATCAACCTTTTTCGCCTCAGAATTTTTAACCACCTTAATTATCTCTTCCGTTAAGTTATCAAATGAATCTGTTATCATATTAGTCTCCTTATTGTTTTTATATAAATATTTAAACTGCATTCTCCTATTCAAACAGCTCATTTACATATCTTACTGCCTGTTCAAATCTTGAATTATAATCCCCTGTTATTATCTTATAGTTGTAATTATGCCTGTCGTAAAGTTTCTTAATCATATCACTGTAGTGCTTTCTGTCAGCTGCGATCACTTCACTTCTGTCGCCATCCTGAATCCATTCAACATCCGGTTCCAGAAATAAAATCAAATCATACGAATTAAGTGACGCTATTGCCTCTGCAAGTGCCTTATTTTTCTCTATGTTTTCATCTTCCAAAAATCCCATAAAGAATCTGGTAATCAGGCAATCCGTATCCTCGAAAAATACTTTCCCTGCCTTGTCTATCAGCCGGAATTCTTTTGCCTTATGTTCCAACAGAATTCTCGTGAAATCTTCCGAAAGCATGTAAACATCAGTGCCAGACAATTCCGACAAGTCTCTTCCTACTTCCTCAAGGTAAACTGTATTGTAGTAATTAGCCAGATTAATTGTAAGTGTGGACTTGCCAACACTCTCACCGCCAATTAACAGCACTTTCTTTGAAAAATAGCTTCTTACAATCTGCGGCATATCATCCCAATGTCCGTATAAATCATTTCTTATATTTGTGGACTTGTATTTGTTCCTTGGAAATACCACAAAATCAGATTCTTCGTAGCATTTGTTCCAAAAGCTGTTTTCATCATAATCATCCCCGCAAAATACAACATCAATTTTCCTGCCGATTGTATTCTTTACAACGTCGCAGTCCGCTTTCCAATATTTCTCGGTGTATTCTTCTTTTGTTTTGCAATCATCTTTTAATGAAATGATATGAATATTGTTAAGATGCTTTGTCAACTGGTAAACCCATCTGATCTTTACCTTCAGAGGAACATCCGATTCATCATCTCTGTACGAAATGACTATGTACAATTCATCGCATAATCCTGCTGCCTTTATCATGCATTCCAAATGTCCAAGATGAAGCGGATTGAAAGATCCTCCATACATTCCTACCTTATACTTTTTGCCGTGTGCCATGCCTTTCTCCTTTAGCCTTTTTTGATATTCTGAGTCTTTGTATCTTTATACCACAAAACAAACATGATGATTGCATTTACAAGGAAAACCGACCACATAAGAAGAACCGCCACGCTTGCACCATCTGTAAACAGTGCGTATACCCACATTATCACAGACACAACATCCACAACAATCCAGATAATCCACTGTTCCATGAATCTTTTTATCATAAGTATCTGAGCTATTACAGAAAATACTGTACTCATACTGTCAACTAACGGAAGATTACCTCCAAGCATTTTAAGAATATATGCATATCCAATCACACTCACGACACTGACCACAGCCAGAATACCATCCTGTTTTATAGTCATCCTTTTCTTATAAACTGCCTGAGTCTCTTTATCAATATTCTTTTTCCACAAAATCCATCCAATAATATTTGTAGGGAAATAATATAACAGATTCAGCATTACGTCACCGTAATATTTTGCTTTCCATGCCATTATCGCATACAGGATTACATTAATTGTTCCAAAAAAATAATTAGATACTTTGCCCATGCCGCATAAAATAACGCATATAACGCCTGTAATTGATGCTCCGATTCCGATAGCCGGATCTTTCTGATATATGGATATTCCCAAAATCATCACTGTTGCAAACGCCATCCAGGCAACTTGCCAGTTCTTCCATCCTTTAGATTCTCTCTCTATTATCTCTTTTATCTTACCCATCTGTTTTTCCTTCAATATACTATTTTCTCATCTTTTTCTTAATATCCGCCAGTCTGTCAAGTGCCTCTAAAAGCGTGGCATCCTGCTTTGCAAAATGGAATCTTATTAAATGATTCACATCCTCTCTGAAAAAGCTTGAACCCGGCACAGCAGCAACACCCACTTTTTGTATCATCTGCTCGCAAAAGACATTGTCATCCTCATAGCCAAACTCGCTGATGTCAAGCAGTACATAGTAAGCACCCTGAGGCTCTGTAAAAGTAAGTCCAATATTCTTAAGCCCTCCAATAAACAGATTCCTCATATGGGTATAATGTTTCTGAAGACTTTCGTAATAGTCATCCTTAAATTCCAAGCCAACTACCGCAGCTTCCATAAGCGGAGCCGCCGCCCCTACAGTCAGGAAATCATGCACCTTTTTTACGCGCTCGGCAATCTTAGGAGGGGCTATAACATAACCAAGACGCCATCCTGTAACAGAATACGTTTTTGAAAGAGAATTACACACAATTGTTCTCTCCTTCATGCCCGGCAGGGACGCCATATATACGTGCTCATGAGGTTTGTAGAGAATGTGCTCATACACCTCATCCGTGATTACGTAAATATCATATTTTTTAGCCAGATCCGCAATCATCAATAACTCTTTCCTTGTAAACACCTTGCCACAGGGATTTGACGGATTACATAAAACCAGTGCCTTAACGCCCGGCTGTCTGATAGCATTTTCTAATTCATCTGCATCGAAATCAAAGGCCGGCGGTTTTAGCGGAACATATATAGGAATTGCACCCGTAAGTATAGTATCCGCTCCGTAATTCTCGTAAAAAGGTGAGAATATAACAACTTTATCTCCCGGATTGCAAATACTCATCATAGATGCCATCATGGCTTCCGTGCTTCCGCATGTAATGACGATTTCCTTATCAGGATTCACATCAACTCCTGAAAAATGCTTCTGCTTCTTAGCCAGGGCTTCTCTGAAATTAGTGGCCCCGAATGTAATTGCATACTGGTGTGGTCCCTCCTTTGCCACCTCCTGCAATCTGTCCGTAATCTGACTTGGAGGTTCAAAATCCGGAAATCCCTGCGATAAATTGATAGCTCCAAATTCATCAGAGATACGTGTCATCCTTCTAATTACCGAATCAGTAAATTGCTCTGTTCTCCTGCTCAACGCTTTCATTATAAATCTTTCTCCTACTGCTCATTGTTTCTTTTGATTTATAATACACTATTGGCCGTTTTTTATATAGCCTTTAGCATACTCTTTTGCATTAATCATCAATAAAACTGTAAAAACAAACGTTAAAATCATCGGTACAACCGCATAGCCTGCACTTATTTTCCCATCGCTATTTAAAACCATAATTCCCATAGCAATTGTATAACCCGCGCACATCATTTCTAACGCAAACATAATTACCGCCCTTAATATAGCCGGCCGTTTTTGCTTATCGACATACTCTGCCACTTTTAACAACGTCTCCTTTTCTTCCTTCTCCATAATATCACTCTTCCTTTCACCATCGATTATTTCCTTAATATCTACACCGTAATAATCAGCCAGTTCGACAAGGGTTGCCAAATCCGGCATCGTCTTACCGTTTTCCCATCTGGAAACACTTCTTGATGACACTCCAAACATCTCGGATAATGCTTCCTGCGTCTGCCCTTTTTCTTTGCGCAAATCTCTAAGGAACCCTCCGATCTTTTCCTGGTCAATCATAAACATCCTCCTTCCACTTTGGATTATCAATCATTTTTCAATAAAAATACAGGTCATAAAGTGAGAAAACCGCATTTTTTCACCAGACAAATTTGTCGGGTGGGGGTTTTCCCAAATGAATCCACACCATAAACCGGCACAAGCCAGGAATACTGTAAATTCAGTATTTCCCGGCTTGTGTTTATTCTTAAAGAATTATTTATTCAGCCTTTATGTCCAATTTTTCTCCAAGAACTTCAATAGATTTAACTTCTTCCATTACTGAGAAGAACGAATAATTATCAAGTTTAATCTCATTGCCGTCAACAGTTACTTTATCTGATATCATTCTAAAAGTTAAGTAACCAACGACATTATCAGATTCATCTGATTCCTTTTCATCATCGTCATTCGCCAAACGAACATCCTGAATCCATATTATAAAATAGTAATATGCATCTTTTCCCTTTATCTGCGTCATCAGTGCAACACTCTCTCCATCTTTATCATATAAAGTAAACTCCTTAACATACTTTTCATTTTCATCTACCTGCTGATATAAAAAGCCGACTTTTCTGTATGCATTGATAGAATCTATAGGTCTCCATTCACTGTCGCTTGTTGCTGCAGAATGACATTCAAAGGTATACTCTCCCTCTTTATATATAATATAATGATCCGAATCATTCTGTGTAAATCTATCCAAATACAAACCGTAGTCATTCAAATAAAGATATGTAAAAGCTCCAATACACAATGACAGTGTTATTTTAGCAATAATACCTACTATTTTTTTGCCTTTTCCTACTTTTTTACTCTCTTTTTCATTATCTTTTTCATCAGTTACATTTTCAACATTCTTAAGTTCTTCCATTATAAATTCTCCTTCAAAATAGATCAGCCAGTTGCTGATATTCATAATCATAATCCCTATTAAATACTTTTGGTTCAATGGTGTCGGTATTCACAAAGAACGCCTGATATTGTTCATACCACTGCCCATGATACGATGAAAAACGGTTATTCCATCGCACGATTCCCGACTGCCCCTCTTCAAGCACAAATGCAGTCTCATTCAATACATTCGGATATCCCGAAAGTTTGGTTCCTTTTTTCCGAAAATCTTCGTTACCTCCCCGACGTCTGACATTGCCACTTTCGTCATCAAACCACTTTATTCTGAATGCATTGTCTTCTTTTATCAGCTTAATATTCGGCTTTGCCTTTTTGTGTATAATTCATTCTCACCAAACAAATATCATCATTTTCAGAAATGCTATGTAAGTCTTTAAGCGCGCAGGGTTTAAGATATTGCCGCCGCACCAGGGAACCTTGTGGGGTTCGGTCTTCTTTATACCATTTAATTTTAATAGTAAGATTCATTAAATTTCAAACTCTATTATTTCATTCATTGAAGTATAAATTCCGATATAACTAACCAAGCATCTCACTTATTTGTATAAGGCACAACGAATTTTCCATCGTCCTCAACATCTTCCACTTTTTTCCATTTTAAAGAAAGGGCACGAATGATACTTCCGTCATATGTGATGTCTGGCTTTTCCATGTAATTATCTGCCCAAAAAACA
>CACXFB010000039.1 GCA_902766825.1 uncultured Lachnospiraceae bacterium
AAAAACATGTAGGATGAATCTGGACATAATCCATGTGCTCAAGTTCAACACCGTGCTTCTTTGCAATATCGCAACCGTCTCCGGTAAGAATAGGATAGTTTGTTGAATGTTTGTACAGACCGCCGATTCCACCTGTCGCAAATACGGTATCTTTTGCACGGATTGTATATTTTGTGCCATCCTTACCTTTTGCTTTGATACCACGGCATTTACCTGATTCTTCGATTATGTCTTTCATGGTGACGTACTCAAGAATCTTGACATTCGGAAGTTTCTTTACTGCGCGTAACAGGCATGTTGTAATCTCTTCACCTGTTATGTCTTCATGGAAACAGATTCTTGGTCTTGAATGAGCACCTTCTTTGGTGTAGGCAAGTGAACCGTCACTGTTTCTTTGGAATCTTACACCGAGGCTTATGAGTTCATCGATAATGCTTCGGCTTTCCTTAATCATTATCTCAACGCTCTCAACACGGTTTTCATAATGACCTGCACGCATTGTATCCTCAAAATAAGAATCGTAATCATCATCATCGACCAAAACGCATATTCCACCCTGCGCAAGCATGGAATCGCACATTTTAATCTCATCTTTTGAAAGCATTATTATCTTAGTATCGCTTGAAAGGTTAAGTGCTGTAAATAATCCTGCGACTCCGCAACCTGCGATAACTACATCTGCCTCCAATTCCTTAGTTTGTTTTTTGCTCATAATTTCACCTTCATTTCGCGAGCTCAAGCATTTTTGTTAAGGTAGCATTAGCTGCCAGTGCAATATCTTCCGGTGGAAGATCAACACTGTTTTCGCCTGTTTTAAGGACGTTAATAACATGGTCGAGCGTAATCTTATTCATGTTGATGCATATAGGCATTGTTGCCGGGAAATAAAATGATGCATCAGGTCTTTCCTCTTCAAGCTTGTAAATAACTCCGTACACCGTACCTATGATAAATTCTTTGTACTGAGGATGCTCTTTTGCGTAATTGATAATTCCGCTTGTGGAACCTATGTAATCTGCAATCTTAATAATGTCAGGATTGCACTCAGGATGAACTAAAATCTGTGCATCCGGATGTTTTGCCTTCTCATCTAATATCTCCTGTGCCGACATATATTCATGGCGAGGGCAGAAGCCTTCGTTATATATGAAATGTTTATCAGGAACTTTTGAAGCTACAAAATGAGCGAGATTCCTGTCGGGAATAAAAAGAATATTTTTATTAGGAAGTGCCGCTACAATCTTGGCAGCATTAGCACTTGTCACACATACATCCGACCATGACTTAATCTCGGCTGTGGAGTTAATGTAACATACAACCGCAAGGTCATCATATTCGGCTCTTGCATCATCCACAACTTTCTTGGTTACCATATGCGCCATCGGACAGTCCGCCGTAGGTTCAGGCAAAAGAACAGTCTTATCAGGATTAAGAAGCTTAGCACTCTCACCCATGAACTCAACACCGCAAAATACAATAACAGGGTTGTCAAGACTTACAGCCAGCTTGCTAAGATAAAAAGAATCACCGATATAGTCTGCAATCTTTTGAATCTCAGGTGCAACATAATAGTGGGCAAGAATTGCCGCATTTTTTTCTTCCTTCAGTTTTCTTATAAGTTCGTATTTTTCTTCCATAAGAATCTCCATTCAAGGTTAGTAATAAATAGGTTACAGTGAACCGTAACAATAATTATGATTAGCAGTATAACATATAGGTTGACATCTGACAAGACATATATTTAGACAGAAAATAATGACTTTAAAAAATGATTTTGAAAAAACGGGTTGAATAATTAGTAATATTGTGATACAATTAAACTATATTAGAAATGTGCAATGTAAAGAGGTTGGAAAAAGCTACTTGTAACATTGTATGCATTAGAAAATGAATTCGAGGAGGTGGATAACGATTAATACAAAAGTTAAGACATCAATTGCACATGCGATTGAAAAGAGCGGATTAGAGGCGAGATATGATAATAAAGTCAGGGATATACTGGCGCAAAAGGTAGTTTTGGC
>CACXFB010000040.1 GCA_902766825.1 uncultured Lachnospiraceae bacterium
TATTTGAAAAACTGCAGAAAGGCTTCGCAGAGGAACTGTAATGAAACCTGAAAACGCTATAGAAGTACATAATTTAGAAAAGTCCTTCAAGGTCTATTACGATAAAGGAAGCACTTTTAAGGAAAAAGTCCTGTTTACCAAAAGAAACAGATATGAAGTAAGGCATGTTTTGCGGGGCATTTCATTTGAAGTGAAAAAAGGAGAAGCTATCGGACTGATTGGCCACAACGGCTGTGGAAAGTCCACGACACTGAAGCTCCTCACCCGCATCATATACCCTGATTCAGGCACTATCGAGATGGCAGGACGCGTCGCAAGTCTTATTGAGCTTGGCGCAGGATTCCATCCTGATATGAGCGGACGCGAAAACATTTATATAAATGCCGCGATCTTTGGCCTGACTAAAAAGGAGATAGACGCAAGGCTGAATGACATAATCGCATTTTCAGAACTTGAAGAGTTTATCGACAATCCGGTAAGGACCTATTCCTCCGGTATGTATATGCGTCTGGCGTTTGCGGTAGCGATCAATGTTGACGCAGATATCCTGCTCGTAGATGAGATTCTGGCGGTCGGTGATGCCGGCTTCCAGGCTAAGTGCTTCAACAAGATGAGAGAGATAAAAGGGAGCGGAACGACGATAGTCATTGTTTCGCACGCCCTCAATCAGATAGAGCAGATCTGCGACAGAAGCATCTGGATACACGAAGGTGTTATCAAGGCGGAAGGCCTTCCTAGAGATGTAGACCCGCTTTACATGATCTATATGAGCAGCAGGGCATCAGGCAATGCGCAAGCTGTAGAACTGGCAAGGGCTGCAGATGCAGCAAAGGGCGGCTACAACAGAGCAGAAGATAAAAACCGCTGGGGCAGCGGCGAAGTGATAATGACTTCTGTCACGTGTTATAACGACAAAGGCGAAGACGTAAGAGCCTTTGCAAGCAATGAAAGCTGCAATATTGAGATCAAGTACAACGCGGTTTATAAGATTGAAGATACGGTCATAGGACTAGCTGTTTACAGGGACGACAACAGTCATGTCTATGGTACAAATACTCTTATAGATACATCTGAGCCTGTAGTACTGGAAGGTGACGGTACGGCCGTTCTCAAGATAAAAAGACTTCCGCTCAACGAAGGCGTATATAAAATAGATTTTGAACTCCATAAGCCTGACGGATTTGATTATGACTTCTGGAAAGAAGCTCTCAGGATCACGGTCTCAAATCCGCATCAGGAGGCCGGCATAATCAGCCTGGAGCATGAATGGACGATCGACTAGGTCTTAGGTAGGTAAAACTGTCGAAGGAGGAAAGCAATGAAGGAAATCAACGTTGAAGAAATAATGGCAGAGATAAGGCAGGATATTATCGATAAAGGGTACACGCCGGAGATGCTGTCATTCAGAGACGTCAACGCTTCATATATTGGTGCTGTTGATTTTAACCCGGATGAATTCAGGTACATGGTAGGCGCACTGGAAGCAACAAAATATGTGCCATGGAAGCAGGAGAATATCGGTACAGGCGTCAAGGGCTTCATCAAAAAGGTAGTCAGGAAGCTTGTCGGTTTTGTTGTCGCACCTATGTCAGACGGACAGAACCTTTACAACCAGCAGGTAGCATCGGCATTTGCACAGCTGCTCGGTTACATTGAAAGTCAGAACCGACTGATCGAAGAGTACGAAGATGTGCTGAAATCACTGAAAGACAACCAGAAGACTGCGGAGGAATAGACAATGCGAGTTATTCAAATGCTGCCATCATTAAGCTACGGAGATGCGGTAGGCAATGATGTTATGGCTCTGGACAATGCATTAAGAGGTGCAGGCTATGAGACCGGGATCTATGCTGAAAACATCGGAGCAAGAGTTCCTCAGGGCAGGGCGCACCGCATTTCAAAGCTGCCGAGGCTGAAGGACGATGATGTTATAATCTATCATCTGTCTGTAGGCACAGAGCTGAACTTCAGACTTCCGGCTTTCCACGGAAGAAAGATGATAATTTATCATAATGTAACTCCATATGAATTCTTCTCAGGATACAGCCACAATCTATGGCAGCTCTGCAAATATGGTTTAGAGGGCGTTGAGTTCCTGGCGGACAAGGCAGAGTATTGCCTTGCGGATTCGGAATTCAACAAGCAGAACCTGATAGACCTCGGATACAAATGCCCTATAGACGTGCTTCCGATACTGATTCCGTTCGACGATTACAAGCAGGAACCGAATCAGGGTGTTATTGAGAGATACTCAGATGACGGTTATACCAACCTGCTGTTTACCGGACGTGTCGCACCAAACAAGTGCCATGAAGATATCATAGCAGCCTTCTATCAGTATCAGAAGAATTACAACGAAAAGTCAAGGTTGTTCCTTGTCGGAAATTTCGACGAAAGAGAAATCTACTATAATAAGCTGGCTTCGTTTGCTGAAAAGCTGGGACTGAAAGACAAAGTGATCTTTACCGGACATATCGGGTTTGATGAGATCCTTGCATACTACCATATAGCAGATGCGTTTATCTGCATGAGCGAACACGAAGGCTTCTGTGTTCCGCTGGTTGAGGCAATGTTTTTCGACATACCGATCATAGCGTATGACAGCTCGGCAATATCCTATACATTGGGAGGAAGCGGCATCCTTATCAAGGAGAAAAACCCTCTCGAAGTTGCAGGCGTTATAGATTATTTACAGAAGCATGCAGACGTAAAAGAGGCTTTGCTGCAGGGACAGAGAGAACGACTGAAAGACTTTGATAATGAAGTGATAGAAAAGCAGTTCCTTAAATATCTGAGCGATTATATAGAGGGCACCAAATGAAAGACAGAATATGCCTTGTTGTTCAACGATACGGACTTGAGGTAAACGGAGGGGCCGAGCTGCAGTGCCGTCTGTTTGCCGAGCATTTATTGAGTAAATACGACGTTGAAGTAGTTACAACCAAGGCTCTTGACTACATGTCATGGAAAAATGAATACAAGCAGGACGAAGAGGTAATTAACGGGGTAAAAGTCCATCGCTTTGGTGTCGACAGACAGAGAAAGGCAAGAGAGTTTAATGCCATCAACGGAAAGCTCCTCAGAGAAGGACTCACTCCTGATGAAGAACCTGAGTGGCTTGACAAGCAAGGACCGCTGTGTCCGCAGCTGATCCGTTATATACAGGATAATAAAGATAACTACAAGGCTTTCATATTCTTTGCATACCTGTTTTATCCGACTGTTAAGGGACTGCCGGAAGTCGCTGATAAAGCCATTTTTATCCCTGAAGCTCATAACGAGCCTTTCTTAAAAATGGAGATGATCAGGAGGCTGTTCTACATGCCGCGTGCTTTCTTCTTTAATACTGAAGAAGAAAAGAATTTCGTACACAAAAAATTCGGCAACACAGACATTCCTTATGATATCGGAGGCATAGGCATCGAAGAACCGGGTGAGACAGATCCTGATGACTTCCGGAAAAAATACAATCTTGACAATTATCTGCTTTACGTCGGACGCATTGACGAAGGCAAGAACTGTCATATTCTGTTTAAATACTTTAAAGAATATAAAAAGCGCAATGGCGGAGACCTAAAGCTTGTGCTCATAGGAAAGCCTGTTATCGAAATTCCTAAGGATGACAGCATAGTAGCATTGGGATTCCTGGATGAACAGGACAAAACAAACGGGGTGGCAGGAGCGAGAATGGTAGTGCTTCCGTCAGAGTTTGAGAGCCTTTCAATGGTGGTCCTTGAGGCCATGACAGTAGGAACACCCGTACTGGTCAACGGAAAATGTGAAGTGCTGAAAGGGCACTGTATCAAGAGCAACGGAGCGCTTTATTATACAAATTATTTTGAGTTTGAAGCTGAGGTCAATTATTTTCTTGAAAAAGAAGAAGAGAGAGAAGCAATAACGGCCAACGCAAGAAAATATGTAGACGAAAACTACAAGTGGAACGTTGTTATCGACAGACTTACAAATCTGATAGAAAGAATATGAGCAATATGAAAACTATAGCCTTCGTTACACCGTGGTTCGGAATGAATATACCGGGAGGAGCCGAGGAAGAGGCAAGAGAACTCGCAAAGCATCTGCTTGCTGCAGGGATGGACGTTGAGATACTGACTACCTGCATCAAGGAGTTTAATTCCGACTGGAATATAAACTACCACAAGGAAGGCGAGTACAGGGAGGGAGACCTTTTGGTACGCAGATTCAAGGCAGATCACAGAGATACGCAGGCTTTTAATGATGTTAATGTAAAGCTGATGCGGAATCTTCCGATATCGATTGATGAAGAGGAGATCTTTCTCAAAAACATGGCAAACAGCAGCAGACTGTATGCTTACATGGAGAAAAACAAAGACTCTTATTCAGCTTTCATCTTTGTCCCGTATATGTTCGGGACAACATACTACGGCTGCCAGATATGCCCTGAGAAATCGATACTGATTCCTTGCTTTCATGATGAGAGCTATTTCTATATGGAGCATTTCAAAGAGACATTTTCCAAGGTAGCCGGTCTGGTGTACAATGCAGCACCGGAAAGGGATCTTACGGTTGCAAATTATCCTTTGCACAAAGATATAAAACAGATCGTAATGGGGATCGGAATGAATACCGATCAGACAGGTGATGCCGCAAGATTCCGTAAAAAATTCAACATTGAAAATCCTTTCATAATGTATGCAGGCAGAAAGGATAAAGGAAAGAATATTGATACCTTGCTGCAGTATTTCAGCGAGTTTAAGAAAAGGATGCCTGAGTACAGCGACCTCGGTCTGGTGCTGATAGGCGGAGGTTCAGTTGAGATCCCTGATTCAATCAGAAACGATGTCAGAGATCTGGGGTTTGTAGACAGGCAGGATAAATATGACGCCTACGCAGCCGCAGAAGTACTATGTCAGCCTTCGCAGCACGAAAGCTTTTCCTTTGTTATCATGGAGAGCTGGCTGGCGGAGCGTCCTGTTATGGTAGCGGATCAATGTGCCGTTACGAGAAACTTCTGTAAAGAATCCAACGGAGGTCTTTGGTTCAAGGACTATTTTGAGTTCGAAGGAGCATTGAAGTATCTGCTTGATAATACTGATGCAGCAGAAGTAATGGGCATAAACGGAAGAGACTTTGTAAAGAAAAGCTTTTCATGGGACGTTATTATTGAAAAGTATAAAAAGTTCTTTGGTGACATAGATCAGTGCTTGTAGAGGGTACAGATGAGCATGGAGAGAGAAGAGCCCCATGCATTTGATTGAATTGCGATTCAAGAACCGGTTATTAACGCATATGGACGAAAAAAACAAAACAATTGTGCAATTTATTAAGTTTGGAATAGTTGGAGTTTCAAATACAGTTGTTGGATATTGTATAAACATCGCTACGCTAAAGATGCTTGAAAAATACCAGCTTTCATGGGACTATGTTGCAGCAAACCTAATAGCATTCTTTTTGAGTGTTTTGTGGTCTTTCTTTTGGAATAACAGATATGTGTTTACGGTTCAGGAAGGAGAGGAACGAAAAATCTTTTCCACATTGATAAAAACCTATATTTCATATGGTTTTACAGGAATAGTAATGACAAACATACTTTCATTTGTATGGATTGATATTTTACACATTTCAAAATATATTGCACCAATTATTAATCTCCTATTTAGCGTACCTATTAATTTTATTATTAATAAAAAGTGGGCATTCAGAGAGTAGCGCCCGTGACAGCACAAGGGAATTAACAGATTAATCAAAGGTTTAGAAAATGGATACAACTAAAGTGACCAAAAAAAGATTATTAATAGGATTCTTGCTTGTATTGGTTTTTTCGAGTGTAATAACGATCTATCTATTTGGAGGGCGCGGATTTGACATTCATTATGCGATTTATAACTCAGGTGGCGATGAAACATCCTTTATGTCTGAAATAAAAATCTTTTTAGATAGTGGAATCGGTTATAAAACAGAATACTTGGGAGGCGTTTTCGGAACTGATCGTAGCGGAACACTTTCTTACTATCTTGATAATGATGTACATTTTCTTGCTTACATATTCGCCAAAATAACTAACAATATTGAAGAAGCAATTAATCTTACATTTATAAGTTCATTTTTTTTAAATGGATTGATTTGTTATTTTGTTTTGGCATCCAGAAAAATACACCCATATTTATCTGCAGCAGGAGCGGCTCTGTATGAAACGCAATTCTATGTTTTCTATCGTTCTATTGGACACTTAATGCTTTCAATGATATATTCAATTCCGCTGGAAGTGCTTCTTTGCTTGTGGATTGGCGAAGATGAAGAATATTTGGCAATAGGGAAAGGTTTTTTTAAAAATAAAAAAAATATCATCACCATATTAATAATTATTCTAATGGTAAACTCAGGAATGGGGTATTACCTTTATTATGGATGCTTGTTAATTGCAATAACAGGAATAGGCAAGGCCATAAAGAATAACAGGTTACTCGAATTCTGGCAATCGCTAAAAATGGGAGTAATGACTGTTGTGATCTTTCTTATAACTATCCTTCCATATATACTCAACAGGCTTATAAACAAAACAATTAGCATACCTAATATAAGAAGCATAACGGATGCTGAATTATATTCGTTAAAAATATTCAGACTGTTTTTTCCCCTACAGATGGAAGGTGTCAGTGCTATAAATGACAAGTTGCAAGAGTATTATGAAATAGCCTATGCACAAAGCGAAGTGTCAGAATACTTAGGCCTTGTTGGTGTTATAGGTGTGGTAATGATGGCTGTGGTACTAATACGGGGAACAAGAGATGCTTTCAAGTATAAAGATGTTAAGACTGCAGCATTACTTACGATTTTTTGCATCTTATACGCAACGATAGGCGGATTGGGTACAGTTGTATACTTATTTGTAATGGATCTAGCAAGATGTACAAATAGAATGTCAGTTTATATTTGCTTCTTATGCATTCTAACGATTTGTACTGTCTTTGATGTAGTAATCAGGGACAATAGAGGAAAGCGCCGCCAATATAGTCGATTAATTCTAGTGGGGTTAATATGCTTTGTCTTATGTTTTCTATCTCAATGGAATCAAGAGCGGTTTAACAATGAAGAGGCAAAATTGCAGGGTATAGAAATGAAGACCTTTGTAAGCAGAATAGAAGAGATAGAGAATGAAGGTTCGTTAATTTATCAGTTTCCATTTAATAACTATCCTTCCAGTGGCTATATTAATAGAATGTATCCCGATGCGCTGCTTTTACCATATCTTTATTCTGATAATTTGAGATGGAGTTATGGCTCATTCGCAGGGGAGAAATCATATTCAATTAATGAAAAAATTGCAACTTTGAACATGCCTGATCTGGCAAGGGAATTAAAAAAATACGGCTTTAGTGGAGTATATGTAGATAGCATGGGCTATTCTGACTATGAACTGCAAATAATGACAAATGATTTTGAGGCAAATGGCTTAGTAGAGGCCGCTGTATCAAGCAGCGGGAGATGGCTATATTATGATTTTGAGTGATACAATAACATCTGTGAAAAACAAACCTGAAAGGACAAAGATATAGAGGTAAGAATAATGCAATTAGTTCCAAAACTATATGTAGTAATACCATGCTACAATGAGGAAGAGGTTCTTCCTGAAACAGAAAAGCGCTTATCTGACAAACTAAACCGGATGATTTCGGAAAAGATTATCTCTGAAGACAGTAGAATCGTGTTTGTTGATGATGGTTCAAAGGACAAAACCTGGACAATCATTGAAGAAATGTATGGAAACAATCCTTTGGTATTAGGGATAAAATCATCAAGAAACAGAGGCCATCAGAACACTTTGCTAGAAGGCCTTATAACGGTAAAAAATGACTGTGATGTAGTTATCTCCATGGATGCAGATCTACAGGATGATATAGAAGTACTGGATCAGTTTATTGAAAAATATACTGCAGGGTGCGACATCGTTTATGGGGTCAGAAGTGCAAGAAAAAAAGATACATGGTTTAAGAAAACTACTGCAGAAGGCTTTTATAAGCTTATGAATGGAATGGGAGTAAATATTGTCTATAATCATGCAGACTATCGTTTGATGAGCGCAAGGGCAATTGCAGAGTTGGATGGATTCAAGGAAGTAAACTTGTTTCTCCGTGGAATTGTTCCAATGATTGGTTTTCAGACAGACGTTGTCGAATATGAACGTAACGAACGCTTTGCAGGCGAATCAAAATATCCTCTTAAAAAGATGATTGCTTTTGCTGTTGATGGAATAACATCATTAAGCGTTAAGCCGATTCGATTAATAACAAGTTTAGGTATAATCATATTTTTTGCAAGCATTATATTGCTCCTGTATTATTTAATTTCCTATTTGCTTGGACATGAGGTGGTAAAGGGATGGACAACTTTGATTCTTTCAATCTGGGCCATAGGAGGACTCGAACTCCTGGCAATAGGTATTGTAGGAGAATATGTAGGTAAAATTTATTTGGAATCAAAACACAGGCCAAGATTTATAGTTGAAAAATATTTAAAAAAATAAAATCAACAATTGATCAATACTGAAAAACTTTGCATATAAGGAGATGACCAAATATGAAAACCGTGTTATTAGCAGGCGGTCTGGGGACTCGTATTACTGAGGAATCAGCTCTTAAACCGAAACCAATGATTGAAATAGGAGAAATGCCAATACTATGGCATATAATGAAATTATATAGTTATTATGGATTCAATGAGTTCATAATCTGCGCAGGATACAAACAACATGTTATCAAAGAATGGTTTTCTGACTATTTCCTTCATACTTCAGATATCACCTTTGATTACACTACCGGAGAGGGTGAGATGATCGTCCATAATAAACATATTGAGCCATGGAAAGTTACTATAATAGATACTGGACTCAATACACAAACGGGTGGAAGAATAAAAAGAATCAAAGATTATGTAGGGGACGAAACATTCATGTTAACTTACGGCGATGGTGTAGCTGACGTTAATATAAATGAACTATTACAGTTTCATAAATCTCATGGCAAAACCGGAACAATGAGCATGTACAACTTTGGACAGAATAAGGGAGTAGTGGAAGTTGGAGACGGAGGTCTTATTAATGCTTTCAGAGAAAAGTCAGATACTGATGGAGATTTGATCAACATTGGGTTTATGGTTATGGAGCCTGCTATATTCGAATTGATAGACGGAGATGATACGCCTTTTGAAAAAGCCCCTCTGAATCGATTAGTTGAAAAAAAAGAATTGATGGGCTACATACACCAAGGGTTTTGGCAATGTATGGATACGCTTAGAGAAAAACAAAAATTGGAGAATTATTGGAATACAGGCAAAGCCCCGTGGAAGGTATGGAAATGAGTATTATTAGCTTTTATAAAGACAAGAAAGTGCTTCTGACAGGACACACGGGATTTAAAGGTACGTGGATGTCTATAATGCTCGTAAATGCGGGAGCTGAAGTGATTGGTTATTCCAGTTGCAGCAAGGAACAAATCCGGCTATTTGATTTATGCGGAGTAAAAGACCAGATCACACATATCAAGGGCGATGTTAGAGATCTACAGCATCTGATGGATGTTTTCCATGAGTATCAGCCGGAAATCGTTATCCATATGGCTGCTCAGCCAATAGTCAGAGACAGCTATAAAGATCCGGTAGGAACTTACAGTACTAATGTGATGGGTACGGTAAATATCTGCGAGGCGGTCAGACAAACCTCATCTGTAAAATCATTCCTGAATGTCACGACAGACAAAGTGTATGAAAATAGGGAATGGGAATGGGGATATAGGGAGAATGAACCACTGGATGGCTACGACCCGTACTCGAATTCAAAATCATGCTCTGAACTCGTGACGCACAGTTATAAAAATAGCTTTTTTACTGATGACAGAGTAGCAGTATCTACTGCAAGAGCAGGCAATGTTATAGGCGGCGGAGACTTTGCCAATGACAGAATAATACCCGACTGCGTCAGGGCAGCAATCAGAGGTGAAGATATAACGGTGAGAAATCCGTTTTCGACGAGACCTTACCAACATGTGCTTGAACCTGTTTATGCATATCTTATGATTGTTGCAATGCAGTACAGTGACCATAAATATGCATCCTGGTACAATGTCGGTCCCGATGACAAGGATTGCTTCCAGACCGGTGCGCTGGTAGACTTGTTTGTAAAACATTGGGGAGAGGGTCTTAAATGGGTCAATAAATATGACGGAGGTCCGCATGAGGCAAACTTCTTAAAACTGGATTGCTCAAAGTTAAAATCAACATTTGGCTGGAAGCCACATTGGGATTTGGAGACAGCAATTGAGAAAACAGTAGAATGGAGTAAAGCATGGGTCAATGGAGAAAACATACGCGCTGTGATGGATAAACAGATAGAAGAGTTTATTACTGGAGGAGAAAGGTAATGGCAAATTGGGAAAATGAAGCTGAAGCTAGAGAACAGATAAAAGCACTGGTTGCAGAATATTATCACGCTTTTAAAAAGAATAAAGGAGAGTTCAAGCCGGGTGATCGTGTTAGTTATGCATCAAGAGTGTTTGATGAGAAGGAGATGCAGGCTCTTACTGATGCTACCCTGGATTTCTGGCTGACTACAGGAAGATTCGCAGATCAATTTGAAAAAGAATTCGCGAAGTGGATAGGCGTGAAGTACGCACATCTTGTTAACAGTGGATCATCTGCAAATCTGCTCGCATTTATGATACTCACGGCTCCTGAATTAGAAGAGAGACGAATCAAGCCGGGTGACGAGGTAATAACAGTAGCCGCCGGATTCCCAACCACAGTTACTCCGATTCTGCAATACGGAGCAGTACCTGTATTCGTTGATGTTACAGTGCCACAATACAATATTGACGTGACTCAGCTTGAAGCTGCCCTTAGCTCAAAAACCAAGGCTGTGATGATCGCGCATACTTTGGGAAATCCATTTGATATTAAAGCGATAAAAGAATTTTGCAGAAAGCATGAGCTGTGGCTTATCGAAGACAACTGCGATGCCCTGGGTTCTAAATACACGATTGATGGTGTAACGAAGTATACCGGAACATGGGGGGATGTAGGAGCATCGTCCTTCTATCCTCCTCATCATATGACTATGGGAGAGGGTGGATGTGTTTATACAGATAATCCGTTGTTGCACAAGCTAATTCTTTCATATCGCGACTGGGGACGCGACTGTGTTTGTCCGTCCGGTAGGGATAATCTATGTGGTCATAGATTTGATGGGAAGTTTGGAGAGCTTCCGTTCGGATATGATCATAAGTATGTATACAGTCACTTTGGTTACAATCTTAAGGTGACGGATATGCAGGCGGCCGTTGGCTGTGAGCAGCTTAAGAAATTTCCCTCATTCATTGAAAGAAGAAGATACAACTGGAACAGACTCCGTGAAGAACTCCAGGTTGTTGCAGATAAGTTGATTTTGCCAGAACCGGCAGAGAACAGCGAGCCATCATGGTTTGGATTCCTAATCTCGGTAAAGCCAGAGAGCGGCTTGGAAAGAAACAAAGTCACAAAAAATATAGAGGAACATAACGTACAGACGAGACTCCTCTTCTCCGGAAATCTGACAAAGCATCCTTGCTTCGACCAAATCAGAGGGACAGATGCATATAGAGTAGTCGGAAGTCTTGAAACTACGGACTTCATCATGAATAACTCTTTCTGGGTCGGCGTGTATCCGGGGATGACAGATGAGATGATAGATTATATGGCAGAGGTAATAATCAAATCTGTGAAATAAGTTATATATAAATGCTTAAATATAAAAATGCAGTAGATTAAAAGGTATGATTAATAGTAATTCAAAAGATTTAGTAAGCATATGTATTCCAGTATTTAATGGCGAAAATACCATTAGAGATACTTTGTTATCAGCTATAAACCAAACATATGAGAATATTGAAATAGTAGTAGTAGATAATTGTTCAGAAGATAATACTGTAAATATTGTGCAGGCGAATATGTCGGGTCATATTCGCTTGTATCAGAACAGCGAGAACCTTGGCATGGTTGGTAATTGGAATAAATGTTTAGAGTATGCTAAAGGTGAATACATAACCATATTATGTGCTGACGATTTACTCAACAGAGATTGTATAGAGAAAAAAGTCAATATCATGAGGGAAAATAAAGATGTTGTTATGGTATTTAGTGCCTCTGAAATAATAAATGAAAACGGGACGTCGCTGATGAAGCGGCGTATTTTCAATAATAACAAGATAATGGAAGGGAAAAAGATATCATTAAGGTCATACCGTGAAAAGAATCTCTTTGGGGAACCTTCTAATGTGTTGTTCAGGAAGTCAGCACTTAATGAAACGGGAGGCTTTGATGCGTCAATGTATTACTCTGCAGATTGGGATATGTGGCTAAAAATCGCTAATACAGGTAAAGTGGGTTACATATCGGAAGTGCTCATGAAATACAGAGTGTCAAAAAATAATCAAACAAGTAAAACCAAATTACAGACTTATATTAAGGATGACTCAAGAATGATGAGTAATATCCATAATAATAATTACATGAGTACAAAAAAAGTTGATGACTGTATACATCGAGGAATGTTTATATTCAGAATGTTTGCAAGGATAGTTTATCTGAAAGTGAAAGCGTAGATTCAAATGAAGGCAATAGTCACTGGCGCAACAGGTTTTTTGGGAAGCAATCTAATAAATGCAATGATTAGTTCAGGAGAAGAAGTCATTGCGGTGGTTCGTGATCCTCAAAAAATACCTGACAGTTGGAAAAACAAAATAACCATTTTATGTTGTGACCTGAACGAAATTAAAGACCTGAAAAAATACAGTGTTGTTAAAGACTGTGATGTCTGGTATCACCTTGGATGGAGCGCGACCTCAGGAAATGGCAGGGCAGATGTTGAGCTACAATTATGCAATGTGCTAGGAACGTATAATGCTTTAGTTACCGCAGATGAGATTAATTGTAAAAAGTTTATTAATGCTGGCAGTATTATGGAATACGAAGCAATACAATATCTTTCTGAAGATAACTGTAGGCCTGGATTGGGATATATATACAGTACCGCAAAACTATGTGCCGACTATATGGCAAAGACAGTGTCGTATAATAAAAAAATAGACTACATTAATATTGTGATATCTAATATATATGGGATAGGAGAGACATCCCCTAGATTCTTTAATAGCACTCTCAGGAAAATGATAGGGAATGAAGACATACCGCTGACAGAAGGAAATCAGCTGTATGATTTTATATATATTACCGATGCAGTACGAAAGATGCTGTTTTTAGGAAAACATGGCACTGACATGCAAAGTTATTACCTTGGCAACCCGGAACAAAGACAGCTAAAGGACTTTGTAATAGAAATGAAAAAAATCTGTGGAAGCACATCGAAATTGATGTTCGGAGAAGTTCCTTTCAATGGACCTTTTCTGGATTATAAAAACATTGAGACAAACAAGATTGACAAGATGGGCTGTAAAAATGAAATTTCGTTTTATGAAGGGGTTGCTAGAACAATATCATGGATGAAGGAGACAAAAGAAGTATGAATACGGACTTCAAAATAGAAACACTTGATATAGAAGGAGTAAAAGTTATTACACCCTTTGTAAGAGAAGATAGAAGAGGATATTTTCTTAAATACTACGAAAAGGATGTGTTCGAGATGCTCGGAATAGAAGGCATAACTGCTGAAGATTTTGAATCGTATTCAGTTAAAGGTGTAATAAGAGGATTACATTTTCAGACGGCAAATCCACAGATAAAAATAGTCCATACGGTTTATGGGGAAATAAATGATGTTGTCGTTGACCTTAGAAAAGGATCAGCTTCATTTGGGAGACATTTAAAAGTAAACTTATCAGCAGAAAACCATAAAGTATTGTATATACCACGTGGATTTGCACATGGATTCGAAGTTCTTTCTGACTTTGCAGTTATGTCATATAAATGTATTGGAGAATATATAAAAGGCGCAGATACAGGACTTATATATAATTCACCAGAATTAGGAATAGCTTGGGAAACGAAGCATCCCATAGTATCAGAGAAAGACAAAAATCTGATGAGCTTTGAAACATTTCGCTTGAAATATGAAGGTTTATAATGAAAAACACAGTGGGATATTCCCGGAACGACAACTTTTCAGGACTCCGACATTCCATATGACAATACAAGGGACGGAATTTTTGCAATAGAATCTGGTGTAGACAAGCAGGATAAACATGATGCTGCAGAAACAAAGGGTATAAACGGGAAAGTCTTTGTAAAAAAAGCTTTTCTTGGGGGGTTTATTGAAAAGTACAAAAGGTTCTTTGAGGAAACAGCTTGATTTGAAAGGCTTATGTGTATGTGTAGATCTGCAAAGGAGCAAAGAAACAAAAAAAAGATTTTTCACGGAGGCAGGGCTTATATAGCGCTTGTCGTATTGGTAGCCAGCATTCTTGCTTCTACCATTATTCCGCATATAGATGATGTCACATATACTGAGGTACTTGAAAAAAACGTGCTGAATACTTCAGATATGCTTGATTCTGAAAGTCCTTATGACCATGTAGAAGAAAATGTACTGATAACAGATGCTGACAAAGGGCCTAAACTGTTTACAAGTGGAATTTTTCTCCTGAAAGGAGATTCTTTGAGGGTCAGCTTTACCGCAGTAAACAAAGCGGATAAGAAAACCAAGCTGACTGTGGATCTGTACGGAGATGGTTTTGATGATCCGTGTGATGAATTTACTGTTAAACTGAAGCACGGTGAGAATAAGATCCGGCAGGAAATAGCATTTTACAGGGGAGAGCATCCCGAAAGTTGCCAATTAAGGATATTCACCTCCGGGAGTGCCGGAATAGAGATAAAGAACCTTAAAGTAGACTTTCTTACAGTAACAAGAGACAGCAGCATACTTGTGTGGATCACAGCAAAAATCATGCAGGTGGTTCTGTTTTTAGTGCTCTCCTACCTTATTATCTATGTCTGGCTAAGGATAAAAAGGAGGGAACCGGGAAAAAGAATAAAAATGACACCGGATTTCAGAAGAGAGGTAGTTCTTTATGCCGCAATAGTGTTTTCGGTGACGATATTATTACTTTTCCTGTACAGAAAAGCAGATATTTCATTTCCGCTTGTATATGCCGGCGGAGATGAAATGGGGGTATATTATCTTGCAAAAAACATTGACCGAAATGGCTTGTCAATGGCGAATCCTTTAGTAGGAGGACTGTCAGGCGGAGATATGTTTGACTATCCGTATTCAGACAGTCTGTCGTTTATTTGTGTAAAACTGATAGGGCTGTTCAGTGACAATCCCTACCTGATCATAAACCTGTTCTATTTTGCAAACTTTTATCTTATTGCGATCATTGCGGCCGCTGCTTCCAGAAACCAGAATGTCAGTAGAAGCAGCTCTTATGTGGTTGGCATACTTTTTGCATTCAGCTCGTTTATACAGATGAGATATGTGCATATATGGCTTACACCGTATTACACACTTCCAATAGCCTGCATGCTCTCACTTAACGTCGTAAAGGGCAGGATCCCTGACCAGCTCGATCCTGACAAGCGCGACAGGCAGTTCTGGTGCGGAATGATGCTGGCTTTCATGTGTGCTTTTACAGGTATGTACTATGCTTACTTCACATGTGCCCTGCTTGCCGCTTCAATGGTTATACGGATAATAAATAAACGCGGGAGAGCAATTAAAAAGGAGATGTATCCTCTTGCATTTATTGCCTCAACTGTTACAGGTGTGGTTATCAATGCTATGCCGAATGTTCTGTATTGGGTACTGGAAGGAACAAATTCGTTTGGAGAACTGGCTGTACGCAACAGAGGTGACGTAGAGACGTTTGGGCTTAAACTGGTACAGCTGATATTGCCGAGGATAGGGCACAGGATCGCACTTTTCAACAGCATCGCAGCAGGATATTTCAGGAATTATCCTTTAGTCAATGAAAATTCAACTGCATCGATAGGTCTGATAGCATCACTCGGACTGCTTGTATCGCTCCTGCTGATCTTTTCAGATAAGAATAAGTATAAAGAGATAAGCTGGCTTAATTTTGCGACATTTATCATTGCTACCATCGGAGGAATCGGAAGCATTATCTCAGTAGCAATAGTGCTGCCAATGAGGAGTTACAACAGAATGTCGCTTATCATAATGTTCCTCAGCCTGCTGATCATCGGAATGATGATAGACGGCCTCAGGGATATAATTGATTACCGGCGGGTTATATGCATAAGCCTATGCATACTGGCAGTAGGAATTTTCGACCAGACTGTTGATTTCATACCGTATGACACTTCAGAATTTAATAATTCAAGGCAGTTCTTTGGCCGGATAGAAAGCGAACTTAATAGCGGAGATATGATCTTCACATTGCCGTATCTTGAGTGGCCGTCCTCCTATATCGAGGGTTCATACGGGATGTTTAATGGATATCTTGAGACAGAAAATATTCACTGGAGCTATGGCGCAATGCAGGGACGTGAGGAAGCACAGTGGCAAAAGGCTGTAGCCAAATGTGAAGTGCCTCAAATGATAAGTAAAATAAAAAATGCCGGGTATGGTGGAATCTATTTAGATAAAAAGTTATATGAGCGAAATTATAAAAAGAAAAAGGGAAAGGCTGAGAAGGATATAGAAAGCATAACTAGGGAAATCGGTGTTGAGCCGTTAATAAGTGAAGATGGAGCGAAGTACTTCTGGAAGATCGGTAGTGGTATATAGGTGCTCTGCCGTTTGTAAATATATTCAGTTTGCATAATGATAATAAGGAGAGGGAAAGATGAAAAAACTCAGGATAGGCGTGATTGGTACCGGACATATGGGTTTGAACCATGTGCGTAATATAAGCGATGAAAAGAGATTTGATTTTGTCGGTATCTACGATGCAAATGACGATCAGGCTGCTGCTGTAGCAGAAAAGTATGACACAAAAGCGTTTAAAACAATAGAGGAATTGTTGGACGCTGTAGATGCTGTAGTAGTTGCGGTACCATCTTCCCTGCATAAAGAAATCGGCTTGAAAGTGTTTGAGCACGGAGTAAATGCTCTTATTGAAAAGCCGCTTGCTACTACGAGCGAGGATGCGCAGTTACTGACAGATGCTTTTGAAAAGGCCGGACTCAAACTGCAGGTAGGCCATATCGAGAGATTCAATGCCGTTGTACAAGAGGCTAAAAAGATTCTTGACGGCAAGAACATCTTTTACATCGAGGCTCATCGCTACAGTCCATTCAGCGGCAGCGGACGCATCAAGGACGTCAGCGTTATTGAAGACCTCATGATCCATGACATCGATATCGTATGCGATCTCATGGAGCCTGCGACTGTTACCGATATACGCGGCAACGGAGAGCTTATAAAGTCGGGGGCTACCGATTTTGCGACTTGCATGCTGGACTTTTCATCCAATGCACATGCAGTTATAAATGCAAGCAGAGTTTCGCAGAGCAAGGAAAGAACGCTTGAGATTCATACTGATGAAAGCGTTGTATATGCAGACCTGCTCAACAAGACACTTACAGTGACAAAGGGCACTGAGATGATGGTTGACAGCGGACATTCCGGAGCTTACAAACAGGATGCTGTAGTGCAGAAGATATTTGTGCCGATCATAGAGCCGCTCAGAGCAGAGCTTCAGAGTTTTTATGAGGCAGTCGTCAACGGGCAGGATGTTCTGGTAGACGGAAAGGTAGCTATCCGCGCAATACAGATATGCGAAAAAGCGCTTGAACGCGCAACTTATGACTGATAATAATTTTTATAGTTAATATAATAATAAAGGGCAGCATAAAAGGGGAGGAAAAACACAGATGAACGTACCGTTTTTAGATCTAAAGGCTCAATATAAAGAAATAAAAGATGAAATCGCGCCTGCACTTCTTGATATTCTCGACAAGTGCTGCTTTATCAACGGTCCTTATGTAAGCGGATTTGAGAAAGAAATGGAGGACTATCTGAAGGCAAAACATGTAGCCGGATGCTCAAGCGGAACAGAAGCGCTTGTACTCGGACTGAAGGCATGCAATGTGAAGCCTGGTGATGAGGTCATTACCACCGCGTTCTCTTTCTTCGCAACAGCCGAAGCAATCGCTTCTGTCGGTGCTGTTCCGGTATTTGTGGATGTCAGGGAGAACGATTACAACATCGATCCTGATAAGATCGAGGAGGCGATCACAGAAAAAACAAAGGCGATTCTTCCGGTACATATTTTCGGTGCTCCGGCAGAAATGGACAGGATTAATGCGATCGCAAAGAAGCACGGCCTCAAAGTGATAGAGGATGATGCTCAGGCTATAGGAAGTGAATATAAGGGGAAAAAGGCCGGAACACTTGGTGATGTCGGATGTTTCTCTTTCTATCCTACCAAAAATCTTGGCGGTGCAGGCGACGGCGGCATGGTCACCACTAATGATGATGACATCTACACTATGCTTAAAGCATATAAAGAGCACGGCGCAGGCGAAGCAGGAGCGAAAACTCTTGAACTCCAGGAAGGTATCAAGGAGTCTATCGATACGGCTGAAGAGGCTACAGAGCTGTATAACCCTTATAAGTACTTCAACTATGTAATCGGACACAACTCGCGTCTTGATGCTATGCAGGCGGCTGTTCTTTCGGTAAAGCTCAAACATCTTGATGAGTACAACGCAAAGCGTGCTGCTATCGCAAAGAAGTATTTTGACGGACTCACAGACAAGATCAAACTGCCTCAGTATGCTGAAGACACAAAGCCTTGCTGGCATCAGTTCGTGATACGTTCTGAGTATAAGAGTGAGCTTTGCGCATTCCTTTCGGAGAATGGTGTAGGCAATGGCACATTCTACCCGGTACCGCTTCATCAGCAGAAAGCATTTAATGCGAAAAACAGCAGGATCTCAGGAGACAGCCTGCCTGTAGCAGAGATGATCTCTTCTCAGTCGGTATGCCTGCCTGTATTCCCTGAAATGACAGATGAGCAGATAAATTACGTTATCGAAACGGTTAACAGATTCTACGAGGACAAATAATATGAGTAATATTTTCATACATCCGACAGCAGAAGTAAGTGATGCAGCAGTTATCGGAGACGGAACAAAGATCTGGAATCA
>CACXFB010000041.1 GCA_902766825.1 uncultured Lachnospiraceae bacterium
CTGTCAATAACCTGTTCAACATCTTCCACAGTAACGTTATCCATCTTACCTCTTAACATGTTCGCTTCACTTTCAACATCAGGATATCCGATAGAAAGTCTGACCATAAATCTGTCAAGCTGTGACTCCGGAAGAAGCTGCGTTCCCGCTGAACCTGCAGGATTTTGTGTAGCAATAACAACAAACGGATCCGGAACTTTTCTTGTTACACCATCGACTGTAACATTGCCTTCCTCCATTACTTCAAGAAGCGCCGACTGAGTCTTTGGTGAGGTTCTGTTAATCTCATCCGCAAGAAAAAGATTACACATAATCGCACCTTCGCGGTATGTAAAATTTCCCATCTTATCAGGAACCGAAAATCCTACAACATCAGAAGGAAGAACATCCGGTGTAAACTGCATTCTTGTCTGCTTAAGATTAAGTGCCTTTGAAAATGCAACCGCCATCGTTGTCTTTCCTACTCCCGGAACATCCTCTAACAAAATATGTCCACCGCAAAGAACTGTAGCCATAACTTTTTTAACTACATCTTCTTTACCGATAATAACCTTATTTACCTGATCTAAAACCTCATTTACTTTTACAAGCTTGTCACTCATACTTTTCCTCCATATTAAACTAGTTAAATTTATGTACTTGCATTTTTTACAATTACTTTAAAGTGTACCATTACATCCTTTTCTTTGCAACAAAAGAGGCTGTATGCACAGCCTCTTTAATCTAAATATAATCATTTTGCATCATCTTCTATTCTGTTTTCTTTGTAGGTATCCTTTATACGTTCAAAATATTCTTCAATCTGCATATTTTTGTTTCTTGTGCTTGTAGTTCCATTCATATAAGTATCATCTATACTCATTGTCTTCTGACAGTCATTCAGATTTCTGAACTTAATATCCGGCACAACAACAGCTGAATAATTCTTCTCTATCTTCTCATAGTAAGATTTAAAATTATCTATCGTAAGCCATTTGCTTGCCATCACATCATCTAACGCCTTTGTGTATTCATCCACAAGGAATCCTGTTCTTGAAAGTGATTTTCTTATTAACTTGTTACCCTGTCTTTGTTGTGCACCGTAAGCAACCTTTGCATAAGGATCCGCCTGTGTCATATATGATCCTGTCGGATTCCACTGTTCTATTCCAAGACACAAATCACAGTCATATGCAATAAATACAGCCTTATTATCCCCCGACCTGAAATACACATAATGATTGTTGTAATTATTTCTCATATCATCCGGCATTCCAAGGAAATAACTTACCGCCATAAACTTAACAAAATAATCAACATCAAGAACTTCCTCTACCGTATCAAGCGAAATATCGTCACTGTTAATTATTTTGATAAACTCCGTAAGTGCTTCGTGACCGGACTTTTTCTTATTTGTCTTAAGGTCATAGGTATAAAACTTTCCTGCACTTTCATCCTTAACACCTGCACGGCCTTCAACTTCTCTGTAATCTGCCGGACCGTTACCCCATGTACATTTATAAAGATCTCCGTCACAATCTTTTTTATCAAAATTTCTCTTTATGAATACCTTATCAACAGGTTCATACACTTTAAGAACTCCGAAATTTTTATCATTAACAATACACTGACACAGATTATTGTTAGGAGCTAAAAGGCCAAAATCCCTGTACATTTTATAAGCATATGTCTCACGAGTATATGTACCGTCAACTTCTCTGTTCCACTTTATCTCAAGTCCCTTAAGAGAAGCAAATCTTCTGTCCTCTCTTTCCTTCTTTGCATCATCATCATTCCAGACCTTTGTATCCGTTCCATAATAATCGGTATTATCAAATGTCTCGTTAAAACTTACTTTAAGGTGGATAAGATTGTACACTCCATCATTTGAATTATAAAAATCTGTACGGGAAGTATTACCTTTCATTCTTATTCCAACCTCAGGAATCTCATAATCAGTTCCGTTAACGGTTATAGTCATGTCACACATTCTGTATATCTCTGACTTTCCGCCGTTATGACGGTTTCTTTCATAATCCCTTTCTAGTTTGTTTAACTCGTCATCAGTTATATCAATACTGATCTTAATGTTACTGTCCAAAGAGAAAAACTCATCGTATAATTTACTTTCCTCTTCAGTCATTTTAAGAGCACTCACAAATGAGCCATCCCCCTGTGAAAATGTATCCGAATCAGACTCATCACTTTGTGCATCACTTTGTGATTTTTCACTCTTTGAATTATTATTTTCATTCTTATTACTGCATCCGGCAGTCACCATCATTGCCATTACAAGCATAAGGACAACAAAAATTCTAGTTCTTTTTTTTAATTCATTTATCTTTCTAATCATTTTTTCTCATCCTTAAAATTTCTAAACAATCTTTATATAATCTTTGCATACATAAGCATTGCATAATTTTTTGTTGATAGTTATTGCAATCTTATACCAGCCGCTTTTTTCATCTGTTATATTAACAGTTGCATTTTTCTTAAGTGTTGTAAGAATAGTATAAGTTGTTGCCGGTCCTTTTCTGACATTAAGGGAATTTACATTAACAACACCTTTCATGTTAAATGACATGCACGAAGCCTTTACATATCCTTTATAAGTGTTGCTTCCACTCTTGTACTCAACGTAATACCACAGACTTGAATCCTTTGCCAAGGATGCTGCGACAACTTTATTAAGCTTAACATCCGATTTAACCAGACAAACTTTTTTGTACGATATTCCTGCCCTGTTATAAATATATGTATTCTTTACAACCTTTGCTGTTGAAAATTTGCTGTTAGCAGTATAAGTAGTACATACATCACTTACTCCGCCATAATAATAATTTCCATCATATTTCTTTATTGCAACTACTTTGTAATAATAACATTTACCCTTATTAAGAGTCTTATCTGTATACTCTGTCTTTGTTGCACTGACGTAGCCAATCTTTTTATATGTTCCGTCATATGCCTCTGATCTGTATACGCAGTAGCATGTTACCAAAGGGACTTTATTCCACTTAATAACCTGTGTAAGTGCCCCCCTCTTAGCAGGAATAACCCCCGTAACCTTTGTTGGATTAATTGCAAATGATGTACTGAGTGTTCCTGTATAATATCTGCCCGATGCACCGCTCACCGTTACCTTTGCAAGCCCCGGATTTTTATTATTATCATATGTTATGATGTAATCTTTATCACTTGTTAGAGTAACCGTATTAGCATATAACTTAAGATAATTTGCTTTTGAATTGCCTGCTACCACATAACCTGTGTACTGATTACCGTTTTCATCTTTATAAACAGCTGCATACCAGACTTTAGACAACACAGTTATCTTACCTACAACCTTAAGACTGTCCCCCTTCTTTAAAGTTACCACTGCAGGAAAATCCGTTCCCGCACCTTCTCTTAAAAATGTTACATCCGTATCAACAGTAGCACTGTAGACAACTTTGTTTTTTGAACTTACTGTTATCTTCTTAGTAATGTTTTTGCCTGTATAAGTTGTACTGCTAAGCTCTGCAATTTTAAAATTTGATAAAGGCTCCTTAACCGTTACTGTACATGTCGCAGTAACCTTATCATTTACCTTTGCTGTAATAACAGTTTTACCCTTGCCTACACCAACCACTTTTCCATCCTGTGAGACATACGCAATAGCAGGATCAAGTGATGACCAGTTCAAATCGTATGTAATATCATTTGGAAGAACTGTTGCACTAAGACATGTATATGAACCTGACTTTAAAGAAACAGATGTCTTAGACAAAGTAATACTCTTAGGATCTGTAATACTCGTCTGAGCCTCTTCCTTTTCACAATACCAGAAATCAGAATCGACATCTCCCGTTATACCATTAACCTTGCCGGTACTTGCGTACTGCCACATACTGAAGTCCCCTGAAAATCTCTTTTCTGTTCTTTTAGGATTATAATTAGCATATTTAGTATAATTAGCAATCCATATATCACAATCCTCAAGCTGTGAAGTAAGAAGCTCATC
>CACXFB010000042.1 GCA_902766825.1 uncultured Lachnospiraceae bacterium
AAGATTATACTTATTGCGTGTCATGATAAAGAGGAACTGGAATTGCTTTCGGATACGATATTCTATATGGAGGAAGGAAAAATTGTGGAGTGAACTTTTTTATGCTAATAGCAGTAAAGATTATGGAACGTAAATGTGATTTCAGAAAGTATACTGTTAGTGATGTATAAAGATGGCATTATTCAATACAACATCTTTTAATAAAATGTAAAAATAGAAATATATATTAATAATAGTTTATAAATGAAGCTGTCACTTAATGAGTTTTAAATCATTAAGTGACAGCTTCATTTAGTTGAATCGCAAAATAATTATGGTAATTGATTTTGGCGTTATGAAAGAACGCCAGTATTACTACAACTTAGTGTTACAGAGAGAATTCGAGTTTGAACAACGACACCGTAAAGATACTTCTTGCCTGTGGCAGTTGAGGTGGCGGTATTTCCACTTCTTATAATAGAAGGATAGGATACAGTCCAATCAGATGAATAGCTGTGGCTTTCACCAGTTGCGTTTGCGCAAGTACAACTGCTTCCACTATAAACGAATGTTCCAGTTACTGATACAGACCACAAAGCTTCATTTGATGAATTTTTGTATGTAGAAGTTTTAGTTCCGGTGATAGTGCCTCTAGTAGGCTGAGTATCTATTATTACTATTGTTGTTTCGATATAATCACCATTTTCTAAGTATTCAATGGTTGTCATTCCTTTTGTGTTAGAATTGTTATCAAATGCTAGTGATGTGTTAGGCGTTGATAGCAATAATATAACCGCTACCATTATGCATAAACTTTTTTTCATTTATTTTCATCTCCTTTAATTACGGGGGTGTTTTGTTCTGTTGATGTAATCGTAGTATCAATGTGGTCTATTATCGTCTGATTATACTTATATTTTTCGTGGATAAGTATGGAAAGAGCAATAGTAAATAGGATAAATAGTAATACTATTGTGGTTATGGTAATGTAATGAATGTAGTGTACTCGCTTAAATATCATGTAATAAACATTTTGATCCATTGTGTCATAATAATTAACTACTACATCTTTAGGAGAACCAAAATTATCTTGCAATTCTTCATAAGTGCAATTTGGATGTTCTTCTGCATAATCTCTTATAGTTGAAACAAAATCAGAAAAGAATCTTTTTTCTGATTTGTGAAAAAATGGAAATGCTATTTTGATTGACTTAATATATTTTGCTGTGTCCTTATTCATGATTACTATCCTCCACTTTAATGTAGTTGTGATTTAAAACATTTTGAATGGCTTTGTTTATATAATTATAATCGGATATTAATGCTTGCAAGTATTCTTTTCCAGCGGGTTCAATATGGTAATAAATGCGTTCTTTTCTAATGCCTACTAATTTTTTTTGAGAACTGACATACCCTTTTTCCTGTAATTTGTAGAGAATAGGATACAGGGAGCCTACTGGGAGAGACATCATTTGGTTTGAATACTTATTGACAAGCATAGTTAATTCATATCCGTAGTAATCCTGATCACACAGAATATTTAGTAAGAGCATTTCAATGTTGTTTTTGCCTCGTTTAAAACTGTCTTCACGTATCATAGAATATTTCCTAAATCATAATCGCTCTAAGATTTAATATCTGCCATGGTAAAATAATGCAATTAGGATTGCATATAAAAGTGTTATAAATTTATCTACAAGAGAGTTTGGATTGCTTTAGTTTTCATAGTAAGAATAGCATAGTCATTGAAAAAAAACAATATATAGATTAACTATAATATGCTTGAATTATAATTTAGGTTATACTATATTATTTATATAAAATAGAGTAATTAAAACTGTCCTATTGAAAGCGAGTATTTGATGTGAGAAGGAGGTGATTTCATACAGTTATGATGATTGAGGAAATGATTACAGGTTTTGGAAGAGCAAAATTGAATTCCTCTCCCACTCATATATATTTTGATCAAGGAGTTCCGAATCATGCAATTGATGTTAAGATATATGGTTCAAATGCCAAAAATGGAACGTATATAGATTTGACAGGAGATGAATTGTATTATACAATATCTTACAAAACAAGTAAAAACTGTGCGAACGAGGTATATCAGACGTTTGGGAGTTCATCATATGTGAAATTTAAGGTGTATTGTGAAACATATGTTACAACTTTTACAGGTACATGGAAAGCTGATAATTATTAATGAAATAACTAGTTATAATTAAAATGTTTGCACATGGAGAAATATTAGTATTTTTTCATGTGCAAATATTAGTTTGGAGATGGAGAATTATAATGGAAAAAAAGACTTCAAAAACAATTATATCATATATGATTTCAGCAGTTTTGATTGTTGCATGTATTTTGGGAATTATAATGCTTAAAAATGGTAAAAAGATAATGGATTTCATAAAAGATAAAAGTGATAAGGATTCACCTGTGACAAAGGATGTAAACAATGGTGGGGAGGATTATGATTCAGACTATGACTATGGTGATATTGAAACATATGGAAAGATTTATAACTATAGTGCTTTATCTCAGGATTATATAAAACAGCTTCTTAGCGATGAACCATTTGAAGTGCATTACACGGTAAAAGAGCCAATTGTTGAATATGACCGTAATAACAAGAAAGGTATTCTTATCGAAAATTATGGCAGGTCAAAGGAGGAAAGCGATTATCATGAATGCCTTGGAGCAATAAAAGTTAATAAAAGGAATAATGTAACACATCCAGAGTGGGCAATATATGGTGAAAATGAGAGTTCAGGAGTAGCTGTCGAAGATAGGAAGATACATATAGGTGATACGTTTAGAGATTATGATTCGAAGGTTGATTGGCGTGTTGATGATATAAAGCTAGTTGATAATATATCTGATTTTAATTATGAACTTTTTCATGTTGTACTTCCTTTTGTAGCTTTAGATATTCATTTTCCGACTAAGATGTGGAATGATTTACTTGAAACTCCAATGTATTTTGTATTGCCTGATTATGAAGGACGTGAATACATCTCGAAGATATATATAAATTAATAAACTAATATATAAATTGAATATGCGAAAATCAGATAGTTTAGAATGTGATAAAGAAAAGAGTTGTTTAGTGAGAATAAATTACAATATGTAATACAAATATTTCATAAAATAAAATGTTGAAATTATTATGTCTGATTAATATAATGGGGTAGTAAATACGAGAAAGGGAGCAGGAAGATTATGATTAACATCAATTATAGAAAAGTTGCCACAGTCGGACTTATGGTTGCAATGATGGGATGTCTTAGTGCATGTCAGACGGGACAGGTACTTGATACTCTCAGCAAAGACAATACACAGACAGAAGAAGACGGAAAAGAAGAGAAGAAGACATATATTCAGACAAGAACTGAGGGATATAATGTAGATTACTCAGGTAAGATATCAGGATATTCTGATTATATATGTGTTTCTTTAGATGAAGGTACCAGATTAGAAGGTGCCGGAACATTTGAATGGATTACCGAAAATATGGTTAAGGTTACTTTTGATGCAGCAAAGGATTCAAAGGACGGAAGCTATACTGTATTGGCAGACCAGTCAAATGTGGTTATCAAAATGAAGAGTAATGACGTTAGTGTAAAAGAAAGTAACGAAGATTAAATTTGCAACTTATTGTTATATGTCATCCATGAAAATACATTATTTTAATGGATGACATATTTTTTAATTTTTTTCTTTTGAAAAAGATTGATAAATATTTGACGAACATAATATTTAATGATATGATTAATGAGTAGTTTTTTGTCCGGCGACAGAAAAAATATCCGGACGCAGGTTTGGCAGGAGGAAGACATGACAAAAGCAGTTTATCCCGGTAGCTTTGATCCGGTTACATTAGGACATCTTGATATTATTACAAGGGCAGCCAAGGTTGTCGATGAGCTTGTAATAGGGGTGTTGGTTAACAGCAAAAAGTCTCCTCTTTTTTCTATGGAAGAAAGAATAGAGATGTTAAAAGAGACAACAGCTCATCTTCCAAATGTTTCTGTTCAGGCATTTGAAGGAATGACAATAGATTTTGCAAGACAGAATGGTGCCAACGTCATTATAAGAGGGCTTCGTGCCATAACTGATTTTGAATCGGAGATGCAGATTGCCCAGATTAATCACAGTCTGGATAATAATATTGATACAATGTTCTTTACTACCAGCCTTGAGTATGCATTTTTAAGCTCAACGGTTGTAAAAGAGGTTGCGTATTACAATTCAGATATAAGCAAATTTGTTCCAAAGGCTGTTGAAGAAAAAGTAAAAAGCAAATTCAACAATATCAACAGTTAATTTCATTTACAGGTAAAAAGTCACCGGACTGATATGTTTGTTGCATTATATATCAGAACAGTGGCATTACAATAAATTAATTTATACATTTAATAACAAGGAGGACTTTTTTATGTCTAAAAAAGTAGTTTTAGCAGGCGCATGCCGTACTGCAATCGGTACTATGGGTGGATCACTTAGTGGAATCCCGGCAGCTGATCTTGGTGCAATCGTAATCAAGGAAGCTCTTAATCGTGCAGGAGTACCTGCAGATCAGGTTGACCATGTATACATGGGATGTGTAATCCAGGCAGGACAGGGACAGAACGTTGCTCGTCAGGCTTCAATCAAAGCAGGACTTCCAATCGAGTGCCCTGCAGTTACAATCAACGTTGTATGTGGTTCAGGTCTTAACGCAGTTAACATGGCTGCACAGATGATTAAGGCAGGAGATGCTGATATCGTTGTTGCAGGTGGTATGGAGAACATGAGCCTTGCTCCATTTGCTCTTCCACAGGGACGTTACGGATACAGAATGACATGGCCATCAGCAAGCCAGGGTGCTCTTGTTGATACAATGGTTAAGGATGCTCTTTGGGATGCATTCAATGACTATCACATGATTAAGACTGCTGACAATGTTGCACAGCAGTGGGGACTTACAAGAGAAGAACTTGATGAATTTGCAGCTAATTCACAGCAGAAGGCTGAGAAGGCAATGGCTGAGGGAGCATTCAAGAGAGAGATTGTTCCTGTAGAGATCAAGAAGAAGAAAGAAACAGTTTTATTTGATACAGATGAGGGACCTCGTGCAGGTGTTACAGCTGAATCACTTGCTAAGCTTCGTGCTCTTTATCCAGACGGAGTTGTTACAGCAGGTAACGCTTCAGGAATTAACGATGGTGCTGCAGCAATCGTTGTTATGTCAGAAGAAAAAGCTAAAGAGCTTGGCGTTAAGCCAATGGCTACATTCGTTGCAGGTGCTCTTGCAGGTGTTGCTCCTGAAATCATGGGTGTTGGACCTGTTGCAGCTACAAGAAAAGCTATGGACAAAGCAGGATACAAGATTGAAGACTTCGACGTTATCGAGGCAAATGAGGCATTTGCAGCTCAGTCAGTAGCAGTAGGTAAGGATTTTGGAATTGATGTTGAAAAGCAGCTTAACCCACGTGGTGGTGCTATCGCTCTTGGACATCCGGTTGGAGCATCAGGATGCCGTATCCTTGTAACTCTTCTTCATGAGATGGAAGACTTCGATGTTAAGAAGGGTCTTGCTACACTTTGTATCGGTGGCGGAATGGGTTGTGCTACTATCGTTGAGCGTGACTAATGTAATGATACAAACAAACTGAGAAAGAAGCGCGCTTGCTTTGCAAGCGCGCGGATTTCGAATGTTTGTAGGATTGTGAGAGTGCGAAGCACGGAACAATCCGTATGTATCACATATATGATACAAATGAATTACGTATGTATCATGTAATAAATATATAATAAATAAATTGGAGGATAACCTAAATGGAGTTTATCAATTACGAAGTTGAAGGTGCGGTTGGTGTTATCACTATTAACCGTCCAAAGGCTCTTAACGCATTAAACAGCCAGGTTCTTGATGAATTAAATGAGACTCTTGATGCTGTTGATGTTAATGTAATCCGTTGTCTTGTACTTACAGGTGCAGGCGAGAAGTCATTTGTTGCAGGAGCTGATATCGCTGAGATGTCAACACTTACAAAGGCTGAGGGTGAAGCATTTGGTAAGAAGGGTAACGATGTTTTCAGAAAGTTAGAGACATTCCCAATCCCTGTTATCGCAGCTGTTAACGGATTCGCACTTGGTGGCGGATGCGAGATTTCAATGTCATGTGACATCAGATTATGTTCAGACAACGCAATTTTCGGACAGCCTGAGGTTGGTCTTGGAATTACACCTGGATTTGGTGGAACACAGAGACTTGCAAGACTTGTAAGCCCTGGAATGGCTAAACAGCTTATTTACACAGCAAGAAACATCAAGGCAGACGAGGCATACAGAATCGGTCTTGTTAATGCTGTATATCCATTAGAGGAACTTCTTCCTGCAGCTAAGAAGATGGCAGCAGGTATTGCAATGAACGCTCCTATAGCAGTTCGTAATTGCAAGAAGGCAATCAACGATGGTCTTCAGGTAGATATGGATCAGGCACTTGTTATCGAAGAGAAATTATTCGGTGACTGCTTCGAGACAGAAGATCAGAAGGCAGGAATGGGCAACTTCCTTGAGAAAGATAAGGAAAAGAAGTTAAAGGTTGTTCCTTTCCAGAACAAATAATAACAAAGTATGTTATTGAATTTATAATATAAATATTTTTAAAAACAGGAGGATTTACTATGATAGTAGGTATCATCGGAGCTGGAACAATGGGTTCTGGTATTGCTCAGGCATTTGCTATGACAGATGGTTATGAAGTTCGTCTTTGCGACATCAAGCAGGAATTTGCTGATGGAGGAAAGGCTAAGATTGAAAAGAACATGAAGTTCCTTGTAAGCAAGGAAAAGATTACACAGGAGAAGGCTGATGCAGTTTTAGCTTCTGTTAAGACAGGTTTAAAGGATATCTGTACAGATTGTGATCTTGTTATCGAGGTTGCTCCTGAGAACATGCAGATTAAGAAAGATACATTCAAGGAATTAATGTCAATCGTTCCTGCAAACTGCAAGTTTGCAACTAATACATCATCTCTTTCAATCACAGAGATTGGTGCAGGTCTTGACAGACCAATCATCGGTATGCATTTCTTCAACCCAGCTGACAGAATGAAGCTTGTTGAAGTTATCGCAGGTGCTAATACACCAGCTGAGCTTGTCGATGAGATTAAAGAAATCGCTGTAAGCATCGGAAAAGAGCCTGTTCAGGTTGAGGAAGCTCCTGGATTCGTTGTTAACAGAATCTTAATCCCAATGATTAACGAAGCAATCGGTATCTATGCAGAGGGAATCGCTTCTGTAGAGGGTATTGATACAGCTATGAAGCTTGGTGCAAGCCATCCAATGGGACCTTTAGCTCTTGGAGATTTAGTAGGTCTTGATATCGTTCTTGCAATTATGGACGTTCTTTATACAGAGACAGGCGATTCTAAGTATCGTGCTCATCCACTTCTTCGTAAGATGGTTCGTGGTGGAAAGCTTGGTAGAAAGACTGGAATCGGTTTCTACGATTATTCAAAATAAAATCTTTATAATAAATGAAAAGGAGTGTAATCATGGATTTTTCATTAGATAAAAAACATGAAATGGCGAGATCTCTTTTCAAAGAGTTCGCCGAGACAGAGGTAGCACCTCTTGCTCAGGAAGTTGATGAGACAGAGCAGTTCCCAATGGAAACTGTTAAGAAGATGCAGAAGTATGGTTTCATGGGTATTCCTGTACCAAAGGAGTACGGTGGACAGGGTTGTGATCCTTTAACATACACAATGTGTGTAGAAGAATTATCAAAGGTTTGCGGTACTACAGGTGTTATCGTATCAGCTCATACATCATTATGTGTAGATCCAATTCTCACATATGGTACAGAAGAGCAGAAGCAGAAATATGTTACAGCATTAGCATCAGGAGAGAAGATTGGTGCTTTTGGTCTTACAGAACCAGGAGCAGGTACTGACGCTCAGGGATGCCAGACAAAGGCTGTATTAGACGGAGACGAGTGGGTTCTTAACGGATCTAAGTGCTTCATCACTAACGGTAAGGTTGGTGACATCTATATCGTTATCGCTGTAACAAGTGTTACAGAGGATAAGAGAGGAAGAAAGAAGAAGAACTTCTCTGCATTTATCGTAGAAAAGGGAACACCAGGATTCACATTCGGTACAAAAGAAAAGAAGATGGGTATCCGTGGTTCTTCAACATATGAGTTAATTTTTGAAGACTGCAGAATTCCAAAGGATAACCTCCTTGGACCAGAAGGTAAGGGATTCCCTATCGCAATGCATACTCTTGACGGAGGACGTATCGGTATCGCTGCTCAGGCACTTGGTATCGCTGAGGGTGCTCTTGACAAGACAATTGCTTACGTTAAGGAAAGAAAGCAGTTCGGACGTGCTATCGCTGCTCAGCAGAATACACAGTTTGTACTTGCTGACCTTGCTACAAAGGTTGAGGCTGCTAAGCTCTTAGTTTACAAGGCAGCTATGGCAAAGGCTACACAGAAAGTTTACTCTGTAGAAGCTGCACAGGCTAAGTTATTTGCCGCTGAAGTTGCTATGGAAGTAACAACTAAGTGTGTACAGTTACATGGTGGATACGGATACATCAGAGAATATGATGTTGAGCGTATGATGCGTGATGCAAAGATTACTGAAATCTATGAAGGAACAAGCGAAGTTCAGAGAATGGTAATCTCAGGTGCATTATTAAAATAGAAAATTAAGGAGTGAATAACCGTGAAGATAGTTGTTTGTGTAAAACAGGTACCAGATACTAAGGGCGGAGTTAAATTCAACGCTGATGGAACTCTGGACAGAAGTGCTATGCTTGCAATCATGAACCCTGATGACAAAGCAGGTCTTGAGGCAGCACTTAGATTAAAAGATGAATATGGTGCAGAAGTAACTGTAGTTACAATGGGTCTTCCAAAGGCTGAGGAAGTTCTTCGTGAAGCATTTGCCATGGGCGCTGACAAGGGTATCCTTGTAACAGACCGTGTACTCGGAGGAGCTGACACATGGGCTACATCTACTACACTTGCAGGAGCAATCAGAAACCTTGACTATGACCTTATCATAACAGGTCGTCAGGCAATCGACGGAGATACAGCTCAGGTTGGACCTCAGATTTCTGAGCACCTTGACCTTCCTGTAATCTCATACGCTCAGAACATCAAGATTGATGGAGACAGCGTAGTTGTTGAGCGTCAGTATGAAGACAGATATCATGTATTAAAAGCTAAGATGCCTTGTCTTGTAACTGCACTTTCAGAATTAAATGAACCTCGTTATATGACACCGGGTGGAATATTTGATGCTTTCGAGAAGGAAGTAACTGTTTGGGGAAGAGCAGATCTTAAAGATGTAGATGATGCTAACCTTGGACTTAAAGGTTCTCCTACAAAGATCGCTAAAGCTTCTGACAAAGTTAAGAAGGGTGCAGGAGAAAAGGTTAACCTTGATGCACAGGAGTCAGTTGCATACCTTATCGGTAAGTTTAAAGAGAAACACATAATCTAATAAATTAAAGGAAAAGTGGTGAATAAAATGGGTTTAGAAGAATATAAAGGTGTATATGTCTTTGCTCAGCAGGTAGACAATAAGTTAAGCTCAATCGCATTTGAGTTACTTGGAAAGGGTAAAGACCTTGCAAAAGATTTAGATACAGATGTAACAGCAGTTCTTATCGGTAGTGATGTTAAGGGTCTTGCAGATTCTTTAGCAGAATACGGTGCAGATAAGGTTATCGTTGTTGATGATCCTGAACTTAAGGAATACAGAACTGAGCCATACGCTCATGCACTTTCAGAAGTTATCAATAACTTCAAGCCAGACATCATGTTAGTTGGTGCTACAGCAATCGGTCGTGACCTTGGTCCTAGAGTATCAGCAAGAGTTGCAACAGGACTTACAGCTGACTGTACAGTTCTTGAGATTGGTGATTTCCCATTAGTTCCAAGACCAGGTGTTGAGCAGAAGCACAATCAGCTTCTTATGACACGTCCTGCTTTTGGTGGTAACACAATCGCAACAATCGCATGTCCTGACAACAGACCACAGATGGCAACAGTTCGTCCAGGTGTTATGCAAAAAATTGACCCAATCAAGGGTGCTAAGGCTGAAATAATTGAATTCAATCCTGGATTTACTCCTAACAACAAGTATGTTGAGATTCTTGAAGTAGTTAAGTCTGTAAAGGATACAGCAGATATCATGGACGCTAAGATCTTAGTATCAGGTGGACGTGGAGTCGGATCTAAAGAGAACTTTGCACTTCTTCAGGAACTTGCTGATGTTCTTGGTGGAACAGTAAGCTGTTCTCGTGCAGTTGTTGAGAACGGATGGCTTCCTGTAGATCTTCAGGTAGGACAGACAGGTAAGACAGTTCGTCTACAGATTTATTTCGCAATCGGTATCTCAGGTGCTATCCAGCACGTTGCAGGTATGGAAGATTCAGACTTAATCGTAGCTATCAACAAGGATGAGGATGCTCCAATCTTTGACGTAGCTGATTATGGTCTTGTAGGAGATCTTAACAAGATCGTTCCTGAGCTTACAAAGGCACTTAAGGAAGAGATGGCTAACAAGTAATTTAAAGCCTGTGCCTTATATAACAAAGTTTGTTATTAAATGTTGATGTATATTATATGCATCGTATAAATTAATTTTCCCCCTTTCAAAGACGAAAAGGATGCGTTCTTTGGAAGGGGGTTTTGTATTTTCCCTATTTATATGGACATTGAAGCCTATATAAGGTATATTTTTAAGTAGATAATAACATTAATAATATACACATGGAGGTTTTAATCTGATGAATGCAATGATTACAGATACCATAGAATATATAGGGGTAGATGATACAGATATAGATCTTTTTGAAGGGCAGTACGAAGTTCCTGATGGAATGGCATATAATTCGTATCTGATTAAAGATGAAAAAATAACAATTATGGATACTGTAGATTCATCTAAGTCTGATGAATGGATTGATAAGTTAAAGAAGGCTCTTGGTGGTAAAACACCTGAATATGCTGTTATTTCGCATGTTGAGCCGGATCATTCAGGAAGTTTAGCCGACCTTTTGGCTAACTATCCTGATATAACACTTGTAGGTAATGCTAAGACGTTTCCGATGCTTGCACAGTTTGTGGACATAAAGGACGCTAAGACAATGGTAGTAGCAGAGGGAGAGGAGCTTGATCTTGGAAATCATAAGCTCAAATTTGTTATGGCACCGATGGTTCACTGGCCTGAGGTAATGGTTACCTATGACAGCCTTGACAAGGTGCTGTTCTCAGCAGATGCATTTGGAAAATTCGGAACGATAGATGCAAAGGATGATGAGGGATGGTCATGTGAGGCAAGACGATATTATTTTAATATTGTTGGTAAATACGGTGCTCCTGTCCAGACATTGTTAAAGAAAGCAAAGGCACTTGATATAGCTGTTATCTGTCCTCTTCACGGACCGGTTCTTAGTGAGAATCTTGAATATTATATCGGATTATATGATACATGGAGCAGCTATAAGCCTGAAAATAAAGGAGTTCTTATTGCATGCGCTTCTATCCACGGCAATACAATGAAGGCTGTAAAAGAGCTTGAGCAGATGCTTAAAGATGCAGGAGAGGAAAGAGTAGTTGTAAGTGATTTGGCTAGGGATGATATGGCAGAGGTTATTGAAGATGCATTCAGACATGACAGAATGATACTTGCTGCATCAAGTTATGACGGCGGGGTATTCCCTGTTATGCAGACATTTATCAATAAACTTGCCGCTAAGGCATATCAGAACAGAACGGTAGCACTTATAGAGAACGGAAGCTGGGCTCCAAGTGCTCTTCGTACAATGAAAGGTATGCTTGAAGGATTTAAAAATATTACTGTTATTGAGGACTCTGTCACAATAAAATCTACGTTAAATGATGAAAGCAAAAGTGCAATGAAAAAGTTATGTGATAAAGTGATTGAAGCCGGAAAATAACAGAGTTTGTTATGCGAGGTGTGACATACTATGGTTAAAAATGATGCAACAATTCTAAAGGTAAAACATGAGATAATAAAAGAAGTGGCAAAACTGGCCTATGCAGGGCAGCTTGATGAGAAAAAAGAAGAGTTGCCATACAAGATAAGCCCGGGACCAAGTGCCAGATTCAGATGTTGTGTCTATAGGGAAAGAGAAGTAATAAGGCAAAGAATCAGGCTGGCAGAGGGCAAGAATCCTGATGACAGGGTATCTGATAACATTGTACAGGTTATTACAGCAGCGTGCGAAGGATGTCCTATTTCAAGATATATAGTAACGGATAACTGCCAGAACTGTATGGGTAAGGCATGTATCAATTCCTGCAATTTCGGAGCAATATCTTCTGGAAGAACAAGAACTTATATTGATCCGTCAAAGTGTCGTGAATGCGGAAAATGTGCAAAAGCATGTCCGTATAATGCGATTGCGGACCTTGTGAGACCTTGCAAGAGAAACTGCCCTGTTGATGCGGTTAAGATGGATGAGAACGGTATATGCCAGATAGACGAGGAAAAATGTATACAATGCGGACAGTGTATTCACAGTTGTCCGTTTGGTGCTATCGGTTCTAAATCAAGCGTTGTAGATATAATCAATGACATCAGAGCCGGAAAACGTGTTGTGGGAATGCTTGCACCGTCCTGGGAAGGACAGTTTGGAGAGAATATTACTCTTACAAGCTGGAAAAATGCCCTTAAGAAGATTGGATTTGATGATTTATACGAGGTTGGACTCGGAGCAGACCTTACAGCGGCATTTGAGGCAAAAGAGTGGGCACAGGCTGCAAAGGAAGGCAAAAAGATGACAACATCATGCTGCCCGGCTTTTGTTAACATGATTAAGCTTCATTTTCCACAGCTTATGGACAGCATATCCCAGACGGTTTCACCTATGTGTGCATTATCGAGAATGTTAAAATCTCTTGATAGTGAAGTAAAGACCGTATTTATTGGACCTTGTATAGCCAAAAAGAGTGAGAGCAGGGACAGTTCTATCGAAGGAAATGCCGATTATGTTGTTACATTTGGTGAGATAAGAGCGATGATGAAGGCAAAGGACGTTGAACTTGAGCCTGCACAAAATGATACACAGGAATCAACGGTATTCGGTAAGCGTTTTGGTAACAGCGGGGGAGTTACTTCGGCAGTTATGGAGTGCTTAAAGGAAGATGGAGAAGAATTAGAACTTAACGTGCTTAAGTGTAATGGCGCAGCTGAATGTAAGAAGGCTCTTTTACTGATGAAGGCAGGAAGATTGCCGGCTGATTTTATCGAAGGTATGGTATGTGAAGGCGGTTGTGTCGGAGGACCAAGCAGTCATATGCCGGAACTTGCTGCAAAGAAGGCAAGGGATTCTATGATTGGACAGGCTGATGACCGTACAGTTGCACAAAACCTCTCTAATATTGAATTAGATAAGTTTTCAATGCACAGATAATTAAAGATAACTAATTAAGATTATGATAGAAGGGAATTGCAGATTATTTTGAATGAAATAATACGAATTGCCAAAAGCATATATCTGTCGGAGGATGAACTTGTAAAGATACAAAAGAAGTATAAGTTCTCCACGGCAGATATTGCTTTATTAAAGGGCGTAAACATAACAATTGAAAATATAATTGAGCCAAGAATGTCTTATGTGCTTGCAGAGGATGATTTTGTTGAAGAAATAATCGGCTGTAAGCCTGACAAAAAATATGCCGTTGCCTGTGTAAGTCTTGGGGGGGTTATTGATGAATTAAGTAATGTGTATCTTAAGGCAAAGGAAGTCATGATTCCAACAATTATAGATGATATTTGTATGGAGATTATGGCAAAAGCATATTCAATAATGGCCGGAGATATATCAAAAAGATATGGGCTGTGGGTAAAAAGTTATATGTTTCCCGGAGATCAAATTCCTCTTTTTAGCAGTAAAAATATTATTTCCTATCTGAAAGAAGAAAATGTCAGCTGTAATGATTTGTATATTCTAAACCCCATAAAGTCGGTTGCAATGTTCATGGAACTTACAGGGACAGAATGCGAAAAGGGTCATTTGAAAGTGTGTGACAGCTGTAGTAACACAAAATGCATCTACAGAAATACGTGAAAATACGACTTATATCATAAAAAGTCATAAGTAATATTATAAAATCAGATTTGATTTTTTAGAAGATATAAAATTAAATCGTAAATTAATAAATGATTTTTGCGGAAAAACAGGAGAAAAATATAATGATACATTTCTATAATGGAGACGGAAAAGGAAAAACATCGGCGGCTGCAGGTGCCGCGATACGGATGGTGGGGCAATCCGGTAAGGTGTTGTTTGCACAATTTTTAAAAGGAAACATTACAGGGGAAGTGGAGATTTTAAATGGTATAAGTAATGTTGACATTATAAGAAACAAAAAAAATTATGGTTTTGTTTCAAAAATGTCAAGCGATATGCGTAAGGAGCTTATGGCAGAGCAAAACGGTAATCTTGATATTATAGAGGAAGCGATACGTTCAAAAAAATATAATCTGGTTGTTATGGATGAGATTGGTGATGCGATACTTCATGAGGTTGCAGACTCTGATAAGGTAAAAAAAATAATACAGTCGGCAAAAGAATATGAAGTAGAACTGATAATGACGGGACATAAGGATGTAGACTTTATAATAGAAGAAAGTGATTACCATACTTATTTTATAAAGAAGAAACACCCGTTTGATAAAGGAGTACGTGCAAGGAAAGGTGTCGAATTCTAAGGATTATAAGCTAACTGTAACTCACAATATTATTTTTGCATTTTTGACAAAAAAACTTAAAAAAAATTGATTTTATTAGTGAATTATCATATAATTATTGTATTAAATGAAAAGGTTGAATACATTTAATCACGAATAGGGAAAGCAACATTGCTTTCCCTTATTTTGAATAAAAAACAGGAAGGAGAAGGTACAATATGCAGACATTTATTCAACTTGCTATAGGGTTTGCACCATTAGCACTTGTGTCGCTGTTTTTTCTGATAAGGAAAAAAATCAGGATATTGCCTGTTCTGGCACTTGTAGGGTGTGTGGGGATTGTAGCTTATTTTGGAGTTACCGAGATGAATGATTCCTCTAATCAAAAGAAGAAAACTGTTAAAATGCTTGCGTCGACGGATGATTATATTCATTTATCTACGTCTGACATGATTAACGGTAATCTTGAAAGAGCAGAGAAGTTCTTACGTGAGATGTACTCCAAAAACGGAGAATCAGCGCAAGGTACATTAGCTAATGCAAGATTACAGGCCTTTAAAGGTGATTTTGCCGGAGCAAGAGCTTTATATGAGAAACTAAAGAGCGTTGGGGGCGAGGATCTGCTTGACAAGGCAGACGAAGAACTTATTGAAGCAATTGATGACGGAAGTGCATATAATCTCATAGATGCTACAAATATTCTTGATGAGATTAACATGCTTGAAGAAGTTCCGGATAATGATTTGTATCTGGGAGCCGAGGAGCTTGGAGAAGATTATGATTTAGAAGACATATCTGATGATTCATCTGACTCAGCGGATGATACATCCGATTATACATCAGATGATGAAAGTTCAAAGGATGACAAGGCACCTGCCAAAGATGACTCGTCAGATGATACGTCCGATGACGAGGGTTCAAAAGATGACACATCAGATGCCACATCAGATGATACATCCGACGATAAGAGTTCAAAGGATGACACTTCATCAACAAAGGATAAAACCAAGGATACAACTAAGGATAAGAAGTCAACGAAAACTAAGAAAAAGAGCGTTGATATAACCGCTTATGGTTACAGTGCTGACCAGAAGGAAAAGGTTAAAAAGATTGTAGACGGAAGCTATAATCCTGTGGAAGGCATAACTGCTGCCATGAAAAAAGAGGTTGAAAAGAGAGAAGAAGATGATAAGCATTATCAAAAGCTTTGTGAAGCTGTAGATGTTTGTGATGAACTTAATTCTAAGTATGAAGAATACATTAAGGGTGGTAAGGTTGATGAGGATGAAATAAAGGACGCTGTTGATGAACTTCATGAAGTTTATGAAGATTATCCTGAAATATTCGGAGTTGAATCAATAGACGAATCATACGTAAAAGGTATGGTAATGAATGAAGATAAGAAGGAACTTGCTGATTATGCTGATGAGACAGGTTCACAGATTGGTCTTGTTACGGTAGGTCAGCTGGTAATCGACGAAGAGATAAGAGATAAAGATTTTCCGCAAGATTTTGTTTCAATTTCAAAAGAGGATGTAAAAGAAGTAACAGCACAGTGTAAGGAAGCACTTGATACAATCAAGAAGGATGAAGATCCGTCGGGTGCCGAACTTATGGAAATAGAGGAGAAAGTTGATGCTGTTGAGGGAATGGCAGATAACTTGTCACTCACAGAACTTTCAATGAGAGTAGATCCTGAACTCGTTAATGAGAAAATGGAAAGCCAGATTCACTTTGGAAAGAGTGTAATGTGTTATGCACTCGGTAATGTTCAGATGGGTGATGAGGAATTTGGTGCAAGTATAGAGATGGCTCCTTATGCCGGAATTGATGCGTACTCACAGGCTTTTGAAGGTGTATCTCAGGTATTATATGATGTTGTAGATGATAATGAAGTTAAGAATATCGGTGATTTTATTGAACAGGCATATGATCTTGGAATACCTCATATAAGTGAAGAGACAGCTGATATATCATCAACATCTTCATCAGATGATGGCAATGAAGAGAAAAAGAGTGCAAAGGAAATGATTACGGCACAGGGTACTACCTATGTAAGTAAACAAAAAGCCGTAACCAATATTGGAAAGATTGATATTTCGCAATTTCCTAAGGTAAGCTTTAACCTTCAGACTGCTAAGCCGCTTGACCTTAAGAATCCGGGACTTATTCTTAATGATTGCAATATTAACATAACGGATTACACGGTTACAAAGAACGAATTTAACAAAGCAATTATATATGCAGTATGTGATAAATCAGGTTCAATGGAAGGCAGTACCGATGCACTTCAGGCAGCAGTAAGCAATCTTGCTGCAAGCATTTCTAAAAAAGAAGAAATGGGTGTTATCGGATTCTCGGACGGAGTTGAATTTGATTCAGGAATAACAAGTAATCCATCAGACCTTAGTTCATATATTTCACAACTTGAAGCTGGTGGAGGAACAAATATAGCATCAGGAACATTTGCAGCGCTTAATAATCTCTCAGGCAAGGATGATTCTATTAATGTTGTAATTGTTATGACTGATGGTGAAGATTCATCGTTTGATGACAGTACACTTGCAAACTTAAGTTCAATATGTGATGACGGACATACCATTGTATATACAGTTGGTCTTGGAAGTTCGGTAAATGTTGAATATCTTAGAAGAATTGCCAATGCCGGTAACGGAAAATTCGTATATTCGTTCAGTGCATCTGAACTTCAGGCGTTATATTCATTTATCCATTCACAGATGGAGAACAACTATACGGTAACATTTACCGCAAAAGATACTAAGAAAAACAATCGTACACTTACAGTTACAAATACTGCCGACGGTTCAGTAACAACAAAGGATTATACGTTAGGACTTGAGGGAGAAGATGAGGAAGAAGAACAGGAAGACTTTGGAATCAATGGATTTGCGACAAAGAAAATGTATGCAAAAGACACTGATATCGATGCATTGATAACAGGAACTGCTTTTGAAAAAGACATGAGCTGTTACGTTACACTTACAGGTGAATCATTCAAGGGAAGCATGGAAGGAAGTTATGTATCTGAGACAGAGTATTCAGTCGTTATTCCTGCCAAGGTTCCGCCGGGAGTGTATCAGGCAAAGATAGTAATCGGAGAAGGAACAAAAATAGATACTATAGAGATTTTAGATGCTGAGCCTTCATCGTTTACATTCGGAGCATATACATTTACCGCAGAAAAGATTCTGATTGAACAGCCTGATGAAGACAAGCCGGATGTTGTGGTTACAATGAGCGGTGATGTTACAATGAACAGATACCTTCATTTTAACGGTGTACTTGTTCTTGAAGGTAATCCAAAATCAGAGTCTATGACAATGCATGACAGCGTTGGTTCATATGTAACATTTACAAAACCGCAGAAATCGTTCTTCGGATACATTGTTAATAACGATCAGAAGTTCAAGGAACTTGGTGAATATGTAATCTATAATGATGAAGATCATAAAGATAACTTTGATGAATACAAGGTTGAATCTGTACTTCAGGACGGTTTCGCGCTTCCGGGACTTACAACAATGGGAAGCGAAGTATCTATGTGTCCGCATATGATGAAGGTTAAATACCTTGAATTCAAACTTGGGCTTCCAATGCAGGATAAACTTTCGAGTGCACTTCTTGGATTTGAATTCGGAACTAATGCGGAAGCCGGATATGAAGCAATGATTAATGCAACAGGTACCTATTCAAAAGGAAATGCTTCAATTCAGGAAGACAATGGTTTAGGAAGCTTTGCTTTATCTGAGATATCAAGCTTTACATGGAGTCCTACGGAAGTATCGATATCGTTTGATACATATAAGAAGAATTACGCTTTCACTTTGAAAGGAAAATTATCATGGTTTAACAAACAGTTTGCATTGGTAGACGGTGTAACGAAAACTATTGCAAAGAAAGATTCCCGTGGAGACGGATTCTCATTTGCCATAAAGGAAGGTTATCTTGATGAATTTGCAATATTCTTCGACCATCAAAAGACAATACCGACAGAGATTGGACCTGTAACGCTTGATAATTTCTTTATCGGAATGTCTAACCTTAAGGAAGCATGGCAAAAGACAAAGAAGAGCAATGACTGGAAAGATTTCTTCTATGCAGAAGCTCAAGGAGGATGTAACGTTTCACTTGAGAAGGTTTCGGGATTTTTTGCTGATGCACCGATTGCAAAATCAATATTTGGAGATCTTGCACTTCTTACATTTGAAAATACTACATTTAAGGGGGCAATTAAGAACTTCCATCTGACTTTAAGTAGTGATATTAAGTTGTTTGGAAAATTTGATTTTGGTAAAGTTGATGCAAAATTCGGTAACTTTAAATATGAAGATTATTATCTGGGATTATCAGAGTCAGATGTAGTTGGATTATATCTGTCTACTTCAATGGGACCTTCAATTGATTTACCTAACTTTAAGGTAACAGGTCAGGGTACTGATATGGTTACATTGAATACACAGGCGTTTGCATTCAGAAGATCAGGTAACATCAACTATGATATCAGAGTGTTTAACGACTGGTGGAAGTGGCAGGGCGACTATGAAGGAACATTTGAGATTGCATGCAGACCTATAGGCGGAAAGCCAAGATTGTATGTAGTATTCTATTCAAAAGACGGAGATGATAAAAAAGGCGTAAGATTTATGCTTACAGGATGGACTCCTTCAAGAGAGTATTTCTAAGAAAGGAGCTGGGAAACAGCAATGAAAGCAAATATAATAATGAAAAAAAGTATTAATATACTGTCATTTGCATTTGCAATGATTATTTCCTGTATGATTCTGTTTGGAAATACTGTATATGCTGAAATATCGGAAGGTGGCCTTTACAACAATCCTAAGAAACAGGATATTGTAATTATGATAGGCTATGAAAATGATGATTTTAAGCTGTATTTTAAGGATCCTTCAGGAAACAGGGTGGCACTTAACGATAGCAACGTAAGTTTTGAAAAACTTGATAATGTCATGTTTGTATATGTTAAAGATGCCGCAGCAGGACAGTGGAATGTTGTATATGACAAGGGAACGAATGAGTCTCTTAAAATGTCTGTTGCACCTGCTAATGATTCTTTAAAAATTAAAAGTTTCGATATAGGTAAACCTACCGGCAACAAAATGCAGGTACAGTTTGCGGTAGACAGACCGGAAGGGCAAAGTTATCAGTATGAGATTTACATTAGTACCGACAGCGAGTTTAACTCTCAAAGAATGCTTGCAAGCAGCTGGTCTAACAGCGAGGAAAAGGAGACTGTAGAACTTGATTTAAGCTCGGTAAACAGCAGCAGCGAATATTATCTTAAGTTGTTTGTATATTATGAAGATAATGAAAATGTGTACTTTGATGACCTTGTAAGTAAGAGCTTTGAGTATAACAACTCAGAGAATGTTGAGGCTTACAAGGGATATGAGATAAATGTTAATCTTACAGACAGAAACGTTACATTTACTGCTGATAAGGATCTTCCTTGGGAGGTAAGACATATTTATGTTCACATTGAAGCTGACGGAAATGAGCTGGTTGATGAGCTGCTTGACAGAGATAGCGGTGAAAAAACAGTAATTGCCCAGTATGATCCGGGTGTTAAGGAAATCGTATGTAAATCTTCTGTGCAGTATAACACAGGCCGTGTTTCACCTGAGGAAGTAAAGAAGATTAACCTTGATGAAGCATCGGGTGCTTTTGCTATGAGCGTTCCGGGTAACGGCGTTTCCAATAACAAAACATATGTTATCGACTATAAAAATGCTGACAATCAGACAATATTCGTTAAGGTAAATGATGAAGCTGAGCAGGAGATTGTCTTAGATAAAGAAGGTAAGAAGGGCATAACTCTTAAAGATACTGAGAGTAATATTGTAATCAGATATACCGACAAGGATGAGATTAATTACACATTGCAAAGCTACATTGTAATAGATGATATTCCTCCGCTGCTTGGACTTTATGAGAATCTTGACGGTATGAGCACGGATAAGTCGTCAATCATCGTAACCGGTAAGACTGACGAAGGCAGTAAGCTTACGGCTAACGGTGAAGATGTAGAGCTTGGTAAGAACGGAAGCTTCTCATATGAGTTTAATCTTGAAGAAGGAGAAAATACCCTTAATATTTCTTCAAGCGATGAAGCAGGAAATATTGCAACATTTGCAATTAAAATCAACAGAAAGACTGCAGCTGAGGAAGTCGGTGAGCTTGTTGACAATGAAACAGCTAACAAAGTATTAAAGTATCTTCCTATGATGTTAGCATTCTTTGCATCATTATTCGGAATACTTGAGATGGATGTACTTGCATCAGGCAAGAAAAAGAAAAAGCCGGTGGCATCAACTTTGATGGGTATGTCGATAGTATTGCTTGTATTCTCGGCAATTTGTCTTGTAGGCGACGGTATACTGTATTTCATAAGAAGACGTTATGAGAAATCTTCTAAGTATATTGACCTGGCCCTTGACTTCCCTAAGAGAGCACATGAGTATATCAGTCTGACAAAGAAGATTGGTATTCTTATATGGGTATTTGCGGCATTAGTAGTTGTATCGGTATTATGCATCATTGTGTGCATACTGATTAAGAAATTCTGTGATCCTGCAAAGAAAGAAGCTAAGGCACAGGCAAAGGCACAAAAGGAAGCAGCAAAGAAAGCCGAAGCAGCAAGAAAAGCTGAGGAAGCAAAGAAGGCTGAAGAGGCAAGAAAAGCTGAGGAGGCAAAGAAGGCCGAAGAGGCAAAAAAAGCTGAGGAAGCAAAGAAGGCTGAAGAGGCAAGAAAGGCTGAGGAGGCAAAGAAGACTGAAGCAGCAAGAAAAGCTGAGGAAGCAAAGAAGGCTGAAGAGCCAGGCAAAGCAGTACAGGAGGTGGTAAAAGCTGAGAAAACAAAGAGTGAAGTTGTAGAAACACAGAAAGAAGCTGCTAAGATACCTGGGAAAACTACAGATAAAAAGAAATCTTTAGTAAAATCCGTAGACAAAAAATTCTGTACACAGTGTGGTGCAAAACTTGCAATGGATGACAGGTTCTGCACAAAGTGTGGTAAACCACAGAAGGTATAATGTTGAAAGGAGTCGCTTATGGGAAAAAACAAAATTGTAAAATATTCGATAGGATGTATGTGGGTAATTGTTATGACTGTGGCAATGGTAATTGGGTTTTTGCCATATATGAGTGTTACCACATATGCTAATGATGATGTGGTAAGTGTTACAACAGAAACTGAATCAGGAACGGTTACGGATAATTATTCTTCCATAGATAAGGCTTTTGAAGCAGCCTCTAATTGTTCTGTTATCAAACTTCTTTCAGATGTTACTGTTGGAAAATAGAAGACAATATCGCTTGGAAGTGAAGTGTCATATGTAAGGATTGATTTAAATGGTCACACATTTACCTTGAATGGTACAATAACAGGCACGGTTACTTCTGAAGGTGAAGATCAGTATTCACCAACTGTCAGTGTGGAGAGTGAAAATGTCGGAACTTTTATTTGTAACGGAACTTGCAATGTTTCGCTTTGTCCATGGACAGGAGATACATACGAATTCTCTGATGGATCTGTTATCAATAAATATTTAGGTGTTGATGGCGGAACCGTAACATTTAAAGGTGGTATATGCAATGGCGGAATGTTGATTAACAATGGTGGAGAAGGTGACATTAATTTTACCATTGCAGGCAATGCATGTTTTTCAAATATGGGAAGCAGCAGATTTGTAGTATATGCGCCACAGTATTCTGAAACAAGTATTCATCTGACTCTTCAGGGTGGATACTATGATGAAGACCCAAGATTGTTCTATATGCATGCAAATGAAGATACGGGTGAATTGGAATATGATTATATCCAGATAAGTAGATTCATTGAAGGATATAAGTACTATCAGTATAGTGATGGTGTGTTCAGTGAGATAGCAGATGAAGATATAACTGATGAAAACCTTGAAGCCTGGTATATGGAAGAAGGAAGCATATATCTTTGTGTAAAGGATTTTGTCACCATTGATGAAAATGATATTGAACAGTACAGCGGTCAGACCAACTGGAAAGTTGACGGAAAAGAGTATCCTTACCGTATTGTAGATAAAACGGCAGAGCCTGTGAATATCAGCAATGCAACTGTTAAAGTTAATAATTCAAATTATGTGTATGACGGCAATAAAAAAGAACCTGATGTAACAGTGGTTTGCGATAATGTGCAGTTGACAAAGGGGCAGGATTATTCTGTTAAATACAGCAATAACATTAATGCGGGAACAGCAACGGTTACAGTAACAGGTATTGGAGATTACACAGGTACAAAAAACTGTTCTTTCACCATTAATAAACTATCTTTAAAAACAGCAAAAATATCATTTAAGGCATCTGTTTATACATATGATGGTAAGGCAAAAACGCCTGTTGTAGCAGTTAAGATAGGAAATAAAACTCTTAATAGTAAAAGTGATTATAATGTTAAATACAGTAATAATGTAAAGGCAGGTTCGGCAACAGTTACTGTTACGGGAAAGGGCAACTATACAGGAACGGCGGCTACAAAGTTCACAATAAAGGCAGTGCCAATTTCAAAAGCTTCATTATCCGTTAAGAATGTTACATATAACGGTAAAGCTTTAAAGCCAGCTGTAATTGTTAAAGTAAATGGAAAAACTCTTAAATGCAATACTGATTACACTGTTGCTTACAGTAATAATAAGAATTGTGGAAAAGCATCTTTTATTATAACAGGAAAAGGTAACTATGCAGGCAAGAAAAATGGATCATTTGTAATAATGCCGGCAAAGGTTTCATTGAAAAATGTTAAATCGACTGCTAAGAGTAAAATGAGTGTTACATGGAATAAAGCATCAGGTGGTATAAACGGATATCAGATATCTGTCGCATTAAATAATACTTTTAAGAACGGTAAAAAGGATTTTAATGCATCAGCAGGTGCTGTTACAAAATCAATTACAGGACTTAATAGTGGAAAATACTATTATGTCAGAGTGCGTGCATTCAAAAATGTAGGAAAGACAAAATACTTTGGTGCATGGAGTGTGGTTAAAAAAATTAAATGCAAATAAACTAAAAAATGTCAATGATTTAAATGCTAAAAAACTTGACAATTATTCTGTATGGCAGTATACTCAATGAGTATGCTGCCTTGGCACAGATGGTAGCGCACTTCATTGGTAATGAAGAGGTCGGCGGTTCGATTCCGCTAGGCAGCTCGCATATTTTATAAGACTCTGTACTTAGTATGGAGTCTTATTTTTTTATCATTAATAAAATTATGTTAAGATGTAAAAACTAATAATATTAAAACGTTGTTGATGGGGGAGTGTTAATGGGGTACAGGCTGGTAAGAGAAATTTTTATTTTTTTGACCGGAGGATTTGCCTATTGTATTTTAGAAGTAATCTTTAGGGGACGTTCGCATATATCAATGCTGTTAGCGGGCGGAATGGCATTTTATTTAATAGGACATATATATGAAAGAAACAAAGATAATGTGTCTGTTCCTATTATAATGCTTGCGGGCATGATGGTTATTACATTGCTTGAATTTATAATAGGTATGGTGGTAAATATCTATCTTAAGCTTGGCGTCTGGGATTATTCCAAACTGCCTTTAAATATTAAAGGCCAGATTTGCCCGGTTTTTTCCGCATGTTGGTTTGCGGCCAGCTTTATAATTATTAAATTATTTCCGGTTATACAGGGGTGGATAATATCAAAGACGTCAATTGATTGAATATTTTGCACAAAAAACATGTCTAAAAATGCTTTTATTTAATTGAAATGCAGAAAAAGTGCACAAAAATTTTGAAAAGCTTGTTTTTTGCAAATCATTTAAATATAATATGTTACAGAAATGTTAACAATTATTAATCGGGACTTAAAAAACTTTAAGAAATCTTAAAGAAGAAAAGGTAAGTCATATCGAAGCGATTAAAAGTATGACATGAAAGGATTGTTTATGAAGAAAATATCAAAGACGGCTACTATTAGTTCAATTGCGATTATGTCTGCAGTATTTATTGCAGGAGCAATCACAACAAACGTAAGTGTTAGAGATACATCGTCAGATAACAAGGCATATTTTGAATCAGATAATAATGTTGATGCAGTAGGCGATTCGCTTGAAGCACTTGCAACTCTCTCAGCAGATGAGTATAAGTCATATGTTGCAGGAAGCGATTCTTATCTTGGTTCTGCAAAGGAAGATAAGACAGCTGATAAGAGCGAGACTAAGAAAGCTGTTACAAAAGCTGATACAAAAGCAAAGAAAGATACAGTTGCAAAGAAGACAACAGAGAAGAAAGCTGCAAAGAAAGCTTCTAAGTTTGATACAGTAGCTATTTCAAAAGCTGATCCATACGTTAATATAAGACAGTCAGCAAGCGAAGATGCTGAGATTTTAGGAAAGCTCTACAAAGGAGCAATCGGTAAGATTGTTGAGACAAAGGGTGACTGGGTTAAGATTGAGTCAGGAGATGTAACCGGTTACGTCAAAGCTGAATACATCATCAGCGGTGATGAGGCTGAGAAAGTATATGATCAGTACACAACTAAGGTTGCAACTGTTAATACAGAGACACTTCGTGTAAGAAGTGAAGCAACTACAGATTCATCAATTATTGCACAGGTTGGTGAAGGTGAAAGATTCGATGTTATAAGCGAGAAAGACGGATGGGCTTACATCGATGTTAAGGGTGATAAAGGATATGTAAGTTCTGATTATCTTACATTTACTTATGATTATGAAACTGCTATTTCGATAGAAGAAGAACAGGCTGCAATCGAGGCTGCCAAGAAGGCTGAAGAGGAAGCATTAAGAAAAGAGCAGGAAGAAAAGGAAGCAGCCGAGAAAGCTGCAAAAGAAGCAGAGGAAGCTGCCAAGAAAGAGGCCGAAGCTAAAGAAGCTGAGGAGGCTGCTAAGAAAGAAGAGGCTAGTAAAGAAAGCACATCTTCAGACCAGGGGTCTGTAACAGAAGAGACTGTTACTTCAGAAGCTTCATCATACGAGGATGATGATCTTAAGCTTTTAGCTTGTCTTGTATATTGTGAAGCTGGTGGTGAGTCATATGAAGCACAGCTTGCAGTTGCTAACGTAGTACTTAACAGAAAGGCAAGTTCACTTTACCCTAATACAATCAGTGGTGTTATTTATCAGCCATCACAGTTTGGACCTGCATCATGCGGTTCACTGGCAAGAAGACTTAATAACTACACTGCATCAGGAAGTTCATACACAGCAGCTAAGGCAGCTCTTGAGGGAACTAACAACATCGGCTCAAGAAAGAACTTCAATCTTGTAAGTGAAACAAGTTCTACTGGTGACGATGTAGTAATTGGAGTAATAAGATTCTGGTAAGATAATAATTTATCGAATACGATATAAAAAGCTAAGTCAAAATATAATGACTTAGCTTTTTTTTGAAAAATGAACTGTTGTCTGACTTTATGATGTATGATATAATTTGAGATTATACTGATAGTACAAGGAGATATGACGATGTTAGAGAATAACGAGAATAAGTCAGAAGAGAAAAAAGAAGTCGTTTCAAGAAATTTTATCGAGATGATTATTGATAAAGATATTGAGGAGGGACACTGCAAAAAAGTTGTTACAAGATTTCCTCCTGAGCCTAATGGTTATCTTCATATAGGACATGCAAAGTCTATACTTTTAAATTACGGACTTGCAAAAGAGTATGGCGGACAGTTTAACTTAAGATTTGATGATACTAACCCTACAAAAGAGAAGACTGAGTTTGTAAGCTCTATAACAGAGGACGTTAAGTGGTTAGGTGCTGATTTTGAAGACAGACTTTTCTTTGCATCGGATTATTTTGATAAGATGTACGAGTGTGCCGTAAAGCTTATTAAGAAAGGCAAGGCATTTGTATGTGATCTTAGCGCTGATGAGATAAGACAGTACAGAGGAACTCTTACAGAACCGGGTAAGAACAGTCCATACAGAGACAGAAGTATAGAAGAAAACCTCGCATTGTTTGAAGCAATGAAGAATGGTGAGTTTGAAGATGGTACTAAGGTACTTAGAGCAAAGATTGATATGTCATCACCTAACATCAACATGAGAGATCCTGTTATTTACCGTGTGGCAAGAATGACACATCATAACACAGGTGATAAATGGTGCATCTATCCTATGTATGATTTTGCACATCCTATTGAGGATGCGATAGAAGGTGTTACACATTCTATCTGTACACTTGAGTTTGAGGATCACAGACCTTTATATGACTGGGTTGTAAGAGAACTTGAATTTGAGAACCCACCTAAGCAGATTGAGTTTGCAAAGATGTACTTAACTAACGTTATAACAGGTAAGAGATATATTAAGAAGCTTGTTGAAGACGGTATTGTTGACGGATGGGATGATCCAAGACTTGTTACAATAAGTGCTCTTAGAAGACGTGGATTCACATCAAGCTCAATTAAGACATTTATGGAGCTTTGCGGAATCTCTAAGAGTAACAGTTCAGTTGATTATGCAATGCTTGAATACTGTATCAGAGAAGATTTAAAGACAAGCGTTAACAGAGTTATGGCAGTGCTTGATCCTGTTAAGCTTGTTATCGATAATTATCCAGAGGATCAGATTGAATATCTTGATGCTCCTAATAATATGGAGAATGAAGAGCTTGGTGTTAGACAGCTTCCTTTTGGAAGAGAGCTGTATATTGAAAGAGAGGACTTTATGATTGAGCCTCCTAAGAAGTACTTCAGACTCTTCCCTGGTAATGAAGTAAGACTTATGAATGCATACTTTGTTACATGTACAAGCTATGAGACTGATGATAACGGTAATGTTACAGTTGTTCACTGCACATATGATCCCGAGACTAAATCAGGTTCAGGATTTAATGCAAGAAAAGTCAAAGGAACAATTCACTGGGTAGCTGCCAAAACTGCTGTCAGAGCAGAAGTCAGATTATATGAGAATATTGTTGATGAGGAAAAAGGCGTTTATAATGAAGATGGATCGGTAAATGTTAATCCTAATTCTTTGACAGTAATCAAAGACTGCATCATGGAACCATCTCTTATTGATGCAAAGAAGGAAGACAGATTCCAGTTTGTAAGAAACGGATTCTTCTGTGTGGATTCTAAGGATTCAAAAGAGGGTGCACCTGTATTTAACAGAATTGTTTCACTTAAGAGTTCATTTAAGATTAAGAAATAAACAAGTATCAAAGCAGGAGGTTAACATAAATGTCGAAAATAACTATGAATCTCGAAAATCTCGGTCTTGGGAATCTTTCGGGAATGGACATATATGCTAAACAGGATAGATATTTGAGTAAACAAAGCAGCGGCAGTGATGATGACTTTGATAACAAGGTTGCATTTAAGGAGAAAGATTTTCTGTTGGATAAGACAATTCAGTGCCCTGTGTGCGGAAAGAAGTTCAAGACCAAGATTGTTAATCCGGATATTATTAAGTACGATGAGCCGGATGAGGATTTAAGACCAAGATATAAAGGTGTTGATCCTCTAAAGTATGATGCAATAGTATGTACTAACTGCGGATATGCGGCTCTTAGTATGTTTTTTAATAGTATCACAAGCACATACTCAAAAGTTATAAGAGACAGTATTTCTGCTAATTTTGTTAATACATTTAAGGATGAGGATACATATTCGTATGAAGATGCTGTATTAAGGCACAAGCTCGTGCTTCTTAATGCGGTTATGAAGAGGGCAAAGGACAGTGAGAAGGCTTATACTTGTCTTAAGATTTCGTGGCTTTTGCGTGAACAGGCTCTTACTGTTTCAAGAAGTGATATGGGAGTCGGAACCAAGCTTTATGAACTCAAGAAGGAAGAAATAGAGTTTATGGCCAAAGCATATGAGGGATTTGTTAATGCATGCAACAGTGAGGTGTTTCCGATATGTGGCATGGACAAGCCTACATGTATGTTTATGATGGCTCAGATGGCGAGAATGATTGGTAAGAGAAAAGAATCGATAAAGCTTGTAAATGATTTATTGAAACATAGAAGCATAAATGAAAAAATCAAGAGCAAAGCTCTTGATTTAAAGAAAAGTCTTGAAGAATAGAATCGGTGTTATTCTATAAATTCACCGGTTGTCTTTAATATGGCGCGTGGAAGTGCATCCTTTGAGTTTTTCCAAGGTTCGTTAGCAAAGCGGTAATCGAATTTTGTTATGAACCAGTCAAGGTCATCACGGACACGCTCCATATTTTTTATATAAAGGTCATTTAAATCATTTAAAAATGATGATGCCATATCGCCACTAAGTGCAGTGAGTGCTTCGGTGTAGAGCATACCGTAGTGGGTGGTGCATATTCCAAGTGACTGCTTAAAACGGGTGCGAAAATCACTTTCTGTTTTGTACATGTGGACAACGGTTGCGATATATCGTAAGAAAGTATTTTCTATTCTGTCGCATACAAAGCATGTATGGTTAAGCTTGTCGATATAATCACCTACACCGTTAGCTGTTATTGTCTTTTTGAAAAGACCACCTTTTACTGATGCACCTTCATTTGACAATGCAGTTATGTCTTTAATGGTTTTGTCCATATGGGATTTGAGCATTAAGGCAAGACCGAGACGGTTCTGGTTCTTATACAGCTGATTGATGTGGCGGCTGCAAAAGCCCATTTCGTCTGTTACTGCACGGATGTCATCTTCCATGTAGCTTGGACCTAACGTATATTCGATTGCATCATTTTCAAGGGTCTGTCTCATCTTACACAGAGGACATTCACAAGGTGATTCAAATGCATCAGAAACAGGTATAGTGTATAATTTTTCTTTCATAATAAATCTCCGTTCTGTAAGTGTTAAGATAATTATATCACACAGACGAAAGAAAACATCATAAAAATCGGACAAGAGGGATAACTTTGATAAAATATATTGTAAAAGATAACAACATTATAATAGAGGATATTCATGATTTTGATTTGTGTCAGACACTTGAGTGCGGTCAGGCATTTCATTTTGAAAAAACAGGCGAGCAGGATTACATTGTGGTTGCCATGAACAGGATGCTGCACGTTGCTCAAACTACAGCCGGTGGTAAGGTGAATCTGATATTTTATAATACTTCGGCAGAAGATTTTGAGAATGTTTGGAATGACTATTTTGATTTCGATACGGATTATGCATTTATTAAGAGCGAGCTTCTAAAAATGGATGAGCGATTAAGGGAGGCTATTGACAGCAAGTGGGGAGTGCACATTCTCAATCAGGATTTTTTTGAAATGCTTATGTCGTTTATCATTTCGCAAAATAAGCAGATTCCACAGATTAAGGAACTTGTTTTTAGAATTTCAAAGTTCTATGGAAAGAAACTTGGTGAATATAATGGAAAGGCATATTATTCTTTTCCTGATGTGAATGAGTGTGAGGTTATTACCGAGGAAGACTTCAGAAATATGAAAACAGGGTTCAGAGCACCGTATCTGTATGATGCGGCAAAAAAGTGCAAAGAGGGGATGTACAGCGTTGATATCTTAAGAGGACTTAATGATGATGAAGTTATGGAGTGCTTAAAGCAGATAAAGGGAGTTGGGGAGAAGGTTGCAAGTTGTGTAATGCTTTTTGGACTTGGCAGGCGCAGTGCTTTCCCGGTGGATGTCTGGATGAAAAGGATAATGGAGAGGTTGTACTTTGGAGAGGATACTAAGAAGGAAGTTATAATGGAATTTGCAAAGAAAAGGTTTGGGGAGCTTGGAGGGTATGCACAGCAGTATCTGTTCTATTTTGCGAGGGATGGGAAGTTTTCCCAGTAATATGTCGCTGAGGACTACTAGTGAAAATTCAATATTCTATTTTACCTAGTAAATTACCGTTAGGGACTACTAGGGAAAAGTCAATATTCTATTTTACCTAGTAAATTTACGCCGGGGACTACTAGGGGAAATTCAAAATTCTATTATGCCTAGTAAATTGTCACCGAGGACTACTAGTGAAAATTCAATATTCTTGTTTACCTAGTAAATTACCGTCAGGGACTACTAGTGAAAATTCAATATTCTATTTTGCCTAGTAAATTTACGTCAGGGACTACTAGGGAAAAATCAAAATTCTATTATGCCTAGTAAATTGTCACCGAGGACTACTAGTGAAAATTCAAAATTCTATTTTTACTAGTAAATTTACGTCAGGGACTAGGTAACGACTCAGGGGCTACGAAAAATAGATATTCTAGTATTTTATTAAAATGAAAAGATAGCTATAACACTGTCTACAATCTGAGATTCCTGCTTCGCAGGAAATTCTTACTCCCACCCCCATTTTTTCTTACGTGCGAGCACGACGAAAAATAGGGCGCGGGGGTAAGGGCGAATAGTAAGTCTTTTTATTTGAAAAAAACACTTGCATTATATGAGAAAAAGTAATAATATTTAATCGATGGTTATTAGCACTCAAAGTAAAAGAGTGCTAACAGAAAAGTTAAGGAGGTAATTGTAATGAAATTAGTACCATTAGGCGATAAGGTAGTGTTAAAGCAGTCAGAGGCTCAGGAGACAACTAAGTCCGGAATTATACTTGCATCAAGTGCACAGGAGAAGCCACAGTATGCAGATGTTGTTGCTGTTGGTCCTGGTGGAGTAGTAGATGGCAAGGAAGTTACAATGCAGGTTAAAGAAGGCGATAGAGTAATATATTCAAAGTATGCAGGAACTAATGTTAAGCTTGGAGATGATGAGTTTATCGTTGTAAAGCAGAGCGACATTGTTGCTATCGTTGAAGACTAATTTTTTGAAATTATTGTTTCTGGGACATTTATTATAAAAGTTAATAGTGCAAAGATAATGAAACAACTCTTTTGCACGGAAATGGAGTGAATTAGATTATGGCAAAGTTAATTAAGTACGGAGCAGATTCAAGAACAGCTCTTGAAGCAGGTGTTAATAAGCTTGCTGATACAGTAAGTGTTACGTTGGGACCTAAGGGAAGAAATGTTGTTTTAGATAAGTCATATGGTGCACCACTTATCACTAACGATGGTGTTACTATTGCTAAGGAAATCGAGCTTGATGATCCATTTGAGAACATGGGTGCACAGCTTGTAAAGGAAGTTGCTACTAAGACTAATGATGTAGCAGGTGATGGTACAACAACAGCTACAGTTTTAGCTCAGGCAATGATTCATGAAGGAATGAAGAACCTTGCAGCAGGTGCTAATCCTATCATCTTAAGAAGAGGTATGAAGAAAGCTACTGATGCAGCAGTTGAGGCTATTTCAGGAATGAGCTCATCTATTACTGGTAAAGAGCAGATTGCAAAGGTTGCAGCTATCTCAGCAGGAGATGAGAAGGTTGGTCAGCTTGTTGCAGATGCTATGGATAAGGTGTCTAAGGACGGAGTTATCACAATTGAAGAGTCTAAGACAATGCTTACAGAGCTTGACCTTGTAGAAGGTATGCAGTTTGACAGAGGATATGTTTCAGCATACATGGCAACAGATATGGATAAGATGGTTGCAACACTTGATGATCCATACATCCTCATTACAGACAAGAAGATTTCTAATATTCAGGATATTCTTCCTATCTTAGAGCAGATTGTACAGAGTGGTTCTAGACTTCTTATCATCGCTGAAGATGTTGAGGGTGAAGCTCTTACAACACTTGTTATTAACAAGTTAAGAGGAACATTCCAGGTTGTTGCAGTTAAGGCTCCTGGATATGGTGACAGAAGAAAAGCAATGCTTAACGATATCGCAATTCTTACAGGAGGAACAGTTATTTCTGATGAGGTTGGTCTTGACCTTAAGGAGACAACACTTGATCAGTTAGGACGTTGTAAGTCAGTAAGAGTTGAAAAAGAGACAACAATCATCGTTGACGGTGAAGGAAGCGAAGAAGCAATTAAATCAAGAATCGCACAGATTAAAGGCCAGATTGAAGAGACAACATCTGAATTTGACAGAGAAAAACTTCAGGAGAGACTCGCTAAGTTATCAGGTGGAGTTGCAGTTATCCGCGTAGGTGCAGCTACTGAGACAGAGATGAAGGAGAACAAGTTAAGACTTGAGGATGCTCTTGCAGCTACTAAGGCAGCAGTTGAAGAAGGTATCGTATCTGGTGGTGGTTCTGCATACATCCATGCTTCAAAGGAAGTTGCTAAGCTTGTTGCTTCACTTGAAGGAGATGAAAAGACAGGTGCTAACATTATTCTTAAAGCACTTGAAGCTCCACTTTCTAAGATTGCTAACAATGCCGGACTTGAAGGCTCTGTAATCATCAATAAGGTTAGAGAGATGGAAAAGGGATATGGATTTGATGCATTAAATGAAGAGTATGTTAACATGGTTGAACATGGTATCCTTGACCCAGCTAAGGTTACAAGAAGCGCTCTTCAGAACGCTACAAGTGTTGCTTCAACACTCCTTACAACAGAGGCAGTTGTTGCTACAGAGAAGAAGGATGAACCACAGATGCCAGCTGGTGCAGGCGGAATGGGTATGATGTAATCTAAGGATTGCACATTATTTTAAAGATAAAAGATTTGAAGCAGAGGTTTTCTGTATGAAGACCTCTGCTTTTTCTTTTTTGACTTAGTTTTTGGTTTATTATATTTTATATATTCTTTATAAATAATTTATAATTGCTTAATAAAATTCAGATAAAAGCGTGAAGTTTTGTGCATAACCAATAAAATATTAAGACAACTACGTAATGATTGCATTATATCTACAAAATTTTAACAATTTGTTGAAAATATATGGTGTTAAAAGATAAAATATTGTCTGTAGCTAATTTAAGGAAGGAGAAATATTGATGATTTGTAAAAACAAAAAAATCAGAAAACAAATCATGTCATTACTTCTTACTACGGTAATGACAGTTTCAGCATTTGACGCAACCCTGGTTCGTGCAGATGCTGATGAGGCAGGCAATGAGTCTGCTGTGGAGTATAACAATGGGGATAATGTTACAATGGCATCAAGACTTGTATTTCCGGATGGAACACCGGTTAATACAGAAAGTGAGGATTTTGATCCTACAGAGGATTACTCAGAATATGGTCTTGGAGCTAATCAGGCACAGGTAGCTCAGTCAGAAGCTGTATCGGTTAATAAATTTGAAAGCATGGTTAATAACGATGCTGATAGTTCAAATGATATTGACGTAGTTCCGACATCAGATGCAGCTGATACTTCTTATCCAAGTTCAGTAGATCTTAGTACTTCAAAGTACTTCCCTGAGATTGGTAATCAGCACAGTATCGGTTCATGTGTTGCATGGGCATGTGTATATTATGGTTTTACGTATGCTAACTGCAAGGCAAAGGATGAGGCTGCATCGGCAGATAATATTATGTCACCTGCATTTATATATAATCAGGTTAAGGAATCTAGTGGAGGAACTAATGAATACTATGTCTTTAATGCTTTATTGAGTGAAGGTGCACCTCTTAAAAGCATGGCTGATTTTGAGTCATATTCCAGCGAGAATTTGTGTAAGTCATGGTTTCCACAAAAGGAAATCTGGAAAAATGCATCTGAGCGCAGATTAACATCTTACACTATGCTTAGTACTCCGGGAACAATTTCTTCTCCGGATGATTCAGACCTTAATCAGATAAAAAAATATCTTAATGACGGATATCTGATAAATATCACTGCTCAGGTTACAGGTTGTACTAATGCTTATCTTAAGAGTGGGACACCGCACGCCGGAGAATTATACAGAATTCAGGGTGGAAAGGGTGGTTATCATGAGATGACCATCGTTGGATATGATGATAATATCTATTACGATATTAATGGTGACGGTACTATCCAGGATGCGGAAAGAGGAGCATTTAAGGTTGCAAACTCATGGGGGAAAGAATGGGGAAATGACGGATTTATCTGGTATGCATATGATTCAATAAATGCAAAATCCCAGTGTCTTGGAGAGAGTAGTTCAACACGTTCACGTGGACTTTATGATTTTGTTGTGCAGTATGTTAAGCCTGATGGAGGAAAGAGCTCAGGATTACATATGGTTACAACACTTAATACTGTAAGAAGAAATCAGGCTAAGATAACTGTTGTTGCAACTAAAAAAAGTGATAATACCAAAATAACAAGAAATGTTACTGTATTCTTTAATTGTAATATTTTTGCCTGCTCACTTGATGGTAAGCAGACAGAAAAAAATGGAACAATTGCATTTGATCTTGATAATGTTATAAGTGATATTTCAATTGATAATGTAAATGATTATACTTGGAAAGTTCAGATTAATGACAATCGTTCAGATACTAATTTATTAACTTTGAAAGAAGCTTATATTGAATATAATGATGAAAAGATTTTTGAATACACAGGTTCTAACAAATCAGTTGATGGAGTAAATGCAACTGTAAATCTTACGAATGTTATTGGTAAGAAAATCGGCTGGGATATTGAAGGCAATGAGTCAACAGTAAACCAGGCAAGAACATTGAATGCGAAGCTTACCGATGCGGTAAAGAGATTTCGTCGGCTACATACAAGTTTGTTCAGTCTTATAATGGAACAACAAAGGTTTTAAGTGATTACAGTACTTCGTCTACATGCAGATGGGTACCAAAGAACCCTGGAACATACACAATAATTGCGTATTATAAGAACGGTTCTGATCTTTATACCGAGTCAGTAAACTACACAATCAATGAAATGCCAAAGACAACAAAGCTTAACTTTAGCAGTGATGAGTTTTATGTTAACAGCAAGGTAGATGTTACTGCTGAGTTTGCAGGTGGAACAGGATCCAAGGCACTTCAGGCAGTATATGTTGTTGGCGGTAATTATCCATATACCTCAGGAACAGTTTACTTTAAACTTACAGGAGCGAATACAGCAAGCTGGACTCCTGACATGGATGGTGAGTACACAATATATGTTACAACAAAGGATTCACTTGTTAATTACAATCTTCAGAACATGGGAACAATAACAGTTAACAAGGCAAAGCCTCTTACGATAAAAGAATTTACTGTATCAAAACCAAGTGGAACTGGAATTACAGAGATGGTTACTTTTAATGCTGTAGCAGAAGGTGGAAGCGGTCAGTACGAGTATCGTTTTGGAACAATACATAACGGAACAGAGTATTATGGTGGATATGAGCACTCATACAGTGAAAGCAGTAGTTTAATAACAAATTTATATGGTTTAGCGTTTAGAGGTTCATCTGACACTACTATCATTACAGGAAACAATACTTTGTTTGTTGATGTAAAAGATACTGTAAGTGGCAATGTGGTAAGAAAAACTATTGATAATTACATTATAAAAGGATTGGAAATAACAAGCTTTACTGCAACAACCCAGAGTGGAAAATTCAAAGTCGGTGAGACTATTGATTTAGCCGTTACAGTTGTAAATGAAGCTGACTATAGATACAATTCAAGAATTTTTTCGTACAGTACAGATAATGGTGCTACATACAAGGACATATATTTGATGGGATCATTTAGATATGCCATACCATTTTATTATGCTAATACACCGGGTAACTACAAGTTTAAATATTCAATAACTGATAATATCGGTCAGCATGCAGAAAAAGTTAGCGATGTAACAGTAGTTCCTAATCAGGCAATTATTTATTATGACAATGCAAACATTCACTACTGTGTTGATGACGGATCATGGACTGATGTACCTGGAGTACAGATGCAGGCAAGTGATAATCCTAAGTACACATGGAAATATGTTATCTATTTAGGAGATGCTTCATCTGTTCAGGTATGCTTTAATAACGGCAACGGACAGTGGGACAATTGTAATGGTGCCAACTACAAGTTTACTTCCGGTACTTATAGTATAGATAATGGTGAAATTAATAGCTTATGATTATTTTAGGTGGCTCGCATAGGCTGCCTTGATAATAAAATTTAAAGAAAGGATGAGGCCGGATCACAAGACAACCGGTCGCAAGGAAAAATGTTTTTCAAAAACAAAAAGTTCAAAAAACAGATTTCGTCATTGCTTTTTGCAACAGCAATGACAGTGGCATCATTTAGTGGTGTCGGTGAAAATGTATTTGCAGTTACAAGTGCATCAGCAAGTACAATTGACGCAGCGTCTGAATTAAGCGTTAAGAGTTTTGAGATTTCAAAACCATACAGCGCAAATATTACAGACCAGATTACTTTAACTGCCCAGGGTGAAGGCGGAAGCGGTAATTATGAGTATCGTTTTGGTACAATTATTGATGGAAAAGAGTATTATAATTTAGCTAATGCAGCTTATTCATCAAGCAACACACTTACAACAGACGTATACAGACTTGCCCACAATGATGAAAATTCATTAGAGTATATCGTTAATTCAGGAAACCATCCTGTATTTGTAGATATCAGAGATACAGCCAGCGGAAAAGTTGTAAGAAAGACTATTAATTATTATGTTGAAGGTATGTCAATTGAAAGCTTTACAGCTACAGCACCAAACGGTTCTTTCAATGTTGGAGAAAGAATTCATCTTGCAGTAACAGTAAAGAATGAAGCAGGATACAGATATAATCCAAGAGAATTTTCTTACAGTACAGACAACGGTAAGACATATAAGCTTATTAACTTCTATGGTGGTGCACACTATGGTTGTGATTTTACACCTACACAGGCAGGTAACTACAAATTAAAGTATTACATTTCTGATTTTGTAGGACAGAAAGCAGAGAGAGTAATTGATATTACAGTAGCACCAAGCCAGGCAGTTGTATATTATGATAACGCTTCTTGGAACAAGGCTAACATTCATTACTGTGTAGACAATGGTTCATGGACAAATGTACCTGGAGTACAGATGCAGGACAGCGATAATCCAAAGTACACATGGAAGTATGTTATTGATTTAGGAGATGCTTCTTCAGTTCAGGTATGTTTCAATGACGGAGAAGGACATTGGGACAGCTGTAACGGAGCTAATTATACATTAACAGCAGGTTCATATTGTATCGTATATGGAAGAATATTTAATGCATAATTAAAGTGAATATATTGTAGATATATTTCAAAACAGGCGGATTTTTATTATCCGCCTGTTTTTTATTTTCTTGTTTTTACTAGTAATTTCCAGGCGCGGATGGTCATCTCTAGTCATCGTCGGGGACTACAACCGGATTTCAATTATACTTGCTTTCGGTTGTAAATTCTCTTGGGGGATTACAACTTAATATCAATTATTCTTGTTTCCGGTTGTAAATATCCTTGGGGATTACAACTTAATATCAATTATTCTTGTTTCCGGTTGTAAATATCCTTGGGGGATTACAACTTAATATCAATTATTCTTGCTTCCGGTTGTAATGCACCATGGATTATTACAACCGGATTTCAATTATTCTTGCTTCCAGTTGTAATGCACCATGGATTATTACAACCGGATTTCAATTATTCCTGCTTCCAGTTGTAATACAGGGACCAGGACAAAGACTTGGAGGCATATAAAATATCTGCCAGGTTTTTTACACTTTTGAATTGTGCACATATTTAATTAATTGTGTGAGTTTTGCGGAAAATACGAGAAAATGCACAGAATAAAATAGAATAATAAGTGAACTATGTACAAAAATACAATCACCTCTTGACGATGTATAAATATAATGTTTTAATTAGCATTGTTAATTAATAATTATTAATAATGTTTTATGCAGGCCTCATAATAATATGTATGAAGAAAGGAAGCTAAGCAATGTTTTTTAAAAACAAGAAATTCAAAAAACAAATGTCATCATTACTTTTTGCAGGAGTAATGGCAGTAGCAACTATTACTGGAGCTGGAATCAGTGCACTTAGCGTTTCTAACGGACCTAAGGAAGTAAATGCAGCAACAACAGATCTTAAGATAAGCAGTTTTACTGTGTCAAAATCAAGTGGTGCAGGAATTGCAGATCAGATTACATTAAAAGCAAAAGCAACAGGTGGAAGCGGTAATTATGAGTATCGTTTTGGTACTATATACAATGGTAAGACATATTATTCAAGTGATACTAGTTACAACAACGGATATTCATCAAGTAATTCAATTACAACAACAGGTTATGGTTTAATATATAACTCAAGTGCAACAAATTATGTTGTTAATTCAGGAAATAATACTTTATTTGTTCAGGTTAGAGATAAATCAACAGGTAAAGTAGTTAAAAAAACAAAGAAGAATTATAATATTAAAGGTTTAACAATTAATAGTTTAGATGTAACATCTGATTACAATTCATTCTTTGTTGGTGAGAGAATTTCATTAAGTGTTGATGTTGAAAATGAAGCAGGTTACAGATATAACCCAAGATTATTTTCGTACAGTACAGATAATGGTAAGACATACACTGTAATTAACAATTACGGCGGTGGATATTATGGATGCTCATTTACACCTACAAAAGCAGGAAAGTACTTAATCAAGTATTCTATTTCTGATTTTATTGGACAGAAAGCTGAAAAGATTGTAACAATCAATGTTAAAGATGCAAGTAAGAAAGTTGTTGTATACTACAATAACTCAAACTGGTCTAATGCAAATATTCATTACGGAATCAATGGAAATTGGACAAATGTACCTGGTGTTGCAATGAAGTCAAGCGACAACCCTAAGTACACATGGAAGTATGTTATTGATTTAGGTGATGCTTCTTCAGTTCAGGTATGTTTCAATAACGGAAACGGTTCATGGGACAGCCGTAACGGAGCTAACTATACATTAACAGCAGGTTCATATTGTATCGTATATGGCAATATATATAATGCATAGAACAGTCAATATTTTATAAAAATCTATGACAGGTGGATAATTCATCCACCTGTTTTTATTTAAAAAGACATGTATATTTTGATTATTTACATTCAACTTTGGTGTAATAAAGATAATTGTTTGAGTTTTGCGAATAATATATTAAATTGCACAAAAAATGATATCAGTTCAGTTGATATATACTAAAATTGTAATTACCCCTTGACTCAAAATATATAAAATGTTTTAATTAACAGTGCTAATTAATAATTATTAACAGTAAAATTGTGCAGGCCTCATAAAAATCGGAAAGGATTAAAAGAATGTTTTTAAAGAATAACAAAATTAAAAAACAGATTGCGTCATTGTTGTTTGCATCTGCAATGGCAGTTACTTCATTTAGTGGTTTTGATGTAAATGCATTTGCAGCATCTAACACATATGAGTCAGTACCTACACCTAAGGCAAGTTTAAGTGTTTCAAGCTTTAAAGTATCTAAGGCTAATGGTGCGAATATAACAGATACTATTACATTAACTGCAAAAGCTAAGGGTGGAAGCGGTAATTATGAGTATCGTTTTGGTACAAACTATAATGGAAAAGATTATTATAATAGCTATAGTGCAGGGTATAGCAGCAGTGCGAGTGTCACTACAAGCGTGTATAATCTTGCAATAGACAATACACAGCCATCAGGATATGCTGTTATTACAGGAATCAACAAATTATTTGTAGATGTAAAAGATACATCAAGCGGAAAAGTTGTAAGAAAGACAATTGATAATTATTATGTTGATGGATTACAGATTGAGTCTTTAACTGCAACACCAAAGAATGGAGCTTTCAAGGTTGGTGAGCAGATTACACTTAATGTGGATATTAAAAATGAAGCTTCATACAGATATAATCCAAGAACATTTTCTTATAGTACAGATATGGGTAAAACATATACTGTAATAAATAATTATGCAGGTGGATACTATAATTGTTCATTTACACCTAATAAGGCAGGAAATTATAAAATCAAGTATTCAATCTCAGATTTTATCGGACAAAAAGCAGAAAGAGTAATTGATATTACAGTTACAGGTAACGAAGCAGTTGTATACTATGACAACTCATCATGGAGCAATGCAAACATTCATTATTGCGTAGATAATGGCTCATGGACAAATGTACCTGGAGTAAAGATGCAGTCAAGCGATAAGTCTGGTTACAAGTGGAAATATATAATTGACCTTGGCAGCCAGAATGGTGCAACAGTATGCTTCAATAATGGAAACAACAGCTGGGACAGCAATAACGGAAGTAATTACCGTGTAGGAAAAGGTACATATGGTATCAAAAATGGTAAGCTTGTGACACTTTCAGGTGGAAGCTCATCAATTGCAGCAAATATGGAGTTTATTGGTGGTGTTGGAAGTAAATCAGCAAAGATTACTATGGTAAATGGTAAGGCACCATACACAATCGAGTACAGCTCATATAAAGATGGTGAATTACAGCATAGTGGTTCAACAACTGCATCTACAGATTATGCAAATATTTCATTCTCAATGTACTATGAAGGATTATACAGAGTTGATGCAAAAGTAAAAGATGCTGATGGAAAAGAATGCACTATCTCAGGTGACTTTGATTTTCCTGGACTTATAATCAACCTTACTCCTGACAAGCAGGAATACAAGGTAGGAGAAGAAGTTACAGTAACATGTACAACTGAGAATTTCTACTATTACAAGTTCCCACCTACAACATACTGGTATGTAACTAAAGATGGACAGAACGTAAGCTACACAGTTTCAGGAAGCTCTATCAAATTCAGACCAACACAGGCTGGAACATATACAATTAAGTATGATATTCCTGAGTATCAGCTTGGAGCTGTTAGCAAGACAATAACAATCAATGTTAAGAATGACAATAAGGTTGTTGTATACTATTGTCATTCAGGATTTAGCAATGCATATATTCACTATGGAATCAATGGTTCATGGACAAATGCTCCTGGAGTAAAGATGCAGTCAAGTAATAATCCAAAGTATACATGGATGTACGTTATTGATTTAGGAGATGCTGACTCAGTTCAGGTATGCTTCAATGATGGTAATGGTACATGGGACAGCAATAACGGAGCAAATTACACATTAAGTGCAGGCGAATATTGTGTTGTATATGGAAGAATATATAATGCATAATTGAATACAGTAATTGTAATTGCGTAAAACCTACAAAACAAAGGGCGCTGCTTAGGCAGAGCCCTTTAATTATATCTATAAAAACGTTTAAATTAGAGGGGCTAATATGCATTCATACAAAAAAATGTATAACTACTTGATAATGTTTCTCCTGAAAAATAAAATATATGCTGTAATTTGTTAAAGGAAGGAGAACAAAGATGATTTGTAAAAAGTTAAGATTTAAAAAGCAAATCATATCGCTGCTTATGTCAGCAGTGATGACTACATCAGCATTTGTCAGTACACCGGCTAAAACATACGCTGATGAAAAGACAGCAGATAATTCTGTAACTAATTATGAAAAGAAGGAGAGTACGTTAGACGAATCGAGTGTGGATCTTGATGTTGAAAGTCATTTCACAGGAGATTTATCTGAGGAAGACGTAGAGTTTGAGGATGCCATTACTTCAGAAGAATTGATTAATATGGCACAAGAAGACTGTGCAGTACCTAAGGCAGGTGCTAATGAAGTACTTCCACAAGCAGTTGATAACAGTGAATCTATTTATTTTCCTGAGATTGGTGATCAGGATCATATCGGTTCCTGTGTAGGCTGGTCAGAAGTTTATTATGGTTTTACATATGCTAACTGCAGGGCAAAAAATGTTCCTGCTACAGGTAATAATATTATGTCACCGGCATTTGTATATAATCAGATAAAAGGAAGAAGCGGTGGCGCATATCCGCCCAATGCACTTACAGTACTTCTTACAGAGGGAGCACCTTCTAAGAACACTGCTGATTTTGAGTCATATAAGCAGGAAGAACGTTGTAGAACATGGTTTCCTGAAAAAGATATTTGGCTTGAAGCTGAAAAAACAAGACTTACATCATTTGCTGTAATCGATAATCCGGGTACAATCTCATCAAATCATGATGAAGATTTAAATGAGATGAAAGAGCTTTTAAATGATGGATTTCTTATTAATTGCAGCTCACTTTCAAGAGGCTGGATTGGTGCAACATGTGACGAGTCAGGCTCTCATGCAGGGGAACTTATTGTAAAAAAAGCAGTATATGCTCCGGGTGGACACAGAATAACAATCGTTGGATATGACGATAACGTATGTGTTGACATTAATGAAGACGGAATTATTGAAGAAGCTGAAAAAGGAGCATTTAAAGTTGCTAACTCATGGGGAAAAGAGTGGGGCAATGATGGATTTATGTGGTTTTCGTATGATTCCTTGAATGAAAAATCTCAGGTAATCAGAACTTTACCGGACAGAATGATATCATTATATAATTTCTCTGTTCAGTATGTTGCTGATGGTGGAGAGCCTTGTTCTGATGTTAATCTTGTTATGACTTTAAATACGAAAACAAGATATGAAGCCAGAGTATATATCAGTGCTACTGACGTTAACGGTAATGTTACAAAGACAGACTTTACTGCAACAAATACGGATAATGAATTAAATTATTCTTTAGACGGAAGTAATGAGGCTAATGATGGTGTTGTTCTGTTTAACCTTGATAACATAATTGAGGGAATCACAGCACAGACTGTCGGAGATTATGTCTGGTCTGTAAAGGTAGAAGATACTTATGAAGATGAATATGTAAATGTTTTAAAGGATGCACATATTGAGGCAGACGGTGAAACAGTTTTAGCATTTGACAATGATGAAATAAGTGTTAATGGTAATGCAGATACAAAGAACTGGAATAGCAACAAGAAGTTAAATATAAACTGGGATATTGAAGGCAACGATTCAACTGTCGGTGTTGAAAGAACAATAACAGCTGATGGTATCGGTAATTCTGCTGATGCCACATATAAGTTTGTTGCAGCTTGTAATGGACAGACAAGTGTTCTTAAAGATTATTCATCAAGCAATGAATGCACATTTATACCACAGGAAGCAGGATCATATGTTATTTCTGTGTATGCAAATGTTAATGGAGAAGAATTAAAAGATAGAAGCGTATTTGAAATTAATGCTGCTCCTTCAATCGAAAAAATACAATATACTCCATCAAACTATTGGGGTGCGATTACTAATAATTACGTTAACGAAAAGATTGGAATGGAAGCCGTAGTAAAAGGTGGAACAGGTAATGTTACAATCGAAGAAATGTATGTAACTGGTGGTGATTATGAAGATGGTTCTCATAGATTTAATTTATCTTTAAATGATGACCAGACTGCTACATGGAGTGCTGATAAAGAAGGGCAGTACAGTGTTTATGTAAAAGCTAAAGATGAAGTTGGTGCAACAGTCGAGTTTACTTCAGATGCATTTACAATTAATCCTGCAAGACCAATGGAGATTATAAATTTTCCAACTTATTCATCTTCAGCAGAATTGTTTGATGATGTAAAGTTTAGTGCGTCAGCTGTAGGTGGAAGCGGTGAATTTGAGTATAGATTTGGTACTATCTTTAAAGGCAAGATATATGAGATTTCAGATGGATACACAGATGCATCTGAGGTTGTAAATAATTTCAGTATGATTGGCTCACTTGATGGTGTTACACAGTCAGCTGCACTTGTAGGTGAAAACACAGTTTTTGTAGAGGTACGTGATAAAGTAACTAATGAAGTATTAAGAAAAACCCAAAAAATTAATGTGCATGGAATGCGTGCTTCAGGTTTTGCTGCAAATACAACTGATTATTTTTGTTGTGTAGGAAATGAAGTTGAAGTAGCACTTCCTATGTATAGTGTTTCTCCTGATGGTTACACAGAAAAAGTATTTTCTTATGTATATGACGGAGTTGAAACTGTAATTGATAATAGCACAGAATCGCATAAAGGTTTATGGGGAACTGAAAGTGCAATATTTATACCTGAAAAAGCAGGTGAATATACTATTAAGTTCCATGCGGTAGATGCAATTGGTCAGGAAGTAAATTATGATACCAATATTAGAGTAACTGGATATAAGGCTACTGTATATTATGATAATGCTACTTGGAATGATGCTTATGTTCATTACTGTGTTGATGGTGAAAAATGGACAGCAGTTCCAGGTGTGAAGATGGAAGAGAGTGACGTGGAAGGATACAAATGGAAAGCTGTAATTGATCTTTCAAATCACTCAGGTGCACAGGTATGTTTCAATAACGGTAATAACAGCTGGGACAGCTGTAACGGCAGCAACTACCGTGTTGGGAAGGGAACTTACTACATTAAGAATGGCAATGTTTCAAAGAAGGATATCAATATATCATTAAAATATAATGGATATAAATCATATAATGAGATACAGGCTATTGTTAAGAATAGTACCAGATATGTTAAGTATCACTACAAAGTATATATTGATGGATCATTGTATGATGAATATAGTGGTGTACAGTACTTAAACTATGATGGCTTATGGAATATTTACTCAAAAATGTACATAGAAGGAACATACCGTTTTGAAATCGAAATTGAGGATGAAAATGGTGATGCCTGCAGTATTACAGAAGATATATATTCTCCGGGGGCAGTAATAGAACTTACACCTGACAAAGAAGGAAATTATAAAGTCGGTGAGCAGGTAACGGTAACAGCAATGAAATATAATTTCTATGTATACAGTCATTTTTATCCTTCGTCTTACTGGTATGTTCTTGATGAAGATGATGAAGAAATAGATTTTACAAGAATCTATGAGGAGATTACATTTACACCGACAAAAGCAGGTGTGTATACGGTTGTGTGTTATGTTCCGGATGCTGCATACGGACCTGTAATTCAGACACTCGATATTACAGTAACAGATGAACCTGACAATACGGTTGTTGTATACTACAATAACTCAAACTGGGCTGATGCAAACATTCACTATGGAATAAACGGTGTATGGACAGATGTTCCGGGAGTAGCTATGCAGCCAAGTGACAATCCTAAGTACACATGGAAGTATGTTATTGATTTAGGTGATGCTGACTCAGTTCAGGTATGTTTCAACAACGGAAAAGGACAGTGGGACAGCCGCAATGGAGCTAACTATACATTAATAGCCGGTTCATATAGCATTGTTAATGGACAAATTTATAATGCATAATCATATGTAAGAAGATTTGATTGAAAATCAGGTAAAAGTGGAGATGAAGTCATCTCCACTTTTTTTTCTTGCCTAGGAAAATGCTTTCCTAAAAATACATCAAAAAACTATACATTTTAGTCAATATAACCAAAAAAATATAGATAATATTAGTTATACAACGCTTTCCTAAAATTAAGCAAAATTTATAATTAACAAATATAATATTCCAAAAAAAGATAAATATATGTAATATAACAAAAAATAATACATAATTGAATGTTATTTGTATGGATACTAGAATATGTACTGTATTTTTTTGAAAGGAGAAAAAAGATGATTTGTAGGAAAGCAACATTAAAAAAACAAATCATGTCATTAATCATGACAGTGGTAATGACGACATCAGTGTGTGCGGATTATTCAAATATAGTTTATGCTGATGATAATGTAACTACTCAGACAGTTACAAAAGAGAAGGGGCAGGTTAGTATTAGTAAAACTGAAGGCGATATTGATCTTGGTGTTGAAGAACACATGACAGGTGATTTATCAGATTCACAGGAAGAATTTGATGGTGCCGATAATGCAGTATCATTAGATGAATTTAAAGAAATCGTTAATGAAGATAATGCAGTACCTAAGGCAGGCACAGCAAATACACTTCCTGAAGCGGTTGATAACAGTACATCTATATATTTCCCTGAGATTGGAGACCAGGATCATATAGGTTCATGTGTTGCATGGTCTGAGGTTTATTATGGCTTAACATACGCTAACTGCAGGGCAAAAAATATTCCTGCAACAGGTGACAATATTAAGTCTCCTGCATTTGTATATAATCAGATAAAAGATAGTGTTGGTGGTACATATCCTTTAGCAGCACTTGAGGTGCTTCTTACGGAAGGCGCACCTTCTAAGAACAATGCAGATTTTGAATCTTACAAAACAGAAAGCCTTTGCAGAACATGGTTCCCAGAAAAAGATATCTGGCTTGAGGCTCAAAAGACACGAATTAATTCGTATGCAGTTATTGATTCTCCTGATACAATCTCATCAAATGATGATGAAGATTTAAATGAGATGAAAGAGCTCTTAAATGATGGATTTCTTATCAATTGCAGCACATTGGCAAATGGATGGGTTGGTGCAAAATGCGATAAGTCCGGATCACATGCTGGTGAGCTTGCTGTTAAAAATGCAATTAAACAATCGGGTGGACACAGAATGGTAATCGTTGGATATGACGAT
>CACXFB010000043.1 GCA_902766825.1 uncultured Lachnospiraceae bacterium
CATTTTATATACCCTGTATCTTATTCTTCCCACCCTTATAGTAACATTTTTGACATATCCGCTTTTTTTCTCTCTTGCATAGGATGCTGCATAAGGTAATGCTGCAATGATAGGAATAAAATATAAAAACAATACTGTTATCTGATTTATATGACCAGTTATCCACAAATCGAAAGGAGTATTTCTACTGATATGCATATATAAGCTTTGTCCAATCCTTGTCTGAACTTCTGCTAAACATTTTTTATTTTCCCAATACGAAATCAGATAATCTATTATGTAATAAAGATTTATCCCTTGTCCAAGAATTATGGCAAGCAGCATTCCACTGTTAGTAAACGCTCGTTTCAACTCATTTTTTAACATAACTGCCTCCTCGATTTATAACTAGCGTCTAAATATATTACATCTGTGGCCACAGAAATAATTTCTATCACTCCAAAATTTTTTAATTTTATATTCCTATATAAAATAATTATATGCATATTTACATTCAAAAATCAATAAATTGTACAAGTGTCAAGCACGAACGACACGTTTTACGCCATGAACGACATTGATAGCTTTAGTTTCCTGTATTTAGAATACATCTTTTTTCTTATTTTTTACATATCTTCGTCAAAAAAGAAGTATGAAAACCAAACAGACAGTTTTATTTTTCATACTTCTTTTTCAATATTTTATTAGGAAAATTATAAGTTTCTTCCCACCATTGTAACCTTACTCCTCCCCGCTCATAAAGTACATCCTTGACGCAAAATCAGGGAAGTGTCTGACCTGCTCGCTGTATCCAGTTGCCCCAAAGGACTGCTTTAAGTGGATGCCACCTTTCATAAGTACATCACCGTAAGCTACGTAATCCTCGTGTTCGCCGGGCATTGTAACAAACTTTGCAACTGCATTGTGTAAGACAGAATCCGGTTTTATGTGCACAGGTGTCTGGGTGTTAATTAAGTCACCAAATTCCTTGATGTTGTGTTTCATAGGAATATTTTCAAAATGATACCGGCACTCAGCTTTAAGTCCCACCGGCATATAGACTATCTCTTTAGGGTTAGGCTGTGCAAGCTCCTGCATAAGCATTCCTATGGCTACCTTGCCATCTTCACTTACCACTGTCCACTCGTGTAGATTATCGTCTCTTCCTCGATACAGTTGTCCAAACTGGAATACCTTCCTGTAGCGTTTGTACAGCTCAACCTGTTCTTTTATGGAATCAAGTTCTTTACTTCCCATATCGCAAAGGTTACATTCATAGCCTAGCAGTGCAAATGATGCCACATTGAATCTTGTATTTAACGGAACATTTCTTAATGTCTGATGGTTCGGGCACGCAGAAACATGCGCCGTATATACTGACTGTGGGTATCCATAGCTGTAGCCCGTCTGTCCGTTTACCCTGTACAATGCATCGGTATCGTCACTTGCCCATATCTGTGGAAAATAACACAGAATGCCAAGGTCAAATCTGTTGCCTCCGGCACTGCAGCCTTCAAATAGAATATCCGGAAATTCTTCAGTCAGCTTCTCAATTATTTTATACAGGCCGCACACGTATCTGTGAAATAATTCTCCCTGATGAGTGCTGTCAAGATACGTTGAAAATGCGTCCGTGAAATTTCTGTTCATATCCCATTTGACATAATTGATATCACAAGAACGAAATACGTCCTCCATCGCACTAATAATGTATTCGCACACATCAGGATTGGTTAAGTCAAGAATCATCTGGTTGCGACCTTTGCTGTGATTTCTGTCAGGAACCTTAAGAGCCCAGTCCGGATGATTATTATAGAGTTCACTTTCCTCATTGATCATCTCAGGTTCCACCCATATTCCAAAGTCCAGTCCAAGACCATGAATCTTATCACTTAGTGATTTAAGTCCTCCCGGAAGTTTTTCCTTATTGACATACCAGTCTCCAAGTGACGTTTTGTCATCATTTCTTTTACCAAACCATCCGTCATCCATTACAAACAGTTCTATTCCAACACCTGCTGCCGCTTTTGCAAGTTTTACAAGCCTGCTCTCATTTATGTCAAAATAAGCAGCTTCCCAACTGTTAAGAAGCACCGGTCTTTCTTTGTTCTTCCACTTTCCGCGAACTATATTTTCCCTGACAAAACGATGCATATTTGCACTCATACCGTTAAATCCTTTCATGGTATAAGTCATCACTGCTTCAGGTGCTTCAAACACATCATCTTTATCAAGTATAAATTCAAAACACGACGGATTAATTCCACTTAAAACTCTTGTCTTGCCAAAGCTGTTAACACTTACCGATTCATAATGGTTGCCGCTGTAAATGAGGTTAAAACCCATGCACATACCACTGCTTTGCGTTGTATGTTCTTTCGACAACATAAAGAATGGATTTGCCCTGTTAGAAGATGTTCCGGTAAATGAGGAATTCACATGCGTTCCCTGCATTACCTTCGTATCAAACCGGCTCATTTCCCTTGCCCATGCGCCGCCAAATGTACTTAAAACATACCCGTCATAAGACAAATCAAGCTGCATGCTCATAAGCTTTTTAAGACGTATGCTTTCCTCTAACCTGTTAATTAATGTAGCGCTTCTTGTAATAACATCCTTATCCTCAAACACACAATATGACAAGGTAAGAATAACATCATAATGTCTTTCTTTAAGATTGACATTAAGCTGCATGACTCTGTCTTCATCAGCATAAGAAGATGGCATCGTTACAAACTTGCTTTTCCCCTTGCTTATCTGTGCCGATTCATAGATAAAATCAGATGTTACACTTCCATTAGGATAGACTATCTCAACAAAGCTTTCCCTTATGTCTCCTTTTCCCTGTGAAGATATCTCAAGCTTTATATCTTCCGGAGTAAAGTTCGTATTCTCATCATCATACATACTTACGTTACCCGGTGCAAATGCGTGTTTTTCACGCAATACTTCCACGTCTTTTGCATCATCTATCCTGATTCGCTCTCCATAGTACAAATGAAACAGCAAACCGGTCTTATCAACTTCAAAACAGTATGTTGTGTTGTCTGTATCAAGAACAAAAACATTATCAAGTTGTCTTATCATAGGATTATCCTTTCCCTCATTTATTAATTTTTAAATTCGTTATCAGAACCGTTTAGCACCCTTTTTTCCTTAAGACTGTCCGCAATCTCCTGAACTTTTTCGTCCGTTAAAATATACTTTTTCGCAAATATTATCAATGCAAAGAATAATCCTATAATCGGTATTATTGTCATAGTCATTCTAAGTATAACAACCGATGACTTTGCAACATTTTCAACAACTTCCTCGGTATTGCTTGTATCTTTTTTGAAACCGCATAAGTGAATACATATTGACGAAATAAGTACAGCCACACCGGAAGCAAGCTTTACGACAAATGTCTGCATTGAAAAAATCACACTCTCATCTCTTCTGTTATTCTTAATCTCTCCATAATCAACAGTGTTAGCAAGAAAGACTGTCGTAAGAACAATAAGCATTCCGTTTGCACTGAATATGAAAAATGCCGGTATAAAAAGGATGAAAACATTATTCATGCTCGTAAATACCAGAATCAGCAAAGACAGATATCCCAAAAATGCCATTGCTATACTTATATAAAATATTTTTATTGTATTAAAGAATTTTCTAAGTACCGGGAAAAATAACATCATTGCTAAAATCTGAACAGCTCCACCAAACGTATTAAACACCGTAAAACTGTCATACCATTTTTCACCACCGAAATCGTATTTGAAAAAATATATAACAAGATTTGATGTAATATATACGGAACAGTTTATAAGCACAATTGCAAGAACCACTGCCATGGCCTGATCGTTACTTAAAAGAGCTTTAAACATCTAGGAAACTGATGGAGAGTCAACATCTACCGTAGATTTTTCTTTTATATTGACGCATGTAAGTGTTATAAACACAACAAACAACACTGCAATAATAAGAGTAAACCATCTAAAACCTGCGATTTCATCTCCTCCACCAAGATTTTGAACGGAAATAAGAGTAATAACAGTAATAAGTGCGGAACCGACTCCTGCACAAGAACGCGCCAATGTTGAAAGATTCTCTCTCTTTTCCTCCTTCGGTAAAGGCAGGGACCATTGACCAGTATGGAATATCCATCATTGTATACGTTACGCCCCACAAAATATAAAACACTGCTGCATATGCAACAAGTCCTTTGCCATTAAGACTTGGCGGAGCGCTAAACATAAAGAACAGAATAATTGCATTTAATATAGTTCCTATAAAAAGCCATGGGCGAAACTTCCCCCACTTTGTTTTTGTCTTTGCAACAAGCACTCCCATTATAGGATCGTTAAAGGCATCAAACACTCTTGCCGCCATAAGAATCATACCCATTGCAATAGCATTTACACCTAAAAGGTCCTGGTAGTAATAAAGGATATAACTTGCGGACAACATGTATACCATGTCTTTTCCAACAGCACCAAGTCCATATGATACTTTTTCTTTTACAGTCAGTTTCATAGGCAGTCTCCTTCCTTCAAATCCATGGCAAGCTCAACTACCTTGTAAGCACCGTCATAGATACCTATAGTCTTGTTGATAATTATACTGTTACACATGTCTTCAAGAAGTCTTTCATCCTTCATAAACATATTTACCATCTGAAGGGTATGCATGATATCACGACATTCAAGCGTTCCGTCACCAATCTCTGCTGAATGAATGGCACCCCACATCTCATGTTTTCCTACTCTCTTTATAAAGAGCTTAGGCACAGGATAAAATGCCAGTTCGCTAGGCTTTGTCACAAGTACATCACAGCTTCTCATAAGAAGATTAGTACAGTAGACTGCCTCAAATATATTCTTATGATAAAATGCATGAATTCCTGTTATATCATTTTTTGAATCAAGAGCATCCTTACAAAAGCTCTCCGTATCATCCCAGTCATCAAAATGTCTGGTTGAAATCTGTTTAAGCAGAGGAATCTCATTTTCAAGTTCCTCCCACACATTTTTGTAGTCACCTACGTTCACATAAAGTGCCGCCTTCTGTTTCTTGATATAAGACAGAAGATGATTGATTATTGCCGCAAATATTTCTTTTTGCGCTCCAGCACCGCCTATGGTCAAAAGGAATCTCATAGGTTTTCCTTTTTTCTTTCTTGCAACTCTTGCCGCGCAGTCGGCATCTACGTTACTTACTATCTCGTGGTCAATGTAATGGCCTGTATAGTACAGACTGTCAGCAGGCATCGGATGATTAAGTTTATCTTTACTCATTCCGTTAAGAGTTCTGTATCCAAGATATGCGCTCCTACACTGAATTGTATGGACGCATCCCTGTGCAAGATGAAGGGCCATCGGCCAGTTATCAGGTATTGCATTAACAACATATTTCATACCGGCATGCTTTGCTGCCTGAGCCGGCCACACATGTGTTCCAATCACCGGTATATTTTTTGGTACATTTCTAAAAACCGGAGCCATAAGTTCTGCATTCTTCTGATCTGCGGCATTATAGCTTAAGGCTCTGAATCCTTCGTAATTAAGAGGTTCCCACACAAGCTTATTAAATACAGGATTCTTAGACAGCCTTGACCCTAGAGAATACAGTTCGTTCTGCTCACTAATAACCTTGGTGCATGTAGTCTGAGGATATCCGTTAAGATCCATCCAGTAAGGAACATATCCAAGATATTTGGCTGCCGATGCCATTGCCATCGATATTCTGTAATGGCCAAATCCCATTCTTATATTGCCGACAATAATGCCGTTTTCCGTATCAAATGTATCATTTTTTTCTGCATTCTCATCAAGCAGTACATCTATAACTCCAAGGCTGTCACCTATATAATCATTTTCCCTAAGACATACCTTGTAATTTTTCTTAGAATCATTACCGTACTTTTTAATGAACTTACTCTTTTTTCTGACAGCCTTTGCATAAGAAAGACTCGATATTTTATTGCCGTAAATCTCTTTTGATCTGTCTTCCATACTGCACCTCCGGTTCTTCATTGATTACTTTTTAATTCCATCAATCATAATGTCAACAATCTGATTTAGAACATCCGTATAAGCAACATTATTAACAATTAAAACATCTCTTTCTAAAAATTTCTCCAACGTTGCTTCCATCATTACCATAAATACCGATATGTTAAACTCACGTATTACGCCTTCTTCCTGTCCTTGCTTAATTAGATTAACGGTCTTATCCCACTCACCTTCTAAGCGTTCCTGAATTCTGGCATACACTTTTGGATACTTTTCTCTAAGAGGATAAAGAAGTCTGAAATCAATGTCTGTATAACTGTCCGGCATAACACTCATAATTGCCCTTAACTTGCTTATTGTATCAAGACTTTCATCCACATAAATCTTGTCTTCACTTTCCTTTATCTTTTCAAAGCAATTATCAACCATAAACATAAACAGCTCTTCTTTCGTCTCAAACACTGTATATATGGTCTTCTTACTTATTGAAAGCTCCTTTGCAATATCGTCCATTGTGAACTTAAGGCCTTTCTTTTTAAAAATATTAATAGTAGCTTCAAGTATCTTCTGTTTCATATTACATTCACCTTTCATTTAAAAATTTAGCTTAATAAAAAAGCAAAAAGGAAACCACCGATATATTCGTTAGTTTCCTCTATTTTATCATGTTATTTCGCAATGAACAATCAATAAATCATCAAAAAATGCGTATATTTTTTGTGCATTTTCACAAATTCATTGGTCCATTCCCTATATTTACTATATAAAATGACGCATCGTAGCCTATTTTACTCTTATAACCTGCACCGACATTCTTTATAAAATCATCTGCATAAGACTTTTTAACCAGATTGACACTGCAACCTCCAAAGCCTGCTCCTGTCATTCTGGCTCCGTATACGCCATCGCATTTTAGTGCCTCTTCAACAATCGTATCAAGTTCATCTCCTGTAACTTCATAATCATCCTTAAGAGATATATGTGATGAAGTCATAAGCTCACCAAAGCCTTTTAAATCACCTGACGCGAGCATCCTTACAGCACTGACTGTCCTTGCATCTTCATATACGGCATGCTTTGCTCTCTTTTTAATAACAGCGTCTTTAATACAATCACTTACGCTGTCAAACTCTTCAACCGAAAGCTCACACAGTCCGTTAAGACTTCTGCCTGTTTCTTTGTTAATCAGCTCAAGAGCCTGTTCGCACTCGCTGCGCCTTTCATTGTACTTGGAATCTCCAAGTCCTCTTTTTTTGTTGGTGCACGCAATAATTAATACTGCATCACCTGTATCAACCGGAACATATTCATATTCCATTGTATTTGTATTTAAAAATATTGCCGATGAATCTTTTCCCATCGATATTGCAAACTGGTCCATGATGCCGCATTTAACACCGTTAAACTCATTTTCGGACTTTTGTCCAAGGAGTGCCAGCTTAACATTATCGAATTCAAAGCCATACATTTCACGAAGTATATGCCCCATCAGCATCTCAATTGATGCCGATGAAGAAAGACCGCTTCCGTTAGGTATATTACCATAGACAAGCATATCAAGACCTTTTTCAATGCTCATGCCTTCCTTTGCAAAGGTATATATCATTCCTTTAGGGTAAGCACTCCAGTTACTTACGCCTCGCGGTACAAGTTCACCAATCTTACCGGTGGTAATACCGTCATCCGGGAAATTAACCGAGTACATATTAAGCAAATCATCTTCTCTTATTCTTACGACTGCATATGTACCTATAGTCAAAGCACAGGGAAGAACATGACCGCCGTTATAGTCGGTATGCTCTCCGATGAGATTAACCCTTCCGGGCGCAAAGAATACTGATACTCCTTTGCTGTCACCAAATATCCCTGCAAACTCTTTAATTAATCTTTCCTTGATTGCATCGTGAAATGATATATCCATATTTAATCACTGCTCCAGTGTGCTTTGTACAAATAAACGTGATAATTTATTCGTGTGAGATTATCTCTTTATAAAACTCTGCGTAATCTTTTCGGTCATCATTTGTAAATGATATCGCGGTCCTGGGATGTTCATTTAAAAGACCTGTTACAAGGTACTGAAGGTCATATCCCCATTTTACATCCTTTTCTTTAAGTGGCTTTACATACTGCTCAATGAACTTGATTACAGGGTAGAGATTATACTTAGGATTCTTTAAGAAACCAATAAGAAGTTCCATAGCGCAGTTACCTGCTCCTCTTCCCATCTCGCCGTATGTAGCATCAAGATAATCAACTCCGCATCCTACAGCCTCGATTGTGTTAGCAAATGCAAGCTGCTGATTGTTGTGAGCATGAATACCAACTTTTTTGCCATACTTTGTTGCAAAGTTAAGATACTTGTCTGCAATTCTTGCCATCTGCTCAGGATAAATAGAACCATAACTGTCTACAATGTAGAATACATCAACCGGTGATTTACCAAGAAGATCAAGCGCAACATCTATATCGCTCTCCTGCGCATTAGAGATAGCCATGATGTTACATGTTGACTGATATCCTTTTTTGTAAGCATCCTCAATCATGTCGATTGCTGCAGGCATTGTATTAATGTATGTAGCAACACGGATAAGATCTATAGGACTGTCTGCCTTATTAACAATATCATTCTTGTAATCGCATCTTCCTACATCAGCCATGATAGCTATCTTAAGATCTGTATCATTGTCACCGACGATTTCTCTTATATCATCATCATTACAGAATTTCCATTTGCCAAACTTGTCAACGTCAAACATATCCTTGTTGGCTTTATATCCAAATTCCATATAATCAACACCGGCCTTAACATTAGCCTTATATAAATCTTTAACGAATTCATCTGTAAAATAAAAATCGTTAACAAGTCCTCCATCACGTAAAGTTGCATCAACTACTTTGATGCTTGAACGGTAATCCAATAATTTTGATAATTCCTTTTCCACTAGTTTGTCCTCCTAAATTGAAACTATAGATAACTATATATCAAAATACGCTAAGATTCAACTATATCCTCAAGTCTGTTAGATACTTCATTAACTTTTTCAAATAATTCTGACATAGTATCTATAAGTTCATTTTGAACCTCAAGACTGTCCTTGATATCTGTAATCATCTTTGATGAATGCTTCATGAGTGATTCCATATTGGAAACCATGCTTATAACCTGTTCTACACATTCTTTTGACTGGGTACAATTATGTGAAATATCATCAACCATCTGAAGAGAATTCTCCTGAATTGTTCCAAGCGATACTGCCTCATCCTTTGCATTTGTTATGTATAATATACCGGCCTTAACCGATTCTGTCTCTTCCTTAATTGACGCTACCGAACGAAGAACGTTTTGTCTGAATGACTCCATATGCTTTGTGATTGAAGCAACCGCACTGTGCGATTCCTCAGCAAGCTTTCTTACCTGACCTGCAACAACTGCAAAACCTTTACCGTTTTCGCCGGCTCTTGCTGCCTCAATAGAAGCATTAAGAGATAACATGCTGGTTTCATTAGCAATTGCGCTGATAGTGTTGGTTAACTGCTCAATATCCTCTATTCTGTCATTAAGAATTGTGATTGTCTCCAATGTCTTTTTCGTGGATTCATCAATAGTATTCATGGTAGCAACCGCACCATCCATAATCATTATGTACTCCTTGGTGCTGGCAAATGTCTTATCTGACGCTTCTTTTAACATCTCATTCTTCTCAATGATAGTCTCAACAACCTGCGCCATTCTGTTAATACTCTCGATAGTCTCCTTAATATAATCTTCATTGTGACTGCAATCTTTAAAAGTAAGGACTGCTGCCTGCGAGATTCCCATATTACCCTCTTTGCTGCTCTTTAATGAATCATGCAGTTTATCAACCGCTACAGAAAGATTTTGCGATGCTTCCTCACAGTTATCAACAACCAGCTGAACCTTTTCCGTATCATTTAATGATTCCATATAATATCTTGCTTTTTTAGCTATATTAATAAAAACAACAGCCATTACAATATACTCCATCGTATATCCCAAAGTGTACGCCCTAAACCATGACATTACCGTGTCACCTTCAGGTAAAACAGCATTGTGGGCACGAATAAACACCGAGAGAACCATACACACATATCCGAATATTGCAACATACCTTGTAAGCTTCACGTCAAAATACATACAGCTAAGTGCCATCGCAAGCACAAAAGTCATATAAATACCGATATGGAAATTACATCCCATTATGGCAATGATTACTGCCATTGAAAATACCGACCAGTATTTTATAAATGAAGCTGCAACTTTGAACTTCTTAAGGATAGTCGGGACAATACAAAATACTGCTCCAACCGGCGTAATAACCAGAAGATAATTAATTGATACCTTAAATACTTTTGCAAATGACAATAAAAATAATGCCGGGAATATTAACAACAACCACAACAATATCTTACACATAGTATCATTTACTTTATTATCATTATTTAAAAAGAACTGATTAGAATCTGTATTCATATATTCATCCTCCTAAATACCCTGAAAAAATCATATCCTTATCAACAATTTTACCACAAATTCTTTGCAATTTGAATATAAAGTTGTTATAAATTACTAATAATCACACAAAAAACGGACCCACCCTGCATTTAACAGGATAGGTCCGCATAAACAATTAGGAAAATATTAATCTATCTTATTTAACGTTGAAAGCTTTAATTCCGGGATAAACTGCACTAACTCCAAGTTCTTCTTCAATGCGAAGAAGCTGATTGTACTTAGCCACTCTCTCTGATCTGCTTGGAGCACCTGTCTTAATCTGACATGTGTTAAGTGCTACTGCAAGATCTGCAATTGTTGTATCCGCTGTTTCACCTGAACGGTGACTTGAGATTGCTGTATAGCCTGCCTTGTGTGCCATCTTAATAGCCTCTAAAGTCTCTGAGACAGAACCAATCTGGTTGAGTTTAATAAGAATACAGTTTGCACATCCCTCTTCAATACCCTTTGATAATCTCTGGGTATTAGTAACAAACAAGTCATCACCCACAAGCTGAACTCTGTCTCCAAGTTCCTTGGTAAGTTCCTTCCATCCATCCCAATCCTCTTCATCAAGAGCATCTTCGATTGAGATGATAGGATATTTATCAACAAGATTTCTCCAATGTTCAATCAGCTGTGCGCTGGTATATTCAGAACCTGCTTTAGGAAGCTTGTAATAACCTTTACCCTTCTCGCTCTTCCACTCAGAAGCAGCTGCATCCATTGCAATTCTGAAATCTTTTCCCGGTTCATATCCGGCCTTCTTAACAGCCTCAAGTATAACCTCAATAGCCTCTTCGTCAGACTTAAGAGCAGGTGCAAAACCTCCCTCATCACCAACAGAAGTTGCAAGTCCTCTTTCTTTAAGTATACCAGCCAATGCATGGAACACTTCTGCACACCATCTTAAACATTCTTTGAATGATGGAGCACCTACAGGCATAATCATAAATTCCTGTGTATCAACTGTGTTAGTTGCGTGAGCACCACCGTTTAAGATATTCATCATAGGAACAGGTAATCTGTTTCCTGAAACACCACCTAAAAATCTGTACATTGGAACACCAAGTGCAACAGACGCTGCTCTTGTAGCTGCGATTGAAACTGCAAGAATTGCATTAGCGCCAAGGTTAGACTTGTCTTTTGTTCCATCTGCTTTAATCATTGCTGCATCGATTGCATAAATATCTGTTGCATCAAGACCTTTTACTGCATCATTAATAGCTCCATTTATATTTTCAACAGCTTTCTTGACACCTTTTCCAAGATATCTGTCCTTGTCACCATCTCTTAACTCTAATGCTTCGAACTCACCTGTAGAAGCACCACTTGGAGCGGCTCCCCTTGCAATTGTTCCGTCACTTAAAGTAATCTCAGCCTCTACTGTAGGATTACCTCTTGAGTCAAGTATTTCTCTGCCCACTACTTTTTCAATCTTTAAATTACTCACTTTTTTTATTCTCCTTCCAATTTTATTGTATTTATAATATGAGTGAATGTAATATTATTAATTGACTGCAATCAAATTATGCCATTGAATTAAACCGAATACATTTTCTATCAAATGATAAATTGATCTATTCTGATTGATATCTATTATATTCTGATTTTGTACAAATATTCTGTTTTCATTCAACACATATGTATTTATATGCAGCAATAATAATGTTACCATATTATCGGTTATATACTGAATGTTTAGTACTGAACTCCAAACCGGAATCTGAATTTTGTAAAAATATAAACAAGATTTCCGGTAATCCTGACATTCGCAGTTATCAGAATCGGAGTCCAATATGATTTACACGTGGTTAGTTAATATTAACTAACTAAATACATAATATCATTTTATGAAAAAAAAAGCAAGGATAAAAACTAAATTTATCCTTACCTTGTTCTGTTTTGTCTGCAAGAGCGAAACACATTGCAAAAAAGCATCAATACCAGTGATATTCCTGTGCAATGGATTTCACATCTCCCTCACATTCAATCTCTTTCATATTTAGTCCGATCTTGCCGTACTTTTTGACAATGACATTGTCTGCCCCGACCTCTTTCAGAGAGCTTCTAATATCCATCACAAGCTGCCTTAGACGACCACCTTTATCAGGATTTCCATCCCACAAAATACCAAGAAGTTCACCATTGGTGCAAAGAGCTCCATTTTTATATACCATATAGGCAAACATCTCGATTGATCTGTCGCTCTTGAAATCAAACGGCTGCTCTCCAACAAACACTGCAAACGGACTGCATCGCACTCTCAACGGACTTTTTGAAACGTCTATTGGTAATCGCAGATGCTTCAGCTCACGCATAATATTCTGTTCATCCACCGGTATCACAAGAAAACCGCTCGGATGCACACCATGTGCCTGAAATGCATATTCCGGATGTCCCGTCACGAAAATGATATTCAGTTTTTTATATTGGCTTTGCAGCAGGTCAGCCGCTTCAATGCCGTTTATCCCCGGCATTTCGATATCCAGAAAAAGTATCTGCACATTATCCGACAGTAATTCAAAAGCCTCATCTATATTAGCAGCAGTCAAATGCGTACCGCCCGGGTCAATTTTTGTCAGCATTTTCTTCATCAAAGAAGTAACTTCATACTGATCATCTACAGAAAGTGTTATCACTTTATAATCCTCCTACTTTTCCTATATCATCTATGGTAATTCTCGCAGTCGTTCCTTGTTCGTTACCTACTATCTTAAGCTTGCCACGGCTCATAGATTTTAACCTTGCACGAACATTTTCAACTCCAATTCCCTTACGAGTTTCCTGCTGAGGGGTAATATTGCTTTTACCAAAGCCCTTATCTATCACCTCGATAATAATCTCGCCATCTGCTCTGTGAGTGTTAATCTGTACAGTGCCGCCTTTTTCATAGGTTGCAACACCATGACGAACGGCATTTTCCACAAGAGGCTGAACAGACAGTGCCGGAATAAGAAAATCATCACAATCAATATCATATTCTATCCTTAGCCGGTCACCAAAATTACATTTTTCCAGTGCAAGGTAAGCTTCAATATTTTCCATTTCCTGCTCAAACATAATCAGCCGAGTGTCTCCTAGTGCTTCAAAATGAGAACGCAAATAGCGTGAAAAGTTCGTAAGGTTTTCGTAAATTTCAGGGTAATCAAAGCATTGGTAACTCAAAGCCATCAGAGAATTATTGATAAAATGCGGCTGTATCTGTGCCATCAAAGTTTCATTCTTACTGTGTTCAAGGGCAAGTCTGCTTTCCACAAGATGAATCTGAGCCTTTTCAAGTTCACAGGCATTCAAAACCAAAACATCTGTTCGTTGTTTTTCATACAATAAAAAGATAATCAAAGCCGTAATAGATACAGAAATATTATTAAAGCTGATACCTATATAAACATAATTACATATAAAGGCTATCAATGGAATCACAGAAGCTACTATGATAACCTGTCCGGGAAAACGGTCTATTTTCTTTCTGCAGGCCATATATACAACTATAATAAAGATAAACGAAATCAGCGTGATGTAATACCATACACCATAAAGTGGTCCTCTATGATAATAGTTCTGGCTGTCAAAATAATAAAGCATACCTGTGAATGGTGTGGCTGCCAATAAAACAAGACCTGGTATTTGTAAAAGCTGAAATGCAAATATTATGTTTTTCAGCTTATGCAATTCATTTTTCACAGCTATATGATTTTTAATAATTTGCAAAAAAAACAGTGTCAAAAATGCACCAACGATATAATATACTAAC
>CACXFB010000044.1 GCA_902766825.1 uncultured Lachnospiraceae bacterium
CACAATTTTTCCTTCCTCCATATAGAATATCGTATCCGAAAGCAATTCCAGTTCCTCTTTATCATGACACGCAATAAGTATAATCTTGCCTTCCTCTTTTAGTTCATTCAACACTTCTTCTACCAATGTCACACCTTTTTCATCTATGGCATTAATAGGCTCATCTAGTATGATTACATCCGGTTTCTCCATTATGGCACAGGCTATTCCAAGCTTCTGCTTCATTCCAAGGGAATACTTTCTGTACTTTCTTTTATCTTCAGGATCAAGTCCAAGCTTAGCTATTGTCTCTTTTATCTGTTCGTTAGTTGCAATTCCTTTTATATCCGCAAGAATTCTTAAGTTTTCAAAGCCGGTATATCCACCTAAAAATGCCGGGTTTTCAATGAGCGCACCAATACTTTGCGGAAATGATATGTCTTTCCAGAGTATTTTTCCGTTAATCTCAATCTCGCCCTGTGTAGGTTTTATAAGTCCGCATATACTCCTCATAAGCATTGTTTTTCCACATCCGTTCTTGCCGCTTACTCCATATACGGTACCACCCTTAAGCTCCAGATTAATGTCTGTAAGCACCTGTGACCCTCTGATTTTCTTTGATAAATTACTGATTTTTATATAATTATTGTTGTCCATAATCACACTTCTCCTTTTGCCGTTATTTATCCAGTTCTTCTTTAACATTAATAAAATGATAAGAATCGTTGTACCATGAAGGGGTTGAAAAATTTAATAACAGTCCGTCAAGGTTATCTTTATCTACAAACCATCCCATTGATACCTGAACCTCTTCCTCGAATTCAAGAGGATAAAAGAATCTTTCACCAGGATATTTGGTTCCCGTAAAAATATCTTTGCTGCAAAAAATATTGTAGCCATCAGTTCCCGTATATGGTTCAACCATATAATCAAAATAATCTGTAGGGTTATAATAATCCCCTTTGTCCTCAATAAACATCAGTTGTGGATCAAAAGCTACCTTAGTTATCCACTGGGCATGACTTTTTAATGTTACATCCAATTGAAGAAATGCGATGTTAGCAGGTGCACCGCCTTTTATATAGTTAACCAATCCCTGTTTGATATCTCCCGTTGTCATATCAACAAGATCTTGTGTATTATAATTTTCATGTATTATAAGATTGTAATCCAGATCAGATATATTATCTCTTATGCTTATATTGTCTATTGTCCAGTCAACTTTACTGTCATAATCCCTGAAAGTATCACCAACATGTATTTCACTTTCTTTAGGGATATATTGCTTCTCACTTATTGCTTGGCCGTCTAATTTTTCAACCCATTCGGGCTTATTAGCATTATTAACCTTATTCTGATATATAGCACTAATGCATGCTTTGTAATCTGCTTCCTCTTCACTTTCACCATAAGCTTTTATCGGAATTCCTTTTTTATTATCCCTGTCATATTCCACAGATGGCTTAGTTACCGTGTAGTGAACATCAAAATCATCATCACTAAGAAGCTGCCTTATATAATCATCCTCTAAAAAATTAAATGTAGTAACAGGTCCGTATGTCTCTATATTTCCGTAGTATCCATATTCTCCTCTTTCTACATTGCCGCCATCATCGCTACCACTATTAACACTTTCAGACTTTCTATGTTCATCTGCTTTTTCTTCAATGAAACTTTTAAGTGTCTTTCCCTGCTTATTAAGTATGAATGCAAAGACGCATATAGCAATCAATGCTAACGTGACAGCATAGGAAACAATCATTTTTAATTTAATTTTTTTATTATTGTTATTATTCATATGCCCACCTTCCTAACTTTCAATTAATCATTAATCTTGGAATCCCGCCGAATTCTTTATTATATTCATATACTATGTATGTTGGCACTCCTAACAAATCATTCCACATCTTCTCAGGATAATGAATATCAAGAGCTAATACCGGAACCATCACGTCATAACTCTCTCCAACTTTATCTTCTGATGCTGTGTAATCAGAATTAATCAGATAAAAAAGGTCACCTTCGATTCCATTGCTCCATGTAGATGTAGACACTTCACCATTTATCGCACTGTATTCATAATCCATATCATTAGTCCACTCATAGTTTTTTGTAATAACCATATGCGTAAGTATACATTTAACATGTTCATCCTCTAATGGTGCCTTATATTCATAATCTTCAATACCATATATCTTTTTAAGTTCACTAAGATCATATACCTTTGAATCTATTACCTTTATAGTATAGTTCTTGTATGTCACTTCATCCCCTTTTTCAATCGTCTTATATTCTACAACAGGAGTATTCTTATTAACCCTATAAACTGCAACTGCATATAATACGACCGCAATAAAACATATAATTACTATTATAATTTTTTTATTTGTACATGCTTTCATATATCGATCCCCCTTAATAACAATCCCTGTTTTTATTATGTATATACATTACTATAGATATAAAACTAATACAACTTATAACCACAAAAAATGTTGCAACATAATTATGTTCCCTTCTCAATTCCAACATACTCGACATCAAATACTTTGTCTTATCGTTGCTAAGCACTGCACTTAATACCACATCAATAAACATAGGGGAAATAAGTACTGTCAAAACATTAACCGTAAAATCAGATATCAAAAGTGCAATTAATGCAAAACATCCACATATTGCAAACATAGATATAAAAAATAATCCATAATACACAAAAGGATGAGTAAAATACAGCATTCCGATGGTTGTATTACTACCTGCTACTTCACCACTTGCAGGAGTCGGTGCTATATATGGTCTGTAAGTAAATATCCAGAGAAAACTTATAACAGCCGGCATACTACCTGCAATTCCCCCTGATATAAATGTTGCAACTATCTTCTTAACAATATAATTAATTTTCCCCTGTCTAATAAATTCATTTTTTACATACCCTTTTTTTCGCTCTATACTATAAGAAGCAGCAAAAGGTAACGCACACAATAATGGAATAATATAATGATAATATGTGCCATACACCGTAGGATTTATAAGTATAAAACAATTAAAAGGAGATCGATCCAAAGGTCTGATTCCTCCGTCATTCTTTATCATAGTTGCATTTAATTCATTGTATCTTCCTATTATGTATTTAATAAACAATGCATTAAGAACAATACTTATAAATAATACAATAAGCATTCCTTTACTGAAAATTGCTCTTTTAATCTGGTTTTTCATGTCATTCTCCTATAACATATTTTTTTACAATGGTATGAGCGACTTTTTCGCCCATACCACCATAATCAACTCCTTACATTGTCAATTAGCTATTATCTGGTCTCCATGTTCCTGTAAATGTTCCCGTATTATATCCACAGAACACTTTGAACTTTGCGTATGCTGAGCTAGCAAATGTCTGATATACTTGGTTAGGACAATTTCTGCTTGTTTTATAATTTATGGTATAAAAAATATCACCATATGTTAAATCTATATGTTCCATTCACACTGTCAGAACCGTATATCATAACATCTATGCTCTGATTTGTTATACCTGAATCATAATAAATATGTACCGGCGTTGTATTCTCCTTTTTTCTGCCATAACCATTTATCATCTTCCCACTACCAGCAATCGTTAAATTTGC
>CACXFB010000045.1 GCA_902766825.1 uncultured Lachnospiraceae bacterium
AATAAGCTTCTTGAGATGCAGCGAGGCTATATCATAAGTACAGAAGAGGATCCTGATGAGGTGATCTATGCAGGGTTCTCTAAGGAGACGGCTAAGAACTTTATAGAGAACTTTGAAGCATATCTAGACAAGAATAAAGACAGCATTGAGGCTTTGCGTATTATATACAATTCTGAGGATACTGTTGTTACACATACTATGCTGACAGAACTTAGGGAACGCCTCTTGTCTGAAAGCAGGCAGTATGGGGTATATCAGATCTGGAAGAATTATAGGATATTAGATACCGAAGGAAATGTGGATGAGCTAGATACAAAGACTAATGTAAATGCTCTTACTAATCTGATTCAGATTGTAAGGTATGCTTATAAGAAGAATCAAAAACTTACTAGTCTGATCAATGGCTATGCGAGAATGTTTAACCTGTATTGTGGTCAAAAACATCGTACATTGACAGATGACCAAGTAGAGATTATGCGTCAAATAGCTGAGTTCGTTATTAATGACGGCGCTATCTCTGTTAATGAACTAAATGAAATCGATACGGACCTTTGGAGAAGAGGCGTATCGAGTTTCGGAGGAAAGGTGCTTGCTGAAGAGATGCAGGCATTATCAAATATTTTATTGAAGGTGGCTTAATATGGCAAATCAAAAAACAGAAGGTGCTTTACTGAATAAAGTATGGAATATTGCAAATGTACTTGCAGCTGCAGGTGTTGGTTTTACTGACTACATTACACAGCTGACATATATTTTGTTTTTGAAAATGGATGATGAAAAGGAGGAGCTAGGGCTAGGAAGCTCTATTCCTGAAGGATACAAGTGGTCTGATCTTATAGAACAGAGTGGAGATGATCTTGTAGAAAAGTATGAGGATATCCTTGAAGAGCTTTCAAAAGATGAGGGCCTTATTGGTACTATCTTTACAAAGGCAACTAATAAGATTGACCGTCCTGTAATGTTAAAGAAAGTTATTGACATGGTATCGGAAGAAAACTGGTACATGATGGAAGGTGACTTCAAGGGTGCTATCTATGAAGGAATCCTTGAGAAGAATGGGCAGGATAGAAAGAGTGGTGCCGGTCAGTACTTTACACCAAGAGCCCTTATATCTGCCATTGTAGATGTAATAGACCCTAAGATTACAGAGACGGTTGCGGATCCATGCTGTGGAACAGGTGGATTCTTACTTGCTGCATATGAGCATATGCGTAAGCAGAGCAAGGATGTGGAGAAACAGAAGTTCTTGAAGAATAACGCTCTTTATGGGGCTGATAATACATCACTTGTTGTAACACTTGCATCAATGAATCTATATCTACATGATATCGGTGTTAATAAGAGTCCGATAGCTTACAAGGATTCTCTTATTGAGACAACAGATGATCTGTATCAGGTAGTTATAACAAATCCTCCATTTGGTACACGTCCGCAAGGAAGTGTGGAGGTGTCTGCAAACAGGCCAGAGTTTATTAAAACAACAGATAATCAGGTTAACTTCCTTCAGCATATTATGTCGATTATAAAGACCGGAGGAAGAGTTGGTGTGGTATTACCTGATAGTGTACTTACTGATGCTAATGCTACAGCAAAGGTCAGAGAAAAGCTGATGAAGGGTTATAACCTTCATACTATTCTCAGACTTCCTACTGGAATATTCTATGCTAATGGAGTTAAGACAAATGTGCTCTTCTTTGACAAAGGAGAACCTACAAAAGACATATGGGTATATGATTATCGAACGGGTGTAAAGCATACAATGGCAACTAAGCCGATGACAAGAGAACACTTACAGGACTTTGTGGATTGTTACTGCTCTGGCCACATGCAGGACCGTAAGGAAACATATGATGCAGAAAAAAATCCAAACGGCAGATGGCGTAAGTTCACTGAGGAAGAGGTCAAAGCACGTGAAGACCTTAACTTCAAATGGATTGATCTAACAGAGGAAGATGACAGAACTGTTGGCGAGATCCTTGAAGAGATGCAGGATGAGGCTGATGGAATCAGTGCGGCTGTCGCTCAGTTAAAGGAATTGCTGGGAGGGATTGAAATTTGATAGATACACAGGCTATTAGAAATAAGGTTCTTAATCTTGCAATGAGGGGGCAGTTAACAGAGCAACTACCAGAAGATGGGACTGCTGAGGAACTGTACGACCAAATAACAAAGGAAAAAGCTAGATTAGTTAATGAAAAGAAAATAAAGAAAACGAAGTCGATAGGAGATGTACCTAATGACGATACTCCATTTGAATTACCAGAGAATTGGAAATGGGTTTATTTTGGTGAGATTTTTAGCCATAACACTGGCAAAGCACTAAATTCGTCTAATAAAGAAGGTAATTTACTAGAATATATAACGACATCTAATATGTATTGGGATCATTTTGAATTGGACAATCTCAAAAAGATGTATTTTAAAGATGAGGAAATTGAGAAGTGCACGATAAGAAAAGGTGATCTGCTAATATGCGAAGGTGGAGATATAGGTCGTTCTGCTATTTGGCCTTTTTCTTACGAGATGAGGATCCAAAATCATATTCATAAACTGAGACCGTATTTATCGACTTTGTTGCCTGTTTTTTACTATTATGTTATGCGACTATATAAGTCAATTAATATGATTAGTGGCCAGGGGATAGGATTACAAGGATTTTCATCAAAGAGGGTACATTCTCTTGTAGTGCCTCTCCCACCAGTAGCTGAACAGACAAGAATAGTTGAAAAGATAGAAGCTATTTTTGAAATCCTTGATAAGATTGATGCTTTGCAGGAACAGTATGTGTTAAACCAGGAAGCTTTGAAGAGCAAATTGATCGATGCGGCTATTCAAGGGCAGTTGACAGAACAGCTGCCGGAGGATGGAACAGCAGAGGAGTTGTATAGACATATACAGGAGAAGAAAAAGGCCTTGATTAAATCAAAAAGATTTAAGAAGGACAAGACAAAGCTTGAAGTTAATAAAGAAGATGTTTTGTTTGATATCCCTAGTAATTGGAAATGGGTATGCTGGGGAGAAATAGTAAATATAGTCTCAGCAAGACGTGTACATCAATCTGATTGGAGAAAAGAAGGAATACCGTTTTATCGTGCACGTGAAATAGCAAAACTTGCGGATGAAGGTTTTGTTGATAATGATTTATATATTTCAGAAGAATTATATGATGAGTTTTCAAAATCTGGTGTTCCAAGTGAAGGTGACCTAATGGTTAGTGCTGTTGGTACCCTAGGAAAAACGTATGTTGTGAAGGAATCTGATCATTTTTATTACAAGGATGCATCTGTTTTGTGTTTTGAGAACTATGCTGCTGTAGACCCATATTATTTGCGTTATGTCATGAATTCAGATGCAATGAAAAAACAGATCGAAAGCAATTCAGGCGGAACTACAGTAGATACATTAACAATGATCAGAATGATTAAATATGTGTTACCACTTCCACCATTGGCAGAGCAACATCGAATAGTTGAAAAGCTAGATGCTTTGTTATCCTTGGTTGAATAATGATGAAAGCAGGTGATCTTATGCCACGTGGCAAAAGCATAAATCTTTACCTTATGGACAGCGACGTAAATGGTCGCATTAAATGCACGCTGGCCAACTGGACTGGCTTAGCATTCAAAATCCCACGTACATCTCTTGATATGTGCAAGGATAGAGAGGAGCTTAAGCAGACCGGTGTGTACTTCTTATTTGGTAAAGATGATCAGACTGATAAGAATGTGGTCTATATAGGACAGGCTGGTGTAAGGAAAAATGGTGAGGGTATTCTTAACCGTTTGGTAGAGCATAGCAGAAATCCTAAGAAGGATTATTGGACAGAGGCTATTGCCATTACAACTTCAAATGACTCACTTGGGCCAACTGAGATAAGCTAATTTGATGAATAAGGATACCCACCAGTAACAATTGATGATGTATACAAGAAAGTTTTAGAGCAGGCAGAGAACTTTTAGAAGTATTCGGTTTAGGTCATGATTGTGATTGTAGTAAGTAACCAAAGAAAAATATTTGACTTAAAAATGGAGGCATTATGACAACGAGTGAATTAAATAATTACATATTACATTATCTGAAAAAAGATAAAACCCAGACTGCCATAATGCTTACTGGTGAATGGGGCTCTGGAAAGACTTATTACATAGAAAATGATTTAGTGCCTTTTTTAAAGAAAAATAAGGCAACCTCCGTTGTGGTCTCATTGTATGGGCTGGATGACATTCCTATGATTAGTAAAAGTATATATATGGAATTGAGAATGAGTACTTTGGGTGGAAAGCATTCAGAAACTATTACCGCAGGAAAAGTTATAGCTAAAAATGTTCTTAAAAATATAACGGGATTAGCAGGAATTAATCTGGGATTGGATGATAAGGATTTAACCGAGTTATATGAATCAGTGAACCTGAAAGATAAATTACTAATCTTAGAGGATGTTGAAAGAAGTAATATTAGTGTCACTGGTTTGTTAGGATATGTAAATGGTTTGGTTGAAAGAGATGGCGTCAAGGTTCTATTGGTTGCTAATGAAAATGAAATATTAAGAAAAACAGAATGCAAAATAGAATTCGATTTTTCTAGGATAACTGATAGAAATCAGAGTGAAAAAGCTAAAAAAAAGATTCCGGAAGAAGTTAAATTATATCTTCGGATTAAAGAAAAAACAATTAGTGATACGATTCAATTCAATGGAGATTTTGAGCAAGCTGTTGAACAGATTATTAAAGGATTTGATAATTACAAACTTAATATGATATTTCAACGTGATAAGGAATTGAATAAAACGGTTTCTAATTCAGTTAGAAATATATGCAGGAAGAATTTGCGTACATTTATTTTCGCTATACAAAAGACGGTTGATATTATTGACAAAATGGATAGTAACGATTATGAGGATGATTTTTTTGAATGTTTGATGTTTGGTAATATAAACCTGTCATCTAATATCAAAGCTGATGAATTCCCTAAATGGGAGGGGAATGATTATTTGTCTACTAAGTTAGGATCTAATGATATGCCGCTAATGAGGTTTTCATATGATTATATAAGGTGGCAAACTTTTGACAATTCATCGGTTCATAAGGTGTATGAGGCATATAAAGAATTCAGATTTTTTGAAAGGCATGCTGAATACAAGGATCCAGATTTGAAAATCCTTAGTAACTATTATGAAGAAACAGAAGAACATGTATTGTTAGCATTAAAAAATGTTGAACAGAAATTGAACGAACCAGATTTAATAGGGATTCATGCGTATTGCAAGTTGGCATATTATATGATTTATGTAGGCTCAGTGGTAGGATTTGATTATAAAAAATCCTGTGAACTGATGATAAAAAATGCAAAGGGAATAGGGAAGAAAACTAATACAGATGCGGATATATTCTTCTCACATACGTATAGTATTGAAGAAGAGAAAATTAAATGTGAATATGAAGATTTCCTGAAGCGTTTGACGGAGTCAATTTCTTTTGAAAACAAGCAACAAATGTTTTCGTATGCCCCTAAAGATATTGAGGATTTATACAATGATGTTTGTAGAAATACTTATGATTATATTACAGGACACAGATTTTTGAGTAAATATAATATAGATAATATTGTTGAGATGTTATTAAAATCTACATCAGAGCAGTTGCAAGATTTCAGAGGGATACTTTTTGCGGTATATCGTCACGCGGGCAAGGGAGAATTTGATGAAAAGGATATTGAAGCACTAGAACAATTACTAAAAAATGTGGATGAAAAATATAATGGAAAAAACTCTTGGGATAAGATTCAACTTATGCAGATAAAGTGGCTGAAGTTAAACCTGAAGCAGTTTATAAACCAAATGTCTTAAGTGATTTTTGAAAATTTCAAGGGAAGCTTGTTTTGCGTTTGAAGTTATGAATATAAGAGAACGAATGCATGATATTAGCTCATTACTATAACGTTAGGTGGTGAACGTATGGCTGAGATAAAAAGTGTAAATGAATTATTGAATATGAAGCTGGATATCCCTGATTATCAGAGGCCATATAAATGGGATATTTAGAATATAGATGATTTGTTATCTGATATTACGAATGCAATAAGTGATGCAGATAGATACAGAACTGATTTTAAATATCGTATTGGAACAATAATTCTTCATAAAACAAAAGATGATATTTTTGATGTTGTTGACGGTCAGCAAAGAATTATTTCATTGGTGCTTCTGAAACAGTGCATTGAAGAAGATTTTAATTGTACGATATTGGAGAAGAAATTTGCTAATAAAGCTACTCAATATAATATTCACAGGAATTATACTTTTATTCGAGAGTGGTTTTCATTAAAGAGCGATGAAGCAAAGAAGGAATTCGTTAATGCTTTTGAGAACATCTTAGAGGTTGTTGTTATATGTGTAGATAAAGTGTCTGAGGCCTTCCAGCTTTTTGATTCACAAAATACTCGTGGAAAGGCCCTGGATCCTCATGACTTATTGAAGGCGTACCATTTACGCGAAATGAAAAAATATCCATATGAGATGGAGCATGCTGTTACAAAGTTGGAAGCTAAAGATACTGCTCAGATTGGTGAGTTATTCGATTTGTATTTATTCCCTATCTGGAACTGGTCAAGAGGAATTAAGAGCAGACCATTTACAGCAAAAGAGATTGATACCTACAAAGGAATAGCAGAAGGTTCAACATATTCTTATGCAAGAAGAGCAAGCAGAGCTATGCCATATTTCCAGATTACAGAGCCATTCATAGCAGGAAATGATTTCTTTGAAATGGTAGAGCATTATATGTATTTGCTTAGAGATATTAAGTCTGAAATATGTAACAATCCTCGTTTTAAGGAAATAAAACTGGTTATTTGTGGTGGAAAAGATGTAGAGACACCGGAGGACATGGATAAGGTGAAGTTTGGTTCTGCCGGATTTGGATATACAAAGAATTTATTTTATTGTGCGCTCCTTTGCTATTATGATAAATTTCATAATTTCGATGAGATGGCTGTTAAGAAAATTTTTTCATGGGCTTTTATGCTTCGTGTAGATATGGAAAATCTAGGATTTGATAGTAATAATAAATATGCTATTGGTGATGAGAATTCTAGATATACCAATACTGTAGCTATGTTTTCTAAGATTAGCTTTGCACACATGCATAATGAAATGGCTGGGTTGCAGATTAAGGTTAGAAGAGATCCAGATATACCTTCAAATGATAGATAGTGTCAAATGATCTATAAAAAAACTGGGTATAAAAAATAGGTTCAGATGAACCTTGAAAATTGCAGATATATAGGTTGAGGTAGCTGGACGCCACCCTTGACAGCACAAAAAATAACTGCTGACGGTAAATCACCGACGGCGAAGAACTCAAGAACAATCAGATTTTCTTCGTCGATTACAGCAGTGTAGCAGTTATTTTTGTGCCATCAAGGGCAATGCCGCTAACGCGGTGGCTAGGTTGATACCTCGGGCTCAGAATCTAAGAACAATCAGCTGGCTTCCTGAAGCTCCAGTATCTTTTCCTGGCCGAAGTATATCATTGTTTGCCATTTGGCTGGCATGTTTTCAGCTTTTGAGAGTATGTCATCTACAACTGGAGGCTTGAAACCATTGTGTTTGTGCGGCCTCAGGAAGTTGTAATACGCAACCCAGAGAGTCAGATCATAGTTGGCACCATCGTAATTATCGAATCCATTGGTGATGCGATATGAGGCTTTGTAAGTACGGTTAAGGCGTTCTATCATCTGCTTAAAAGGACGATATTCCTTGGATACTTCGTCATTGTTTTGGAGACCGATTACCTGGGTGATTTCAAACTTGAACTTTTCTCCAAACTGGCGGAAGAACTGCTGTGCAGCTAAAGGATATGCGCTGTAACCATCAGCTATGAACTTAAAGTTTTTGGGGAGTTCAGTGATACCTTTGAAGGCCATTCGCATGGCAAGAATGCAGGGACCGACACCACGATTGTCAGATATCTGATAACCAATGATGGCTCTGGTGGTAGCATTGAGTATAAGCCAAACATAACCTTTGATTCCGCGGACTTTGATATATGTTTCGTCAGCAGCAAATGCAGAGCCCTTTTCGTAGGGATAGTTATCTACAAAAGGTTTAACACAGATGGCTGCTGTTTTGCAGTAGTTGGCGATTTGCTGATGGGATATAGATATGCCATATAGATCAAATAATGCCTGCCTTGTTTTACGAAGAGATAATCCAAGATTGACGTGGAATGTAAGGCAAAGAGACATGATATATGCGTTGTGCTTATTAAACTTAAGCGATGATGCATTCTTCGGAAGAGAATTTAAGTCCATCTTAAAGAAATCTATCGTGAATTCGCGGTAGATGTAGTGAAGCTTATATTTGTTCTTCCCATAGTCTTCATCAAGGTCTTCTTTATCAACTTTCTTTAGATTGCGGAGATAGTAAGGACACTTGGGATTAACACACTTATGGATGACGAAATGCTTACGGTCTTTCTTGCGGACAAGAGTGTGCTGACAGTGCGGACACTTTAGAGACATCTGATTATCAAAGTGGTTGTCACCAGGAGTGAATGCAGTCTGACAGATCTTACACAGTATCTGACCTGCCTTGCCGTTGTTTTTGTAGAGATAAGGCTGAGGTGCATGACATGAAGGGCATGTGCAATTCTCCGGAATGTCACACTCAGAACGTCTCTTGATAGGCTTAACAGGTTTACCATAGCGCTGGGTATAGTAGTTGTTGAGAGCTTTCCAATCCCAGTCATGATGGTAATAGACAATCTTAGGCAGTTCATCAACTTTGAACTTTTGATATTTTGGTGAATGGGAGTCATCGAAAGCCCATTGCTTAAGCGGTATATATCTGCAGATGAAATTTATCAGCCAGCAGTTTTGTTGATAGAGTTGTTGAATGATTTGAAGTAAATAAAGTATAATGTTCACGAGCATTGTCTCCTTGGTTTATGAAGGTTTGGTCACTGACATTATACCAAAAAGGGAGGTCAATGCTCATTTTATTTTAACCTCCCGATAAATCAAGGTTTTAGAACTAAAAACGGGTAGTAAATTTGATACTACCTAAAAGTAAAAGGAGAAAGAAATATGCCAATCAATATGATGACAGGAAAAACATATTCAATAAACTACCCTAATATGAGAAAAGAACTGATGGGAATGAAGATTTTTCATGATAAAGAACTTCAGCAAATGTATGTTGATAAATGGGTAGAAGAATTAATGGAGGCTGATAAAAACTCAGTAATTTCATACACCGATCCCAATAACCAAAGTATGATAATGAAGGAGAAGCTGGAAGCGCCAGAAACCTTTCAGTCTATTGTAAAGATGCAAGAAAATGAAATGTATATCCATTTTCGAGTATCGAGAATTATTCAAATGCTTAAGAACAGCGGAATAACAGAAGAAGATGCCATTGATATTTCAATAGATGAGTTTATAGAGAATAAGATTATTAATTGGACGGAGACAGATTGTTTAGTTGATAGAGAAGATCCGATTATTATATTTCCGTTTACAATTGGGAAAATATATAAGGAACTTGTAGTTGATGGGAATCACAGAGTAACAACAGCGATACAGAAAAAGAAGAAAACAATAAAGGCAATAATAATTGAGCCTAATGCTGCTGTATCAAATCATATGTTAAGCTCATCATTTGACGAACTGTTATATGTTTTTCAAAACGAAGTGGTATGGATGGGGGCACATTATAATCAAAATATAGAAGATGAAAAACTGCTTATTATGCAATCTTTCTTTGCGAGTGGAGCTGTAAACGTGGCTATATAATGAATGCTTATGGTGTTTGCTAGTTTTGAGTGAAGGAGTGAGAAAATTTGAAGACAATTAGAGTTGTGGCAGCAGTAATTCGCAGAGATAATGAAATCTTTGCAACTGCTAGAGACTATGGAGAATTTAAAGGTGGCTGGGAATTCCCAGGTGGAAAGATCGAGGAAGGAGAAACACCTCAGCAAGCCTTAGTCAGAGAAATAAAAGGAGAATTAGATACTAATATCGAAGTCGGAGAATTGATTGATACTATTGAGTATGATTATCCGACATTTCATTTATCAATGGACTGCTTCTGGGCAAATGTAGTATCTGGCAATTTGGAGCTGAAGGAGGCATCTGAGTCACAATGGTTAACTAGAGAGAATCTTGACAGTGTTGATTGGCTTCCGGTTGATATAACATTAATTGAAAAGATAAATAGGGCTCTATTAAATGATGAGTGTGTGAAATTCTCAGAAGAAAATCTTCTTCATATTTCTGGAGTAGATAAAGTTCTAAAGATTAGTAAAACAGATATTTTGACGATTAATAAGAGAAGATTAAAAAGCGATTTAGGTGAACTTTGTTCCGGTAAAAATCTATGGGCTTTGTTTGGTTTCATTGATTCTGTAAACATGGTATGCCTTCAAGTAGCGAGTGCGAGTGATATTGTAACTGAAATTGCAAATGACTTATGTAGCATGCAACCAGTTTGCGCGGCTGATACTAAATCATGGGGAAGTGGTCTACACAAAAAGGTGTTCAAGGTTACATATGGATTAGATTCAAGATGTCAGAAATATAGAGATATGTATGACAACTATGAAGGATTCTATGTGGTCTCTATTGATCATGATTTATTCGTAGCTAGTCAAAAGTTAAAAAAGGAAAATACACTAAAATATGCAGAGGTATTATTTGCATATAATACAAATGCCTTGTATTGGGTACCATTTGGAGAAGAATACACAATTCTAAATGAGATTGCAGCAGGGGAGGAATAAAGAATGAAATGGATAATTCCTTGCATGTTGGTTGGAATAGTAGCGGTTATTTTTACGATAGTGAAGTTTAGAAAGTACGAGGATTATGAAGTTGATGAGAATGAAGTGTTTAAAGCTATTTCTATCGTTATACAGGAAAAGCTAGATAAGCTCATTGAGGATGCTGTTTTTAAAGCGAAGTCAGATGAACGGTTGGGGGAATATTATTATAAATACATTTTGAATAATGTTGATGGAGCAACAGTTGAAAGAATTAATAAAGTTGTTGCAGCTATTACATATTTAGAAAATAATCTTACTCAATCAGAATACTACAAAGCTATTGTAGAAGATCAGGGAATAAAGATATTACCAGCTTTAGCTTTGAAGGAAGTAGAGTCACGTTATAATGAGGTGTTTGTTACTCAACTGAATTCTGTAAGAACAAAGTATAATCATGAGTTAATAGCAGTTAATTCACAGAAGGATTCGACTGATAAGAAGATAGAGGAATTAAAGAACAGAAAAGCGATAAGGTCATTTATTCAAGATATGACAACAGAGGAACAAGAACTATATCGCTTGTGCTTAGAGAGTGAAACTTTGAGAACTCGAATTGATATGCTTAAATATGAGGAAGGTGTTATTAATGATAGCCTAGCTGAGTTTTGTGATTTGGGTGATTCTAGTGCAGTTGAAATAAAGCTCAGAGAACAAGCATTGAATAATTCAAGAGAGGAAAGAGAAGATCATCGTAAAGCCGCCTTTTTTTTGTACAGTGATTATTTTGAAATATGGGAAGATGATATAGAAAGAGATTATGCACTGTTTTTCAAGATAAAGAGAAGCAGAATGATTGAAAAGGCTTACGATATTTTTAGTGATTATAAGTATAAAACAGTGGAGGAGGCAAAGCAGGCCGTAGATGATTACTTGTCATTGCTACCTTCTATTGATGATCTATATGATTCAAAAGAAAATGATTTAGCAAGTTATAATGTAAAGCTAAAGAAAATGATTGCAGATTTTGAGATTATGTCGGAGTTACTTGCAAGGATAGACCAAAGTGTTTGCTTAAGACGTAGATCTGGCATATTAAAAAAGGCTTTGGAACTTTATCAGAATCAGGAATTTGAATTATTTAATAATGTAGTTCCAGTTCAAATTGAAGGAATGTTTGCAGATTATTTGCAAGATGCAACAACGTTTTCTAGGTTTGATAAACCGAATATTCATGAAAATGCGGTGCTAAAAAATAAGATTACTGCATTAAATGAGTCTGCATCACCTTTGTATCCAGAAGCTGCAGAATACTTTGGGCATTACTTTAATAATCTAGTAAGAAATAAGGTCGCGCATGGACGATATTATGGATGCTCAGATGAAAAAGAAAGAGATGAAGCTTTTGCATCTGAATTATTATTGGATCTAAATTATTTAGTGCATTATTTTTCTACGCAGAGCGAACTTGATAAAATGCATGAGTTTGTAACTCGCTATAAGGAGTATTATACAAGGCTGTCTTCGGGTGATGAAATCATTTATGGAGCATTGTGCAATGATATAACTGGAAACAAACTTATTTCACGATATGGAAATATTGAAAGCTATCGTCCTATTCAGGTTGTATATTGGCTATTAAACCCTTATTATGAAAATGTGTATTCACAAGTTGAAGATGTTACTAAACTTCAGGAACTACGAGCTGTTTACATTAGTAAAGAGTTTTGGGAGTATGTTCTGAAAGAAGTAAAGCTGGCAAAGAAAGACGGCTGGGTGTACAGAAAACTAGGTTCTGACTTCCATGCAATAATAAATGGAATGTTTACTGCTGGTGTTGATAGTGATACTAAAAAAGTTCTGGCAAATATTAATGCTGAAATAAAGGGGGTGTGATGAAACATCGTGAAATACGACCTCCCTATAAACATAGGAGGTAATGAAACGTGACCTCCTTAGTATACTTTGAAAAGGTGTAAAAGCCAATTCAATTTATATCCTAAAGAAATATGCGGACAAAAAATATGCCAATACCAGCAGCTGTTATTACAACAATTATTGCCAATATCGGTGTAACAAATAATCGGCGTACTCTCTGTAAGAGAGGTTACTAAACTGGTTTGTACGCTGAATGGTAACGGTTTGATTGCAATTATATGAAAATCTCCAAAAGGGTGTTAAATACTGAGTTTGCGGGTGGTCCGCAATCTGTTAAAGCTCTGTGGGAAGATACCGCATGTGGAAAGCGTAGTTCTGCTAGCTAGGTTATAGTGTTGAGACAGAATGAGATTATAGAGCTGTGGACTGAAAATATATCGAGATTTGTTGATGATTATGAATAAAAAAGTGGGGATTAAGAAAAGCATTCGTAGAAATAAATTTTCAACCACGCATTGCGGATGAGAATTTTTGTGATATAATATGCTATATATAACGCAATGCGAGGTGAAAGCATATGGAGATAGCAAAAACAATAAAAGCCTTACGAGAAAAAGTAGGGATGTCACGCAAAGAGTTTTCAGAACATACGGGTATCCCTGTTCGAACATTGGAAGATTGGGAAGCAGGGAGAAGAACTCCGCCAGAATATATTCCGAGACTTATTTCTTATCAGTTGAAGTATGAGGAAATGGTGAAAGAAAAGGAGGATAACCGTCAATGAGAGATTTTGATAAACAGATGGAGATGGTCCTCTATCATTCAGATGAAGGGGATGTTTCTGTAGATGCGTATATAATGAACGAGAGCTTGTGGATTACTCAAAAGGCTATGGCTGAAGTGTTTGGGATTGATAAATCTGGCATAAGCAGACATCTGAAGAAGATATTTGATAGTGGAGAACTTGATGAAAAAGTGGTTGTTGCAAAAATTGCAACAACCAGTCCGCACGGCGCAATTCAAGGAAAAACACAGAATAATGAGTCTATGTTTTACAATTTGGATGCAATTATTTCGGTGGGCTATCGTGTTAATTCAAAAAAAGCAACGAATTTCAGAATTTGGGCTACAAAGATTCTGAAAGAATATATGCTTAAAGGGTTTATTTTGGATGATGATCGATTAAAGCAAGGCAAAACAGCTTTCGAAAAAGATTACTTCCGTGAATTGTTGGAACGTGTGCGCTCAATCCGCGCAAGTGAACGTCGTATCTGGCAACAAATCACAGATATTTTTGCTGAGTGCAGTATTGATTATACAAAAGATTCAGAAGTTGCGTATCATTTTTATGCAACAATTCAGAATAAGTTCCATTACGCAATTACGAATCATACAGCAGCTGAGATAGTATATGAATCGGCTGATCATGTGAAAAAGAATATGGGACTTGCTACATGGAAGAATGCTCCGGATGGACGAATCCTTAAATCTGATGTTTCTGTTGCGAAGAATTATCTGGATGAGAAACAAATCCGTCAATTGGAACGTGCGGTTACCGGATATTTTGATTATATAGAAGATCTTATTGAGCGTGAAAATGTATTTACTATGGAGGAATTCGAAAAAAGCGTAAATGCATTTCTCGAATTTCGCCAGTACAAGATACTTAAAGACAATGGAAAGATAACTCATAAGCAGGCCATTGACAAGGCGAATGCGGAATATGAAATATATAACAGGACGCAACCGATAGAATCGGATTTTGATAAGGTTGTAAAGAAAATGATAGAAGAAAAATTTTAACGTTTTGGCAAAAACGGTTTTGCAAAAGTACAAAGGAGCATACAAATGAAGATACACAGGTAAATGATTTAACAGATTAAGATTTCAGAAAATTGTAATAAAATCTTAAAAAAGTACAGCTTATTATGGGGTATGATTCTTAGTAATCGCTGAAGGGAAAAGGATAGCTGTTTATGTCTCTTAAAATTTTTTTTACTTGTTTCATAATTTTGTTTTGCATGGTAGCATTGTTTCTGGGTTTTAAATCAAAGAAAAAATGGTATGTTGCTTTCACTGCAATAGTATGTTTTGGTGCGTTTATTTCAGGTATTTTAAAATTCACATCACTTTATTATGGTCAAGACAGTTTTTGTATTGCAACTTCCGGCGAAGATGATTGCGATGTATTTTCATTAAACATAGATTGCAGGAAATTATCGTATGAACATAAATATGGTAAGTTTGCAACAAAACTTAGTTTGGATGAAATAAAAAAAGAGATCGAAAAAGAATATGGAGATAAGGTTGTATTATCAGGTGATGATAATGAAATTATGATTACCATGAATAATAATGTTGTGACTGTCAAACTTGAAGAAACAAAAAAACATGGAATATACAGATACATTTATTATGTACGTGCTGAAGTTATTGGAGTAGAGAAAACGGAAGATGAATATGTAGATATTCCGTTTCCAAAGGAATACCTTAATGTTACCGGTGCATATGAAAAAGAAATGTCAATTAAGTGTAGTTATGAAGAACTGGCGGATTTCTATAAATATTTCACCAATGTTACTTTTGAGAATGAAGAAATTGCGATACATCAAAAAAATCCTGTTCATATAAAAATTAATGAAGATAAAGTATTTTTTGAATTTGATTAACAGAGGAGGAGAAAAATAATATGGAGAAAAAGAATAAAAAAAATAATAAGATTTTGGTAAGTATAGGTATAGTTGTATTTGTAGGAGTAGTTATTACATCGTTCTTTTGGTTTGAGAAAAAATTAAGTGAGCCTACGTTGATTAATTCAGAAGGGAAGAATCTGCAGGAACGAATTAGTGTTCCGGACGGTTACGAGCGTACAATTGAGGATGAAGGAAGTATGGGGGAGTTTATAAGAAATTATGAGCTTATGCCGGACGAAAGTCATGTCCGTCTATATACCGGCAAGAGCAGAGTATGGGACTATGCAGCCTGCGTTTTTGATATGCATCTTGGTGACAAGAATCTGCAGCAGTGTGCGGATTCGGTAATTCGAATGTATTCGGAATATATGAGAGCTACCGGTAAGGAAGATAAGATTGCTTTTCATTTTGTAAGTGGTTTTTTATGTGATTGGGAAGATTTTAAAAACGGCAAGCGAGTTTTAGTAGATGGCAATAACGTTGAATGGAAAGATAACGGGGAAGCATCAGATTCAGATGAAAATTTCGAAGAGTATCTTGAGACGGTATTTAATTATGCAAGTACACTTTCTGTTGAGAAGGAAGCAGAACCGGTTGAGGTTTCTGACATAAAGATAGGAGATATATTTATTAATGGCGGATCGCCGGGACATGTTGTGATGGTTGTGGATACATGTGAAAAGGATGGAAAAAAAGCATTTCTTCTGGCGCAGGGCAATATGCCGGCACAGCAGTTTCATGTGTTAAAGAATAAAGCTCATAAAGGTGATCCGTGGTACTATGAAGATGAGGTAACTTATCCATTCAGAACACCGGAATATACTTTCGATGAGGGAAGCCTGATGAGACCGGTATACCTTAAGTGAAACAGGGGACGGTTCCTCGTTCCAATGAGTTAAAGGGAACCGTCCCTTTTGACTCAGTTTTGGAACGAGGAACCGTCCCCTGTTTCACACAGTCTAAGACCATCTTTTTAGGTGGTCTTTTTTGTGTAACAAACTTGACATTTGGAAACTGTAATTAGATAATATTATTATGAAAAATAAATGTTTAAGATCGGATTAATCTACCGGAGTATCACTATAATTTTGAAAAGGGAATCGATATTTTTTGAGCGTATACATGATAATATGAGTTTGTTATATTTGTCGATGTTTTATCGGATTGTATAAGGAGTGTGGGAAATGAATAGTGCTTCAAAGAAAAAATCAAGATGAATCAGCATCCAGTTACTGCTGGTTCTCGTACCTATGATAGCTGTTTTTATCATTGCAGTGGCAATTATTATCTTTACCAGATCAAAAAATGTCATTGTAAATGAGACTAAGGAGTATCTTCACAACGATTCCAGAGCAAATGCGAATGATATCTCTTTAAGGATGCAGGTCATTAAAGGATATTATGATGGCGTTGTTGATTTGTTGCAAACAACATCATATTCTTCTGATGACGAGATGATGGAGGCTATGCAGCCAATTCTTGATGCATTTGAGGAGACACCAGCCGGTGCATATATCGGTCTGTCTGATAAGGGATACATTGACCCATCAGGATGGGTTCCGGATGAGGGATACAATCCTACCGAAAGGGATTGGTATGTGGAAGGAATAGAACATGATAGGATTGAGTTCGGAGCACCACACGTCGATATGGATTCGGGAACAATGGTAGTATCCGGAACAAGTAAGCTCACATTGGCAGACGGAAGAAAGGGAGTCCTTGCAACCGATGTTTATCTGACCCATATTACAGAAAGTGTGGCACAGTATAAGCCGGGTGGCAGTGGAGAGGCAACACTTTTTGACGGTAGAATGATCATTTCAACGGCAACGGATGGTTATAACGGTACGGATGCTTCGGAGCATGCTTCAGATGCATTTATAAATAAGCTTGCATCAGAGGTTATGGCTGGTACATCGGAGGTTATAAGCGTCAAAGGAAATGACGGTGAGGAATATTATGTATCGTTTGATAAGGTTGAGGGAACTTCGTGGACAATGGTTTCTTATGTCCCAAAGAAGGATGTTTTAGGCGAACTAAGTAAACTGCAGACAGTTACCTTAATTATTGTTATAGCGGTACTGGCAATCAGTACACTTGTAATTATTGTTTTTGTAAGAAAGATGGTTACAAAACCTGTTACTCATCTTACGGATACAATTACTAAGATTGCCGATGGTGATTTTACTGTTAAAGTTAAAGCAATTGAAAACAACGAAATCGGTACCATGAATGAGAGTCTGGGCAATTATGTGAATAGAATGCGAGAGACTATAGGAGAGCTTAAGAGTGTAACTAAACAGTTGACACAGGAAGCAGACAACAGTAACAAGGCATCATGTAATATGAGCATTCAGGCGGCACAGCAGAGCGAATCCATGTTGCAGATTACCAGTTCTATGGAGGGAGTTACTGAATCTGTAAATGAGCTTGCAATTAATGCTACAGAATTGGCTACTGCCGTAAATGAAGTTACCGAGCAGGGTTCTACTACAAGTGAAATAATGAACAGACTTCTTGAGAAAGCAAAACAGGGTCACAGCGACATGGAGAATGTTCAGGAAATGATGAATACCATCTCTGAGTCTATGAACGAAATGGCTGATATAGTTGAAACTGTCGACGAAGCAGCACGCAAGATTAACTCCATCGTTGAGATGATTAATTCCATTTCAGCACAGACAAATATGCTTTCACTTAATGCAGCAATTGAGGCGGCAAGAGCTGGAGATGCAGGAAGAGGATTTGCGGTTGTTGCGACTGAGATATGAAGTCTTGCAAATGAAAGTGCCAATGCAACTACACAGATTGCTTCCATTATAGCTGAGATTACTGCACAGATTGGAAAGCTTTCAAGAAGCAGTGAAGAAAGTGCAGGAAATGTTCGTGTCAGCAGCGAAGCAGTCAAAGAAACAGGGGGCAGTTTTGCAGAGATATTTGAATCTCTTGATGAAGCAGGCGAGAATGTCTTAGATATGATTGAAAAGATGAATAAGATAAATGACATTGCTACATCAGTGGCTGCAATAACACAGGAGCAGTCTGCAAGTATTGAGGAGGTTACAAGTACTGTTCAGAAGTTGACTGAATCTGCGGGTAATGTTGCCAAAGAAAGTGAAGAGGTTGAAAGAAGTGCAGATATCGTAGCATCCAATGCGGAAGTGATAGAGAAGACGGTTAGCTTTTTCAGAATTTAATATGACGGCTATTATTGTGAGGACAGGATGATAAAAGGATTTTTTAATTTTAAAAATGATGATTATTTGGATGTGATTATAATAGAATTAAAAGGAGACAGGTAATAATACCTGTCTCCTTTTGGCTGTAAGAATAATAGAAATTAACTATTAAATCTTAGTTTGAAACCTGGTTAAGAAAATAGTCGTTACCGTTGTTGTTATCCCAAGCGTCAACGCCATTGTCTGTCTCATAGTGAAGAGCAAACTGTGCATCACCAACAGTGTATCCTTCGATAACCCATAATTCTCTGTTGTTATCAAGGCTCTTTACATATGTTGCAGCGTTTGAGTTTCTCCATACTTTTGTGTTATCACAATACCACATATGGATGTACTTGTTGTAAGCGCTGTTTTCAACTTCTACATAAACCTTGTAGTGAATAACAGGTCCACCATTTTCTGCATGAATGTAAGTAGTAACCCAACGATCTCCGGCACTTACGAACTCGATTGGCTTGTCATACCAGGCTGCCTTTGACTGAGCAGGTGCTGCGAAAACACCTGTGAGTACTGTTACTGCTAATAACAGTGCTGATACTAATTTCTTAGTAGTTTTCATATTTTTTCTCCTTTTCCTTTATTTTGTCTTAATGTAAACGTTTACATTAAATTATAGTATCTTAAATATGACAAAAAATCAATAAAAATGAAAATTATAAACAAAAATTCATAAATTGAGTGACAACATTGAAAGCTGTACTAATGGAAGCAATCCCGCCCCTTACATTGCGCAAGAATCTTCAATATGATATTATTTAGTTAGCGATGGAGGGGGGGCTGAAACGGGGTGAAACGGGGGACGGTTCCTCGTTCCAAAAATGAGTCAGTAAGAACCGTCCCAATGACTCACTTGGTTTGGAACGAGGAACCGTCCCCCGTTTCAGCTCCCGTTTCAGCCCAGTCCTCATTGACTCGCTTATGGAGGTTTAGTCATGGATAGAAAAGATAACCGTAATAAGATAATAATCAGAACAGGTATTATCGGAATTGTAGCAAATGTGATTTTAGCAGTATTTAAGGCTGTAATCGGTATGGCAGCCAATTCTATTGCTATTGTAATGGATGCCGTTAACAACTTGTCGGATGCAGCAAGTTCGGTCATAACTATTGTCGGAACAAAACTTGCGGGCAAAGACGCGGACAGAAAACATCCTTTTGGATACGGACGAGTTGAGTATCTAAGTGAGATGCTTATATCAATGCTTGTTTTGTATGCAGGTATAACGGCGTTTACGGAATCGGTTAAAAAGATTATTAAGCCTGTCAAGCCTGAATACGGAAGTGCAATGCTTATTATTATCGCTGTTGCAGTTGTTGTTAAGATAGTGCTTGGTTTATATGTTAAAGGTACCGGTAAGAAAGTTAATTCGGATTCGCTTGTTAATTCTGGTCAGGATGCATTACTTGACTCAGTTATTTCAATAACCACATTGATTTCAGCAGGGATATATATTATTTTTGATATTTCCACAGAGGCATGGTTAGGTGCAATAATTGCTGTTGTAATTATCAAATCCGGTTTTGATATGTTAAAGGAGACTGTATCAAAGATTCTTGGAGAAAGGGCAGAGGTTTCTCTTGTTAAAGATATAAAGGCGACAATTAAATCATTTCCCGGAATCAGTGGCGCTTATGATCTTGTGTTACATAACTACGGACCTGATATGTATAACGGTTCGGTACATATAGAAGTCCCGGAAAATCTGCGTGCCGATGAGCTTGACAGACTTGAACGAAAAATTACTATGGAGGTTCATTCTAAGCACAATGTACTTCTTACGGCAATCGGTGTTTACTCGTACAATACTTCAGATGAAAGGGCAGTTCAGATAAGAGACAATGTAAATGAACTTGTAACAAAAGATGAATATGTTCTTTCGATGCATGGTTTTTATATTGACGAAGAAGAAAAGAAGATGCGTTTTGATATTGTGGTGAGTTTTGATGCACCTGACAGAGGCAAAGTATATGAAGAGGCTCATGAAATCATTGGCAACGCTTATCCGGAATATGATATTTATATTTCAATGGATGCGGATTTCAGCTAAAAACGGAGGTTTACACAGTGAAAAAAACGGAAGGTATAGTATTATTAATTGCAGGAGCAATAGTTGCGATTGTGTTCGGATTGATAGGTGGGCTGATGCTGCATTTTAACAATAAGTTTATAGAAAATTCAGTTGAAGTTACAGCTACGATTCAAAATATAAGGGTATCAGGATCAGGAGATGACAAAACTCATGATGTATATGTAGGATATACTTTTAACGGCATTGAATACAATAATGTACGTATATCTGAATACTCAAGTTCCATGTATGAGGGCAAGGTTATTACTTTAAGATGTAATCCGGATGAGCCGGGTAAAGTTAAAGATACCACGGTAATAAAAGTAATCGGAATTGTATTTACTGCGGTAGGAGTTGTGTTTTTAGTTATCTGCACAATTGCATCAATTGCATGCTTTAAGTACAAGCCAAAGAACGACTCGCAAGGAAGAGGAACCGGTGTAAACAGCACCATCAATAACAATGTAAACGATCCTAACGCATCGCCTTATGGGGATGAAAGATTTGATTACTGGAACAGTAATGAGAAATATCCTGATATCAGCAGCAGTAATCCTTATGCAAGCACTGAAAATAAGGATAAATATTGATTTACAGAAGGTGTAGAAAAAGATGCAGGTTCATTTTAAAAAGGTTGTAAATAAGGAGGATGAATGTGCCGTTATAAATGCGGTTGAAAAGACTGCGCAGATTCAAAGTGCAATGGAACTTCTTAGCGGAGAAAAAGCAAGTATACCAGTAAGCCATAACGGACAGTCTTTATTTTGCAATACAGTAAAAATTTTTTATATCGAATCAGTCGATAAGCGCACATTTATATATACAAAGGATGGCTGCTATGAGACAAAGCACAGGCTGTATGAACTCGAGAAAATTCTTGATGTGTATTTTATGAGATGTTCTAAATCTATGATTGTAAATCTCAAGAAGATTAAAAGCGTCAAATCGGAACTTGGCGGAAGGATGAACGCTACGATGTTAAATGATGAAACGATAGTGATATCCAGAAGCTACGTAAAAGAGATGAAAAGGAGGCTTGAATTATAGATGAACAGACTTAAATTGATATTTGTGCAGACGATGATGATTTCCACGGGAATGCTTATGACACTTGGATTTAGCGGACTGATTAACCATCTTCGCGGTAATGATTTGAAGTTTGAATGGTATTACCCGATGTCTATATTACTGACCGGTTTTTTGTGTGCACTGCCAACACTTCTTTTCTACTTAAAAGATGATAAAGAAGCGCAGTTTGAAAAGAAAATGATAGCAGTTCATTTCGTATTGCTTTATATGATAATAGCCGCAAGCGGAAGAATCTTTGGATGGTATAGCGATATTAAAGGACTTGTGTCAGTCTTTATTACTTATGTTATCATTTATGTGGCGGTATGGTCCGGCTCACTCTGGTTTATGAAAATGGATGATAACAAAATCAATGAAGCACTAAAAGAAATACAGGATAAAGAATAAAAATCACAAAAAAGTGCATCTTGGTACCTTGTTTTTGCAACTTGGTTTCAAGGCACTTTTTTTATTGCAGACAATATGTTAACTTCCATTTAAGCAACAAATAAGCTGAAAGGAAGGACATGATATGGAAGTAATAAAAGTTGATAATCTTGTGAAAATGTATAAAGACAATACAGCCGTAGACGGAATATCTTTTTCGGTTAATAAAGGTGAAATGTTCGCATTTCTTGGTGAAAACGGTGCAGGCAAATCTACAACGATAAATATACTTTGTACAATTCTTGAAAAGACGGCAGGAAAAGTTTTTATATGTGGTAATGAGCTTGGTAAAAATGATGATGAGATTCGTAAAAACATAGGGATTGTTTTTCAAAATTCCGTGCTTGACGATAAGCTTACAGTGAAAGAAAATCTGTACACCAGAGGATATTATTACGGGCTTTCCAAAAAGGAGACACAAAAAAGAATTAAGGGGCTTTTTGATGATTTTGAGATAGAGGAAATATGGAATCAAAAATATGAGAAACTTTCGGGAGGGCAGAAGAGAAGAGTTGATATTATAAGGGCACTTCTTCATAATCCTAAAATTCTTTTTCTTGATGAACCGACAACCGGACTTGACCCTAAGTCTAGAAAAATAGTATGGGAATACATCGGATATCTTAGAAAAGAAAAGGGAATGACTATATTTCTGACAACGCACTATATGGAGGAGACAAGGGATGCAGATAATGTAGTGATTATTGATAAAGGAAAAATAATATGTATGGGAACGCCGGCACAACTTAAGAGCATGTACACATCACCGAAACTTATGTGGTACACAGACAAAAGCGATACGGCTGGAAAAATTATAGAAAAGATAACAGGCAGATATGAGTATGATGCAGACCACTACAATATTTACATTAATACTGGTTCAAAGGACACTAAAGACAATACAGTGATAACAGAATTTATTTACAATAACAAAGATGTGGTAAAAGATTATGAGATTATAAAAGGCAGCATGGACGATGTTTTTCTTAATCTTACCGGAAAGGAGCTAAAATCATGAGAGGATTTGTCGGATTTACAAAAAGAAACCTGCTTATATACTTTAAAGATTTTCAGACAGTTGTTTTTTCAATGTTAACATCAATAATTGTGTTTTTGCTTTACATGTTTTTTATTAAAGATTCTTATGTAAATGCAGTGGAGGAATCGCTTGACGGACTTGAATCATTTGTGCAAAGCGGTGATACAGATATGTTTGCAAACATTCTGTTACTGGTTGGTGTGCTTGGCTCGGCGCTTATAACAGTACCGTTTAACTGCCTTTCAACAATAGTTAAGGATAAAGAACAGCGAATCGATTACGATATATGCGCAACACCGCTTAAAAGATGGCAGATAGTTTTATCATATTTTACGGCTGCAACACTTAGTGCATTTATTATGACATCGGCAATACTTACGGTGGCACTTATAATACTGACATCCAAAGGTGACACATACATAGGGATGCAGCAACTGCCTATGGCATATGGTCTTATACTGGCAGGTTCCGTATCCGCGACGGCATTTTTCATGATTGTGGTTTTATTCTTCAAATCAACTTCGGCAAGCGGTTCATTTTTTGGAATATTATCTGCAACGTCCGGGTTTGTAATCGGTGCATACATACCGGTTTCACAGTTTTCATCGGAAATAAGGACGTTATGCAACGCATTTCCGGCCAGTCACATAACTATATTGTTCAGAAATGTCCTGCTTAGCGGAGTGCTTGAACATATCGACACAGGACTACAGGGAAGAGATGGAGGACAATTTCTGAAGGGAATAAAAGAATTCCTGACATTCAAGGCAGACATGTTTGGAAAAACAATTGATTATCCGTCTACGATTATTTATATTACAGGCTTTACATTCCTAAGCATTTGTGTGATGATTATAATGTATGCAAATACATATAAGAGAAAATAAATGCACGGAAGGAAATATGATATATGAACGATAAATGGTGGAAAAGCGCTGTTATTTATCAGATTTACCCTAGAAGCTTTCAGGACAGCAACGGGGATGGAATCGGTGACATAAAAGGTATTATAAGCAGACTTGATTACCTTGCAAAGCTTGGAATCGATGCCATCTGGCTTTCACCGGTATGCAAATCTCCGCAGGATGATAACGGATATGATATATCTGATTATATGGATATTGATCCAATGTTTGGAACTATGGATGATATGATTGCTCTTATTGAAGAAGCAAAGAAGAGAAATATTAAGATAATTATGGATCTTGTTCTTAATCATTCTTCGGATGAGCACAGATGGTTTATAGAAGCAAAGAAGAGCAAAGATAATCCTTATCATGATTATTATGTATGGCGCGACGGAACAGCTGACACACCGCCTAATGATATGGGAAGTGTGTTCGGAGGACCGGCATGGGAATGGGTTCCGAAGCTTAATCAGTACTATTTCCATCAATTCTCCGTAAAGCAGCCTGACCTTAACTGGGACAATCCAAAGGTAAGACAGGAACTTTACGATATGATTAACTGGTGGATTGATAAAGGTGTGGGCGGATTCAGACTTGATGTTATCGATCAGATTGCAAAAGAACCTGATAAAAAGATTACGGCTGACGGACCTAATCTTCACAAATACATTAAGGAACTGACTGCAAACACATTTTCAAAAGCAGACCTTGTGACTGTAGGAGAGGCATGGAGTGCCAACATCGAGCGCGCACCGCTTTTCAGTAATCCGGACGGAAGTGAATTCTCGATGGTATTCCAGTTTGAACATATCTGTCTTGACCAGCAGGAAGGAAAAGATAAATGGGATCTTGCACCATTCCCGTTTGTGAAATATAAGCAGATTATGAATAAATGGCAGACACAGTTGCATGATAAAGGATGGAACAGCCTTTTCTGGGATAATCATGATCTGCCAAGAGTTGTGTCACGCTTTGGTAACGACAAAGAGTACAGGGTTGAGTCTGCCAAGATGCTTGCGACCGCACTTCACGGAATGCAGGGTACACCGTACATTTTCCAGGGTGAAGAGATTGGTATGACCAATGTCAGATATGATATTGAAGAGTATGATGACCTTGAGATTAAAAATGTGTACAAGGAAAGACTTGCAGCAGGATATTCCAAGGAAGATATCATGAATTCCATCTATGCTAAAGGTAGAGATAACGCAAGAACTCCAATGCAGTGGGATTCATCTGAGAATGCGGGATTTACTACAGGTAAACCTTGGCTTAAGGTTAATCCTAATTTCATTGAAATTAATGTTGAAAGCCAGCTTGATGATGAAAATTCAATATTTAATTACTATGCAAAGTTAATAAGACTTCGTAAAGAGTATGATGTGTTTATTAACGGAAGATTTGAGATGTATCTTGAAGACGATGAAGACATATTTGCGTATTCAAGAACAAATGATAATCAGAAGATGGTAGTAATATGTAATTTCCATGACAAAGAATTAGATATGCCTCTGAAAGATGAGACAGCAGGAATGAAAGTATTATTATCTAACTACGATGAAGCTTCAGATAAGTTAAGACCTTATGAAGCAATTATATACATTGGAGAATAAACATAATAAACATTTAGAACGGAGTTGTCAAAGTTATGAAACTTAATAAGAAACTAAGGATATTAGTAAGTGCAATGCTTGCAACATCGATGCTTGCATCCTGCGGAATTCATGCGGGAGACAAGGACGGTGCCAATAAAGAAGGAGAGTGGAAGCAGGTATACACGCAGGATCCTAATGAGACGGATCCAATAGAAAATCCTGAAAAGGTTATAGGTGAGGACGGAGTTAATCCGGATGCACTTTATGGCAATAAGGATGAGGAGGAGAGTAAATCCGAAAGTAAGGAAAATGGGGATAATGAGGGCAAAGAAGAAAAGGTGGAGGATAAGGAAGCCAGTATCATAATGGTTGGTGATATGCTTTTGCATCAGGTTGTAAGCGAGAGCGGACAAAAAGATGACGGAACATATAATTACGATCCTTTCTTTGAACATGTTAAAGATGATGTAGCTGCAGCAGACCTTGCAATTATTAACGAGGAAGTAATTCTTGGAGGACCTGACATCGGAATTTCGGGATATCCATGTTTTAACGCTTTATACGAAGTAGGAGATGCTATTGTAAAAGCCGGATTTGATGTTGTGCTTCATGCTACCAACCACGCTCTTGACCAGGGCAAGACAGGTCTTAATAACTGTATTAATTTCTGGAAAGAACACTATCCTGACATAACATATACAGGAATTTATCAGTCACAGGAAGAACAGGATAAGATTTGTGTTGTTGAGGTTAACAAAATCAAGCTTGCAATTCTTAATTACACTTACGGAACTAACGGCATTCCGCTTCCGGATGATATGCCTTATGCAGTTAATCTTTTGGATGAAGAGAAGATAAGAAAAGATGTCGCTGCGGCAAAGGAGCAGGCTGATTTTGTAATCGTATGTCCACACTGGGGAACAGAGTACACACTTGAAGAGACAGAGGAACAGAAAAACTGGTGCAAACTCTTTTTAGAGTTAGATGTTGACCTTGTACTTGGTGCACATCCGCACGTAGTTGAACCGGTTGAATGGTACGAAGGAGAAGACGGACACAAGATGCTTGTGTACTATTCACTTGGTAACTTTATCAACGGAACATCAAGTACCGAAAGTCATGTCGGATGGAGATATGTAGGTGCCATGGCAAAGGTTACAATAGGCACAGATGATAAAGGTCAGGTCGTAATAAAAGATTATGGTGTGGAGCCGCTTGTAACCCAGAAGGAAAAAGGATACGGCAAGATTACAACTTACAAACTTTCTGATTATACACAGGAGCTTGCCGACAATAACATGGCAAGAAATTATGACAGCAACTTCTCATTGCAGTTCTGTAAAGATACATGTAAAGAAGTGTTCAAAGATTTGTACAAAGAAGATTAATGATTTTTCTTTACAAAGATAATTGTTTGTAGTATATTAGGCGCGGATGGTATTCGAAGGAAACCATACCGTGCCTAATATTTTATCTTAATACCATTTACATATAAGATATGTAAGCCTTGACTTTACAGGGACTATACATAAAAAGAAGGTGGTATGATGGATATAAGAAAGTCCGTAATCGGATTTATCGGTGCAGGCAGAGTTGGCTTTACACTTGGCCGTTATTTTAAGGAAAATGGACTTAGTGTCGCAGGATATTACAGCAAAACTCATGAACATGCCTATGCAGCAGCGCAGTTTACAGACAGTAAAGTCTTTGATAAATTGCGGGATTTAATTATGCAATGCGATATAATATTTATTACAGTGTCAGATGGTGCAATTGAGACGGTTGCGGATGAGATTTATAATCTTACATCTGAGAAGAATGACTGTGAAAGTATAAGTATTAAGAATAAAATATTTTGTCACTGTAGCGGCGCTCTTAGCAGTGCGGTTTTCTTTAATCTTGAACAGGCCGGAGGTTACGGCTATTCAATTCATCCAATGTTTGCTATCAATGATAGGGAACAATCCTACAAAGAGATTTCAAAAGCATTTTTCACAATTGAAGGTAACAAAGAATATTTGAAGTTTGTTTCGTCCATCATGGAAGAGCTGGGTAATGAATATCAGATAATTGATGGAGATAAAAAGACGTTGTATCACAGCGCGGCTGTCATGGGAAGCAATCTTGTAATAGGGCTTTTTGATATGGCGGCAAACACATTAAGGCAGTGTGGTTTTAGTGAAGAAGGTTCAATGAAAGCACTTCTTCCGCTCTTTATCAATAATGCGCTTAATCTTGAAAAGACATCGGTAACAAAAGCGCTTACAGGCCCTGTGGACAGAGGTGATTATAGGACGGTGCAAAAGCATCTTGATGTGCTCGATGAAAAGAGTGCAAAGGTATATTCAATGTTGTCATTGCAGCTTTTAAAGATTGCAGGTTGTAAATATGGCAATGAAGCAGTGATGGACAGCGAAAAAAAAGCTGACTACGAGAAGCTTGAAAAAATTCTTAAAGACATTGTATAAAATGCACTTGTAATAACAGATTTCAGGAAGTAGAAAGGAAAAGGATTAATATGAAAAATACAGTTTTAACATTTGCAAAGGCAAAGGAAGAAGGAACAAAGCTTACAATGCTTACAGCTTACGATTATTCGACGGCAAAGCTTATAAATGATTCAGGAATCAATTCAATTCTTGTCGGTGATTCACTTGGTAACGTAATGCTTGGATATGAAGATACAATTTCGGTAACAATGGAAGATATGATTCACCACGCCAAGGCGGTTGCAAAGGGCGCACCTGATGCACTTGTAGTTGTTGATATGCCTTTTATGTCATATCAGACATCAGTATATGATGCTGTAGTTAATGCCGGCAGACTTATGAAAGAAGGTCGTGCTAATGCAGTTAAGCTCGAAGGCGGAACAACCGTTGCTCCTGCCATTAAAGCAATAGTTGATGCGGGAATTCCTGTATGTGCACACATTGGTTTAACACCACAGTCAATAAATGCATTTGGCGGTAACAGAGTACAGGGTAAATCAGAAGCTGCAGCAAAACAGCTTATAGAAGATGCACTTGCAGTTGAGGCAGCAGGAGCATTTGCAGTTGTTATCGAGGCAGTTCCTAAGAAGCTTGCAGACCTTATCACAAAGAAGCTTTCAATTCCAACAATAGGTATCGGAGCAGGAGAAGGCTGTGACGGACAGGTACTTGTATATCAGGATATGCTTGGAATGTTTTCTGATTTTACGCCAAAGTTTGTTAAGAGATTTGCAAATGTAGGTGAAGTTATGAGAGCAGCATTTAAACAGTATGATGAAGAGGTTAAGAATGGTTCATTTCCTGCTGTGGAACATACTTATGCAATAGATGATGATATTATAGAAAAGCTGTATTAAAAGTTTTGAAAAAAATTTTAATTAGAAATGGAGAAAAGTAATGATTAAAGTAGTTCATACCGTAAAAGAAGTAAGAGAAGAAGTTGCAAAGTGGAGAAAAGAAGGACTTTCTGTAGGATTTGTACCAACAATGGGTTACCTTCATGAAGGACATCAGAGTCTTATTAAGAATGCAGTTAAAGACAATGACAGAGTAGTTGTAAGCGTATTTGTTAATCCAATGCAGTTTGGTCCTACAGAAGACCTTGAAAGCTATCCAAGAGACCTTGAAGCTGATACAAAGCTTTGCGAGAGCACAGGCGCTAATCTTGTGTTTAATCCGCAGCCGGAAGAAATGTATACCGACGGATTTTGCTCATTTGTAGATATGAACGGACTTACAAAAGAACTTTGTGGTAAGAGCAGACCAATTCATTTTCGCGGAGTGTGCACTGTAGTAAGCAAGCTTTTTAATATCGTAACACCTGACAGAGCATACTTTGGACAAAAGGATGCACAGCAGTTAGCCGTAATCAAAAGAATGGTAACTGACCTTAACACACCTGTTGAGATTATCGGATGCCCAATCATAAGAGAAGAAGACGGTCTTGCTAAGAGCTCAAGAAATACATACTTAAGCAAAGAAGAAAGACAGGCTGCACTTATACTTAGCAAATCAATCTTCATGGGTAAAAAGCTTGTTGAAGACGGCGAGCGTGACAGTGCAAAAGTCATTAAAGCAATGACGGATATGATTAACACAGAACCTCTTGCAAAGATTGATTACGTTGACGTGGTTGATTTTTCAACAATTGAAAAAACAGATGTGATTAAGGGTGAAACACTTGTTGCCATTGCTGTTTACATCGGAAAAACAAGACTTATTGACAACTTTATTGTAAATGTTTAATCATTTTTTGATGCTTAAACAACGACAAAGAAACGAGGATAATTATGTATTTAAACATGTTAAAAGGTAAGATTCATCGCGCAACAGTTACACAGGCAGAGCTTGATTATGTCGGAAGCATAACCGTTGATATCGAACTGCTTGAAGAGGCAGGAATAAGAGAATATGAGATGGTTCAGATTGTAGATATCGATAACGGTAACAGATTTGAAACGTACACAATCGCAGGTGAGCGTGGAAGCGGGATGATCTGTCTTAACGGAGCCGCTGCACGTCAGGTTCAGGTTAAAGACAAGATAATAATTATGGCTTATGCACATATGGATGAGAGCGAGATAGACGCCAATCCGCCAAGAGTCGTATTTGTTGATGAGTTCAATAAGGTAGAACGCGTTACAAGATATGAAAAACATGGTCTCTTAAAAGACATGAAATAATGGAAAAGAGGTATTTAATGCTTAAAGGAAAAACAGTAGTCCTCGGTGTGACGGGAAGTATTGCTGCATACAAGATGGCAAATGTGGCAAGCAGCCTCATTAAAATGGGTGCCGATGTTCATGTTGTAATGACAAAAAATGCAACAAACTTCATTAATCCTATAACATTTGAGACACTTACAAATCATAAATGTCTTGTAGATACATTTGATAGAAATTTTCAATTCCATGTTGCCCATGTTTCATTAGCACAGGCTGCGGATGTAATGCTTATAGCACCTGCATCAGCTAACATAATAGGCAAGATGGCTAACGGAATTGCGGATGACATGTTAAGTACAATGGCACTTGCCGCAACATGCAAGATAATTGTGGCACCTGCAATGAACACCCACATGTTTGAAAATAAAATTGTCCAGGACAATATAAAGAAGCTTGCGGATTACGGAATGGAGATTATCTCACCGGCAACAGGAAGACTTGCCTGTGCAGCCGTAGGCAAAGGAAAACTGCCTGATGAAGAAATTCTTATCGCACATATTTTAAGAGAAATAGAATGCGAAAAAGATCTTCTTGGTAAAAAGGTAGTAATTACTGCAGGACCAACCAGAGAAAAAATCGACCCGGTAAGATTTATATCAAATCATTCATCAGGAAAAATGGGATATGCAATAGCAGAGGATGCAATGCTTAGAGGCGCATCTGTTACACTTATCAGCGGACCGGTTTCTATTAAGCCACCTATGTTTGTTAACGTCGTAGATATCGAATCCGCAAAGGATATGTACGATGCGGTTATGGAACATTCTGCTGATGCGGATATCATAATCAAGGCAGCAGCTGTTGCCGATTACACACCGGTTGTAAAGAGTGATGAGAAGATAAAAAAGAGTGACGATGATATGAGCATCGCACTCGAGCGTACTAATGATATACTTAAGGCACTCGGTGCCAAGAAAAGAGATAATCAGGTTATATGCGGATTTTCAATGGAAACTAACAACATGCTTGAGAATTCAAGAAAGAAACTCATTTCAAAAAACTGCGATATGATAGCAGCCAATAATCTTAAGGATGCGGGAGCAGGATTCGGAGTTGACACTAACCTGATTACACTTATAACTGCAAATGAAATAAAAGAACTGGATCTTATGTCAAAGAAAGAAGCCGGGCACAAAATACTTGATGAAGCATTAAGAATTTTGTCTGAAAAACAGTCGGTTTAGAATAGGGGAAACTATTTGATATAAGAAGAAGGGAGGAGCCTATGATTCTCGTTATAGATGCGGGCAATACCAATATAGTTGCAGCAATAATGGAAAATGATGCGGCTGTCTATGTTAAAAGATATGCAACGGGAAAAGAAGAAAACTGTACATATCACTATAATGTGCTTAGTGAGTTCTTTTGTGATGTCGAAAAAAAGACAGGCAGCAAAATCACAGACCTCATACAGGGAGCAATTGTTTCAAGTGTAGTCCCTTCAATAAATATAGCGTTAAAAAGAGCGGTCAAAGAATGTCTTCACTTAGAAGCGTTATTTGTAAGCAACAAACTTGATACGGGACTTGATATCAAGTATGACTATCCGGAAAAGCTTGGAGCCGACCTGATTGCCGGTGCAGCAGGAGCTGTGTTTAAATTCGGCTGCCCGGTTATAATGATTGATATCGGAACGGCTACAACATTTTCCGTTGTTAATTCAAAAGGACAGTACCTTGGCGGTGCTATTTGCCCGGGACCTTATACTTCACTGAAGGCTCTGACCAATCTGGCGGCTCAGCTTCCTGTTGGAACGCTAGGCTTTACGGATAAGATAATCGGCACCAACACAACAGACTGCATGAGCATCGGCGCATTTACTGCCCATGCGGCTATGATAGACGGAATGATTGACAGAATACTTGCTACAATAGAAGACAAGAACGTGGTAATTGTAGCAACAGGCGGTCCGGCAAGAGAGATAACCGCTATGTGCACACACAAGGTACAATGTGACAGAGACCTTGTTCTGTATGGGTTATCAAAGTTATATTTCAGAAATACGAAATAGGATTTTTTGTATGTAATTTTAAAATAAATATGATTTTGATATGTAATTTCTAAAGACAAAAAGATTGAGTGGTGAATTTGTAAAATGTACAACTATACATTGTCCCAGTGGCTGAGTTTTTTCTTTATATACTGTTTCTTTGGCTGGGTATGGGAATCAGGATACGTATCGTTCACTCATAAAAAATGGACTAACCGAGGATTTATGAAAGGACCGTTACTGCCCATTTACGGAAGCGGGGCAATGATAATTCTTTTTGCAACACTACCGCTTAAAGATAATCTTGTTCTTGTATTTTTCTCAGGAATGATAGCAGCTACACTGCTTGAATATATAACCGGCGCAACTATGGAATATCTGTTCAAAGTCAGGTATTGGGATTATTCACAGCGTTTCCTTAATGTGAACGGTCACATATGCCTAAAATGTTCCCTGCTTTGGGGATTCTTCTCGGTAATCCTCATCAGGTTCGGTCATGTGCCGGTAGAAAAAATGGTATTAAAAGTACCGGAGAATATACTCCAGATAATCGTTGTTGTGACAGTTGGATTAGTCGGTGCGGACTTTGCCACATCATTTAAGACTGCAATTGACTTTAAAAATCTTCTTATGTCACTTGAGATTAACACCGAAGAACTCGACAGACTCAAAAAGAGAATGGATGTCACAATTGCATTTGCAAAAGATGATTTACAAGATACAAAAGACCGCGTTAATGCCAAGCTTGACGAACTGAATCTTCAAAGACACCTGTTAAAGATGGAATTTGAATCCCAGATGAGATACGTAAAGCTACTTGGCAGACATCCATCAGCAAGGTCAGTGAAATTTGAAGATGCATTTAGAATAATCAAAGACAATATCGCACAGAGGATGAATTAATATACAAGGACTGATGCAACTGAAAGTAAGAATAAATGAAAACAGGTTGTAAAAACTAGCGGTATATTACGGCTGAAAGTAAGAATAAATGAAAACAGGTTGTAAAAACAAGTGGACTATTACGGCTGAAAGTAAGAATAAATGAAAACAGGTTGTAAAAACTAGCGGTATATTACGGCTGAAAGTAAGAATAGATGAAAACAGGATGTAAAAACTAGCGGTATATTACGGCTGAAAGTAAGAATAAATGAAAACAGGTTGTAAATGCCAGCGGACTGTTACGACTGAAAGCAAAAATAAATGAAAACAGGTTGTAAATGCCAGCGGACTGTTACGGCTGAAAGCAAAAATAGATGAAAACAGGTTGTAAATGCCAAAAGGTGTAGGGGCAGTAAAGGGAGATTAAAGAGGACAAAAAAGTAATGATAGATGAATTAGTTATAAATTGCATATGCGACGATGAAGTATTTTCAAAATGCAAAAAACAATCCATAGATATAGACTGCCTTCAATGTAGAAATGTGGTCGTTGAGGATTGCAAAGATATATATGTATGCACAGATAGCAACGGTGAGATTGCAGATTACGTAATGCTAGACAGTAAAAAACGCGATAGGGACAGAAAGCTGTGCAGGGAAAAAAATAATGAAGCATATGATGAGTACATTAAGAAAATAAAAGGGGAAAGCCATGAATAAAATACTTGCTGTTGAAACGTATTGCCTTGGGAAAAAATTGATATGTAAGCTTACAAATCAAAAAATGAGCTTCGATAAGTGTTTAAAATGTAGCTGTTTTTCTTATACGACTACAGAAAATGCTTTGATATATAAAGCTGATAAAGCGGATAAGAATATCGATTTAGATAAGGAATACATTGCATATGGTGGTGATATGGGGGAAGATGATGAGAAAAATAAGATAAAAATCTGGAATGATATTTGCAAGAATAAAATTCTTGAAGTAAAAAGGCAGGTTGAAAATCAGTAACAAAAGCCACGGCGACGCTGGCACTGAAAAATTTAGCTTTACAACTTAAGAAATGAATACTATACTGTAATATGTGTTTGTCCGCAGTGTGAAAACATCTGCACGTTGGACAAACATTTTTACTAGACTATCAATAATAGGAATGGTGATTTTTCATGAGAGAATTAATCGAGATTCGCTGGCATGGTAGAGGCGGACAGGGTGCAAAGACTGCTGCGCTTTTGCTGGCAGATGTAGCATTTAATATTGGAAAGCATGTTCAGGGATTTCCGGAGTACGGTCCGGAGCGAATGGGTGCACCTATTACTGCGTACAACAGAATAAGTGATAATGAGATTAGAGTTCATTCAAATATTTACGATCCTGATTTCGTTGTTGTCGTTGATGAGACACTTCTTGAAATTGTGGACGTTACTAATGGACTTAAGGAAGATGGCGCAATTTTAGTTAATACATCTAAGCCAAAGGAAGAGATTATTCCTCATTTAAAAGGATATAAAGGAAAGTTATATACCATTGATGCAAGAAAAGTATCTATGGAGGCACTTGGAAAGTATTTCCCTAACATGCCTATGCTTGCGGCAATTGTTAAGATATCAGAAGTTATGGATACGGACAGATTTATGGATGAGATGGAAGCATCGCTTAAACATAAATTTGCCAAGAAACCTGAAGTGCTTGAAGGTAATATGAAAGCACTGTGGATGGCGCTTGAGGAGGTAAAGTAAGTTGGATAATACTATGAACAGTAAGTATAAGACAGAGAATATTAATGAATCAATAAGCTGGAAGGACTTAACTCCCGGTCTTCAGATATATGAAGCTGGAACATCTAAGCAGTTCATGACAGGTGAGTGGAGAGTTAACACTCCTGTTATTGATTTTGAAAAATGCAAACAGTGTCTGTTATGCGTTCCTTATTGCCCGGACAGCTCTATTCCGGTTGAGGACGGCAAGAGACTTGATTTTGATTATGACCATTGCAAAGGATGCGGAATATGTGTTAAAGCCTGTCCTTTTGGAGCAATTTCAATGAAGGAGGGCAAATAAAATGGCAATAAAAGAAAGAATGTCAGGAAATGAAGCGGTTGCATTTGCAATTAAGCAGGTTAATCCGGATGTTATGCCGGCATTTCCTATAACGCCTTCTACTGAGCTTCCTCAGTTCGTATCTAATTATGTGGCTAACGGAAAGATTGATACAGAATTTATTCCTGTTGAAAGTGAGCACAGTTCAATGTCAGCAGCAATGGGTGCATCGGCTGCTGGTGCAAGAGCACTTACGGCAACATCATCATGCGGACTTGCTCTTATGTGGGAAATGCTTTATGTTGCGGCATCAAGCAGACTCCCTATAGCACTCGCACTTGTTAACAGAGGACTTACAGGACCTCTTAACATCAACTGCGAGCATTCAGACAGTATGGGCGCAAGAGATTCAGGATGGCTTCAGGTATATGCTGAGAACAACCAGGAAGCATATGATAATTTCATCATGGCTTACAGAGTTGCCGAACACAAAGACGTAAGACTTCCGATTATGACATGTATGGATGGATTTATTACAAGTCATGCGGTTGAAAATATAACTCTTATCGAGGATGATCTGGTTAAGAAGTTTGTAGGTGAATACGAGCCAGAGCATTATCTTCTCAACGAAGAAGAGCCTATGGCAGTAGGTCCTTATGCAGTATCTAACTACTGTATGGAAGCTAAGCGTGCACAGGCACAGGGAATGATGAATGCAAAGCAGGTATTCCTTGATGTTGCTAAAGAGTTTGAACAGATTTCAGGAAGAAAATACGGACTTTTTGAAGAGTACAAGCTTGACGATGCAGAATATGCGGTAGTAGGAATCGGTTCAGCGATGGGAACTGCAAAAGATGCAATCGATGCATTAAGAGCTAAGGGAATCAAAGCAGGACTTTTAAAGGTAAGAGTATTCAGACCGTTCCCTGGTGAAGAGATGGCAGCAGCACTTGCAGGATGTAAGGCTATTGCAATCATGGACAGATGCGAAAGCTACAGCGGTAACGGCGGACCTCTTGGAGCAGAACTCACATCTGCACTTTACAGAGCTAAGAGCAAAGCAGAGATTATCAATGTCGTTTACGGACTTTCAGGAAGAGATGTTAAAGTTGAAGATTTTGAGAATCTTTACGGCGAGCTTGCAGACATTGCAGTTAACGGAGTAAAAGATACTCAGTACAGATATTTAGGACTTAGAGAATAATCCGGGAGGAAAAGATTCATGGAAAACAAAACAGCTTTTAATTTTAAAGAAATTCAGTCAAGACCTGAAAGACTTGCTCCCGGCCATAGAATGTGTGCCGGATGCGGCGGAACAATTGCAGTAAGAAATGTATTAAAGGCACTTCATCCGGGAGATAAGGCAGTAATCGGTAATGCAACAGGATGTCTTGAGGTATCATCATTTACTTACCCATACACATCATATGAGGATAGTTATATCCACAGTGCATTTGAAAATGCCGGCGCTACACTTTCGGGAGTAGAGACAGCTTACATCGCCCTTAAAAAGAAGGGTAAGATTAAAGATAACTACAAATTCATTACATTTGGTGGAGACGGCGGAACATATGATATCGGCCTTCAGTCACTTTCAGGTGCAATGGAAAGAGGACATGATATGGTTTATGTATGTTACGATAACGGAGCATACATGAACACAGGTATTCAGCGTTCATCTGCAACACCAATGTTTGCTGATACAACAACAACACCTGCAGGAAGCGTGTCTAACGGAAAGCCACAGTCTAGAAAAGACCTTGTTGCAATAATGGCAGCACATCACATTCCTTACACAGCACAGACAACATTTATCGGCAACATGAAAGATTTATATGTTAAGGCTGAGAAGGCTATATATACTCAGGGCCCTGCATTTTTAAATATCATGGCACCATGTCCTAGAGGATGGAGATTTGATGCGGCAGATACAGTTGATATATGCAAGCTTGCAGTTGAGACATGTTATTGGCCTATGTACGAGGTTGTAGATGGTAAATGGATTCTTAACTACGAACCAAAGAAGAAACTTCCTGTTGAAGATTTCCTCATCAAGCAGGGAAGATTCAAGCATCTTTTCAAGACAGGCAATGAGTATCTCATTGAACAGTTCCAGGCAGAAGTGGACAGAAGATGGGAAGAACTTAAGAATAAATGTAACGCGTAGATTACGTTGCCATTCTTGACATTAATATCTATTTTAATATAAACTATTCATGTGATAATTTTATTAAAAATTTATTCCAGAAAGGCGATAGATTATGAAAAAGTTTATTCAGGAATTTAAGGAATTTGCCCTTAAAGGTAATGTAATGGATCTTGCAGTCGGTGTTATCATCGGTGCAGCATTCCAGGGTATTGTTACAGCACTTACTGACAGCTTTATTACACCACTTATTGCTGTTTGTACAGGTGGAACAGGCGAAGACGGAGTTACAGTCGGTGGTGTGTTTGAGATTAAAGGTGTAGTATTTAATTATGGCTCATTTATATCAGCAATAATTAACTTCCTCATCATGGCTTTGATTCTGTTTATGATGATTAAAGCAGTTAATAAGCTTATGACAATCGGAAAGAAGCCGGATGCACCTGCAGACCCTACAACAAAGATATGTCCATATTGCCAGAGCGAGATTTCAATCAAGGCAACAAAATGTCCATGCTGTACATCTGACCTTCCTCTTGAGGAGCTTGCAGAAGAATTATCAGAATAGATAGTTTGATAAAGCAGATTGTTTTGAACTTAATAAATCCATGGTATCTTAAAGAATAATGACAGATACCATGGATTTTTTTGTTACAACTTATGTTGTTGGAGCTGCTTTAATAATTAGAATGGTAAATATTGAAACTAATGGAAGAATAATATAAAATATTGTATTAGATGAAGTTGTGAAGTATTATACCAATACTGTATGGGAGATAATTATGGAATTGATAAAATGCCCGGTGTGCGGGAGAATGGTTGACAACAGACTGACAAAATGTATATTGTGCAAAACTGACTTTGAACAATATGAGAAAGCTAAAAGCATAAAGCAGAGCAGTGAAAATGATTCGGATAATGGACTTGAAGATCCACATGTGGTAACAGATTCGGCAATTGTATATCATGATATGGTAAGCGGCGACAATCAGACAGCCGGCATAAGTGCTGATGAAAAATATAAGAAAAGGAAAAATCAAAAAATTATTGTAGTCCTTTCGATATTGTTTTGTGTGGCTGTTATATGGAGAATATTATGCATTACAATAGTACCGGTAATAGCCGGGTTAATTGCGAAAAAAGAAATAAAGGATCATGATTACGACATGGCAATGGCGGTTGTTGAGGCCTATAGAGATCATGATAAAGAAAATGATATTTATCTACATGCAAAGTACGAAAAAGACATTGCCCAAACTGTATTCGGATATGCTGTTGCAGAAGGTTTGTTTGGGGATGGAGACATAGACAGCTCGAATAAAATAGTTATAGAAAGTGTTGCATTTTTTGTTCCGAAAGATGAGGATCATAAGCTTATATACAGTTCGCCCTTTATAGTTACAACATTAGATTTAACAGGAGTAACATGGAGAGATGACGAAAGAAAAGTTGTGTTTTGGTTTAACGAAGAAGAATATGTAAGCTCCGATATCTCATCGCTAGTGGATTTTCCGCAGAACTATGATGAAGTGAAGATTGATGTTGATATAGACCAAATGAATAAGATTATAGAGAAATCCAATAAAAAAGCAAGGAGGCTCGATATTACGCCGTCTTCATAGTTGTAGTGTAAGTCAAGGCTCATTGAGATGATGAAAGGGGCTGGTTTTGCCCCAATTAATTTCATGTGAAAAATGCAACTGGCTGGGAAATTACGAATAGATATGTATATCACAAGAAAAGATTCGTAGGATTTTATGGTTTATTACGAATGAAAAGCGCAAAGTGAGAAAAGCATTCGTAGAAGCAGGGAGGTGACAACGAATACAAATTGAAATGTAAGAAAAGCATTCGTAGAAGCAGGGTACCAGTTACGAATTAAAAGAACGATGGGGAGCATAAAGAAGATTTTAAGACCGGGAAAATCATATAATGGAAAAAGTATATGCAAAAAAAGCTTACGGATAACTGGTATTTTGTAAGTAAAACAACGGATATGAGATTAAAGTAATGGTTAAAAAGTATTAAAAACCTTTGACAAGAAAATTCAGGGGGGGGTATAATATGAATTATATTTGAAAATATTTAATAGGGCAAACTCATTGAGAGGTGGGGACGCAAAGCTAGAAGTCTAGACTCGGTTCTTGTAGAATAGATATATTACTACTACGTGAAAATTCGGTATATAGAATAGAGATAGATGGTTCGGTTGCAATAATCATTTTATTATATATTGATTTATATAATAATGATTGTTGCATTTTTTTTTGAATTAATAAGGGTATGGATGTTGTTATAAAGCCTAAAGTTTCTAACTTTAAGTTTTATATAAAAATGGCTTCGAGACAAATTCGCGAAAATACGTCGAAGCCATTATGTAACAGCACATAGAGAACTAAGTGCCATGGTTAAAGTATACAACTTTTTTTTCTATGTGAAAACAAATATTTTTTCTAAGGAGGAAATCTTTATGAAGATAAGGCTAGTCAAAAATTTAGTTTGTGGATGTCTGTTATCGGTTATAATTGTATTGGGAATTTCTATGTGTGAAGGTCATGGAAAGAAAGAGGCAACGGGAACAAGTGACTCTGTGTTGAAATCAAAGAAATTAGTTGAAGAATATTTAGAAAAAAAATATAAGTCTAAAAGTGATGTTAAAATTTCAGCGGGTTCTGAAACAAAGAATTATTCACAGAATTATAGCCAAAATGTGATTAGAGATTATTATAATGATAATAATGGAAAAAAAGCTGATATACCTAAAGGGCAAGGATTGTGTTGGGCTTCAGCTAATACATCTGTTTTGAAGTTTTTTAGAGATGTGGAGCCAAATTTTCAGGAAGTCGGAAATGCATGTATAAAAAAAGCAATAGCACATGATTGGGTGACTGCTAAGAAAACGGCTTTCGATTTCAAGTATGAAGATGAATTATTAAGTAGAATGTTTGATAAATATGATATAGATTTAGGAGGAGATTCTTGTTGGTTTTCAATTTATGATAAAATTGTGGACGAAGTTGATAATGGATTGGTTGTTGTTTTTGCAATTTAGGGTCATCAAATGACTGGATGTGGATATGTAAATTATACAATAAAGTATTCTCAGAAAAATATTTTTGGTAAGAAGACAAATAAAACAGAAAAACAAGATTTTGTTATTGTAAATGATACATGGGCAATGAGTTCTGTTAGAAGATTTTCATATTTCCCTAAATGTGAAATTGGAACATCATTGATTGAAAAGTGGGATTTTGGAATTTGCAGAGTAAGTGCAGCGACAAAGGATGTAATTTAGTATGAAAAAAATAACTATTATTTTTATAGTCTTAGTAGCTTCTATAGCTTTGAGTAGTTTTATTTTTTATAAAAGTATTAACAGAAAGTTCGATTTAACGTTGCAAAGTATAGATGGAAAGGTAAAATATACTTTTGGTAAAATATGCAACGATGAGCCTAAAGCAATCTCAGATTTTTCATATGAGTGTGTGATTAGTAATTTATCTTTAGATAAATTATTCACAGATAAATTTGAAGGTGATCTTGTTTATTTAGATGATGATAATAATACATCAACTAAGGTAAACAAAAGATGTTATATTTGTGTGGATAACCATTATTTTTATTTTGAAATTTGTGGAGAAAATAAACTTATTTATCGTGAGTTAATTGCAGGTTTTTATCCGGAAAATAGCGAAGGTGGGGTTATGATTTCACCTTTTTACGATAAAGAAGGTCTTATGTGGGAACAACAAAATATTCTAAGTTGGAATGATACAGTTGGATTAAACTCTTTTGAAGATCTAGTTGAATTTTATAAAAAAACAGATAGTTCACTTTATGAAATAAATGAAGAAAAACGTTCAATTATTGTAAAACTTTTTTGGAAAAATGAGCTAACATCATCTGATAGTGCTGAGATTTCTGTAGACGGAGAACAAATAGTAGTTCAATTGCAACAGAATAAGGAAGGCGAATCGTTGTATGAATAATAAGAATAGTATAAGAATAAATAATCTTTCATTTGCGTATAGAAATAAAGAGATATTTGAAAATGTAAATTTAGAGATTAAATCAGGAGAAGTTGTTGCCATTATAGGTGATAACGGATGTGGGAAAACAACATTATTAAAACTGATTACAAAGTTTATTTTTCCTAAAAGAGGTGAAATTTTATTAGATATTGAAAAAGATAATAATAAGCCTGTCATGAGTGGTTTTTTGGAAAATCCCAAGGTGTGGAAATCTATGACAGGAAAAGAAAATGTAAAATACTATTTAGGGAAATACTACAATGAAAAAATGGTTGATGCCATGTTTAAGGAATGGAGATTGGATAATGTTGCAGATGAATTAGTAAATAAGTATTCGCTTGGCATGAGACAAAGATTAGGATTAATAATAGCATTTGCAACTAACTCAGATATTCTTGTTTTGGATGAACCTACCAATTCGTTAGATCAGAATTCAATTGGTTTATTTCATGATTATCTACATAAGGCTCAAAGAAACGGAAGAATTATTGTGTTTACAACGCATACTTTTTATGGATTAGATAAGATATGTACACGTATTCTAAAAATAAAGGATGGGAAAATAACTCAAAATGATGAAGTTGAAAAAAAAGAGCGAGTATTTAGTGTGATTTTTTGTGATAAGTTGGATGTAGATTCGGTTAAGAATTTACTTTCAGATTGTATCATTGAAATAGACGAAAAAAGAATAAAAGTATGTGAGAAGAATATGACTATATCGCAGATTATTCGAGAACTATCTGTATTTGATATATGTGAAGTACATAAGGAGTTTATTTAAAGTGATGTTATGAAGAGAATATTGTATAGGATTTTACGTAATAGAGTGTTATGGGTTATTATTGTATCATTATTTGTGATAACAAATGTATTATCCATTACATATTGCAAGGAAGAAATGAATGATGAATATAAATGGGGACATTATATAACTAGATATAATAATCAATATGAAATAAAAGAACAAATTGATGAATTAAAAAAAGAAATAGAATATAAAGATTATGATGAAAATTTATACGATGAAGAATATAGAACAGAATTGAAAACTTCTGTTAATATTTTGGAATATATATTATCAGAGGGATACTCTTATGATGAGATAAATGACGGTGAAGTTCTGGCATCTAACAAAAAAGAAAGAAGATCTTTTTCTAATTTTTGTTTCGAATTTGTTTATGTGTTTCAGATTGTAAGTTCAATACTGTTAATTTGTGTTTTATCAAATCAAGGAAAAAACAATGGAAACTATGAAATGGATTTGATAATATATGGTAGAAAAAAGATGTTCAAGGATGAACTATTAACGTATTTATTTTTGAATGCTATGCTGTTTTTTATTCATTTAGGTTTAGTGTTTTCGATGAGGTTGATGTTACCTGAAACAAATAAATATGTATTATATTATAATGCTGGTAATATTAAGGTTATTAGCGAAAATCTGGAGTATATTGAAGGAGCTGTTTCTTTATTTTTAATTCTAATATGGATTCAGGCAATTGTATTTTTCATTTCTAAATTGATAACTAATTCATTGTTTGTTGGTATATTTTCTATGGCAGTCATTGTGTTATGGATGTTTATAGTTAATAATACTTCTCTAAAGTCATTTAAGATGATGGGGATGTTGTGTCCTTCAAATTATCAGGAAAATTGTTCTGTGATATTTTATTTTGTAAATGCATTAATTAGAACGATATTTGCAGTTTTATTGTATTTGGCATCTTATATTGTGTGCAGTAAAAAAACGGAACAATAGAAATTGTATTTGAGAAAATAGGCAGTTTCCTATGTATTATCTTGAAATTATTATGTAATTGTTTTAGAATAAGAGAAGTTATGTAAGCTTGATATTGTTAATATCAGGCTTACAGTTATGTTATAGGATTTATATTATAATTTTTTATGAAAGGAAGAAAACTATGTTAGACATAAAGTTTTTAAGAGAAAATCCGGATATCGTAAAACAGAACATTAAGAATAAATTTCAGGACAGCAAGCTTCCTTTAGTTGATGAGGTTATCGAGCTTGATGCCAAGGCAAGAGCAACTCAGTCGGAGGCTGATGCACTTCGTGCCAACAAGAACAAGACAGCTAAGCAGATTGGTGCACTTATGGCACAGGGTAAGAAGGAAGAAGCTGAGGAAGTTAAGAAAGAAGTAGGAAAGTCAGCAGCAAGACTTGCTGAGCTTGAAGCGTTAGAAGTTGAACTTAATGAAAAGATTAAGAAGATAATGATGACTATTCCTAACATCATTGATCCTTCAGTTCCAATCGGTAAGAACGATACAGAGAATGTTGAAGTTCAAAGATACGGCGAGCCGGTTGTTCCTGATTTTGAGATTCCATACCACACAGAGATTATGGAGAAGTTTAACGGAATAGACCTTGACAGTGCAAGAAAGGTAGCAGGTAACGGATTCTATTATCTTTTAGGCGATATTGCAAGACTTCATTCAGCAGTTATTGCTTATGCAAGAGATTTTATGATTAATAGAGGATTTACATACTGTGTACCACCATTTATGATCAGAAGTGACGTTGTTACAGGTGTTATGTCATTTGCCGAGATGGATGCAATGATGTACAAGATTGAAGGCGAAGATCTTTACCTTATCGGTACAAGTGAGCATTCAATGATTGGACGTTTCATTGATACAATTATTCCGGAAGAAAAGCTTCCATACACACTTACAAGCTATTCTCCATGCTTTAGAAAAGAAAAGGGTGCACATGGAATTGAAGAACGTGGTGTGTACAGAATTCATCAGTTTGAAAAGCAGGAAATGATAGTTGTATGTAAGCCTGAGGAGAGCAAAGTATGGTTTGATAAGCTCTGGCAGAACACTGTAGACCTCTTTAGAAGTCTTGACATTCCTGTAAGAACATTAGAGTGCTGTTCAGGTGACCTTGCAGACCTTAAAGTTAAGTCTATCGACGTAGAGGCATGGTCTCCAAGACAGAAGAAGTATTTTGAGGTTGGTTCATGCTCTAACCTTGGTGATGCACAGGCAAGAAGACTTAAGATAAGAGTTAATGGCCAGGATGGTAAGTATTTTGCACATACTCTTAACAATACTGTTGTTGCACCACCTAGAATGCTTATTGCATTCCTTGAAAATAACCTTAATGAGGACGGAAGCGTTAATATTCCTGAGGCTTTAAGACCATACATGGGCGGACAGGAAGTAATCAAATAAATATGTAGTTGTTTTTCACAATTTTTTGTATAAATCCTTTGAATGTTTAGTAAAGTTTGATATAATATATGTATTATATATATTGAAACGTAATATATACGGAAAGGAGTCTTTATATATGGAAAATAAAGATCAGATGCGGGCTAACGCACGTGATATACAAAAGATGTCCAACGAGATTATGGAAAAGACACAGGTTGTGTTTAATAAGCTTGAGGTTCTTATCGACAGAACCAAGAAGATTAACGATGCTACAAAGACTATTCAGGCAATAGCTAATAAGACTAATATGTTGTCGTTGAATGCCAGTATTGAATCTGCAAGAGCCGGTGAATACGGAAGAGGATTCTCGGTAGTTGCACAGCAGATGCAGCAGCTTGCTAATACTTCAAAGGAAGCATCATCAGAGGTTTTTGTTCTCCTTAAAGAGCTTTCTGCAGAGACATCAAAGATAGAAGAGGAACTTAATGTGTTACTCAGTGATGTTAATAAGCAGAGTGATTTTTCGAAGAAGCTGCTTGATGACATTATAGCATTGGACGATTAAAGAACGGGGACATTTTAACCCACAGTTTTGGTAGAGAAAATACCATTTGCTGTGGGTTATTTTTTTGTGATAAATTACCAAAAAACTAATTAAGAGATAAAATGCACTTTACAGACGGACTACAGCTGGATATAATGACAGTGTCCCAAGAAACATGTATTTGATTTTCCTACGGGAGGGGGTGATAAGAATTGAAGGTTGCTTTTTGGAGTAATGTTTCGGGTAAATGCTACAACACAGCCAATATAGCTGCAATCAGCGTTATGAATTCTTTATTATATGATGACACAACACTTATTTTTGAGAATAATTCAGGGATTGGTAATCTTAAAGATGTGTTTTTACAAAGCACAGGTGTAAGTGTTGTAAGAGAGAATTCAGGATACTATCCGCAGACGGGGATGGATCTGTTAGTCAGAAGAGCAAAATCGGGTATTTGTGAGAAAGGTGGAATGATAAGAAGTATCGTAAAGCTTGTTAACGGAAGACTCTTATATATACCAAGAAGGTATGACATCAGCAATGAAGTTTTTGAATTTGAATTGAATATGGTGCTTGATATGCTCATGCCTATGTTTGAGAGTTATGCCGGTAATGTTTTTATTGATACATCGGATAATCATAATGCCAGTACTCATTCCATACTTGATATGGCGGATGTGGTAGTAGTCAGTATGTGCCAGAATAAGCAGGTTATGGATGATATTTTCAGAAATTATTCATCTGTTCTTGATAAAGCATTTTTTGTAATTGGCAACTATGAAAAGTACTCCAGAATGGACAGGACAGCGATTAGCAAAAGGTACCATATACCTTCGGAACGTATTGCGGTAATACCGTATAACTACAGGTTCAGAGAGGCGTTAAGTGAAGGCAATGTAATAAGTTTTATTGAGAAATTTATTAATTGCAAAAAAAGAGATGACAACTATTATTTTGTATCAGAGCTTAAGAATACTGTTTGTCTTCTTAAAGAGTTTTGCAACAGTGTTACGACTGTGGCATAAAGAAGTATTGTTTTTAACAAGGAGGTTTGTCAGGGGTATTAATGAATTTTTTAAATGAAAAAAAAGAATTAACAATTGAACGTATACTTGAAGATGTGATGTTCATTTTCAATGAGAGACTGCGTTCAAATGTATATGAATATGGTCTTAATGCAGATGAGATTAATAAGAGGTTACAGGAAAAAAAGCAGCTTAGGACAATGCTTAAGAACTGCACATATGGCGACCTTACCGCCAAGGATTATATCAGGAACAATATTATGGATATAATCATGAATAAATACGGTAGTGAAAGGGAGACAATCAATCAGATTATCCCTTTTGATAACGCCGATCTGATGTCACCTCAGGATATATTTGAATCTGTGTTGTATCTTTATAAGCTTGATTACAATACAGATGCCCTTGACAGGCTGATTAACGATTATAACCTTGACAGGGAAAGATATACGCAGGCAGGTAATGTGTATTATGAAATTGATGAGGATGATATACGCGGACTTCTTAAGTTTATTAACCTTGCTGCACTGGGAACTATAGACCGGCTTAAGATAATCTCACAAAGGATTTATCAGCTCTATAAAGGCAATGGAGCGATTGATGAGATAAGGGACATGAGAGTTGACGGCGTAAGTGCGGGAGTGTCGGGAATATCAGAGGAACTAAAGGATGGGTCAGTGGACAATTACAGGAATAATGAGAGAAAATCCTTTAATAGTATCTGGATATTTTATCATGGCAAAAGTATTTTCATGTCTTTTCTGGGATTCGGTTGTGAGAAAGAGCTGGTACGTGTCTGCAAGAATATTTATAAGTATAATAATCCGGGTCAGCTTACCTGCGCAAAAGGTTACATTGTTAATGAGATGTTTGACGGTTCTAGGGTATCTGTTGCCAGACCTCCTTTTTGTGAGAGCTGGGTAATGTTTATAAGAAAATTTGACAGTGTGCGTCTGCAGGGGATAGAAAGCCTTATTACGGATGATAACAGTGCACTGCCCATACAGCTTATCTGGTGGCTTATAAAGGGGCAGATGGTTACAGGTATTACCGGACAGCAGGGAAGCGGAAAGACGACGTTACTAATGTCTGTAATTGATTTTATAGAGCCTTCGTACAATTTGAGAATTCAGGAGATGTCCTTTGAATTGCATCTTAGGAGGATTTATCCGAACAGAAATATTGTTTCATTCAAAGAGACAGGTTCAGTATCAGGACAGGAAGGCCTGGATTTTGCAAAGAAGACTGACGGAACGGTTAATATACTTGGCGAGGTTGCGACGGCTCCTGTTGCTTCATGGCTCATACAGATGGCAGGAGTCGGCTCGTTGTTTACATTGTTTACTCATCATGCAAAGACCACTAAGGACCTGGTAGTTGCAATGCGTAATGCATTACTAACAGAGGGCGGTTTCAGTAATGAACGCGTTGCGACGGAACAGGTGTGTATGGCGCTTGATTTTGATATACATATGGTCAGAGATAGAAAAGGACACAGGTATATTGAGAGAATAACGCAGATTATTCCGATGGAGGATGAGGATAATTCATCACTTACAGGAGGAATGTTTAAGACAAAAGATATAGTCAGATATGTTGACGGCAGTTACAAGATAGCAGGTGGACTTACAAAAGATGTTACACAAAGAATCTGCAGTGTTCTGACCGGCGACGAAAAAGAGGATTTTTTGGCATTTGCCATGGATCTGAATAACGCAGTGTAAATATATAGGCAGGAGGTAGGAACGATTAAAAAGGCACGAAATAAGGTATTGGTCAGAACAAAATTTAGTGTATCGGAATACAGATTCTTTAATATTCTTATGAAGATAAAAGGAATTAGAAGATATCTCTTAAAGATAAAAAAAGTAAATATGCTGTTGTATCCATCAGATGTTTTTTCGATTAATGTTATGTCGTTAAGAATGGCATTAAAAGCATTTTTAATATCAGCTGCCATATGTATTGTGTGTATGTTGTCCGGCAAAATGCATATGCACGGATATGTGATAATGGCTGTGATTATAGTTATATTAAACGGCGAAATTCTGAATAAAAGTTTTGAAAAAATACAGTTAAAGCTGCTTATTCAACTGGAAAATTACCTTGGAGAGGTAAGACATTATTTTCACATGAACGGTATTTTGGAAGATGCTATATATGATTCGATGGAAAATTGTGATTATGAGATTTCACTGCATATAAATCGTATTTACGATATTCTTATGAGCGATGACGATGATAAATGTTTTGCATATAAGGATATGGCACCTAATAAGTATTTTATGACTTTTATGGCGTTGTGTGAGCTTGTAATGCAATATGGCGATACAGTAAAGGATGACCGCTCGTTGTTTCTTGAAAACCTTAACAGTCTAAGAGATGAGATAAGAAATGAGATTATGAAGCTTCAAAAGACAGCGTATGTTTTTTCGGGCCTTATGCCTATGTGCCTGATTCCGCCTCTTACCCTTAAGCTTATTGAGAACTGGGGCGAGTCTAACATTCCGGAGCTTTGTGCTTACTATGATGGTAAATACGGACTTGTTGTATCGGTGTTGATATGTTTGATATCAATAAGCGCTTATATGTTAATTAACAGGTTGAAGGAAAGCTACAGGTATACAGATAACAGCTCTGGATTATTGTCATTTATATCGGATATACCATTTGTTGATGAACTGATTGGGCGATATATGTTTAATAAACCGGTGTATGTGAAAAGTATTCATGACAGTTTAAAGAGGGCAGCAAGCAAAGTATCGGTTAAAGAATATATAATTAGAAAATGGCTTGCATCAATCGTTACATTTGTAGTGTTGTGCGTGTTATATGCATATTTTATTATTCTTCCGGGAACGGATGGAAGCTATAACACGTACCTGCCTGTTGTTGTTCCAATGATTTTACTTGTAAGTATTGCGGCAGGAAAAGTATCTGATGTGGCACTTGGTCTTAGAATGGTATTTATAAAATCCAGTATGGAAGATGAGGTTTTGGCATTTCATTCAATTATCATAATGCTTATGCACATATCACGTATGGATGTACTGACCATACTTGAATGGATGGAGAATTTTGCTCAGATTTTCAAGGCTTCTTTAATGGAGTGTGTTAATTCGTTTTCATACAATGATGAAGATGCACTTTTGCAGCTTGAAAACAATGAGCCGTATCTTCCGTTCGTAAGAATTGTAGGAAATCTTAGAAGCAGTGATAACGTTGGTATCGAAAAAGCTTTTGAGGAGATATACAGCCAGAGAAAATATTTTATTGAGAAAAGAAAACAGGATAATGAGATTAGCATTGCCAACAAGGGGGCGATAGGAAGAGTTGTGGCATTTGTTCCCATGATTGTCACAATAGGTCTGTATCTGATAATTCCGTTTGTGATGCAGAGTATGTCACAGCTTATGGGATATGTTAATCAGATGGGAAATTTGTAAGTGGCAAAGATTATTTAGAATATAACGCTTTAACGCGTAGAAAAGAGGTAATAATGGAGAATAGTTTAAAGGGCCTTATATTGGCGGCAGGAGTAATAATTACATGCGTGGTTGTAGGACTTGGTTTCTATATTGCAAGAGAAGCTAAAGATACGGCTTCCGGTGGTGCAAGTGAGATAAGTTCACTTAATTCAGAGTTTTCACAAAATGACAAAACTATATATGATGGTCTTACGGTATCAGGTAATGAAGTGATTAATGCCATATCAAAGTTTTCAGGAGATGAAATTGCCGTTAAGGTGGTAACAAGCAAGGCGAGTGCATGCTATAACAAGTTTCTTGACAGTTCAGAAAAATCGCTGACACAGGGAACGGTATCAACTGTTGCCAAAGCAAAAGAATCTTCAAGTAAGACATATATCAATCCTAATGGGAAATTTAACGGCTCTGTTATAAGAGATACCAACAATACCATAATTGCCATTAAGTTTACTCAGGTTTAAATGCAAATGAAAAGGGGATGGATTTATGGAGAATTCTTTGGAAGGTATTATTATTGCATTTGGAATAATGATGTTTTGTACAGGTGCAGCATTGTTTCTTATGCAAAATAAAGAAGTTAACCGTCTTATTGACAAACAGCAGAAGATTATTTATCAGAACAATACGATTATTGCAGACTGAAAGGGGCTAGGAATTGAATTCGTTTGGAAGAATTATTGATATTCTTTTGTTGTGTATGATGCTGTTTATTGTTCCTCTTGAATATATGGCATATAAGGAAGACTGCGTTATGCAGTCAGCAATATCAACGCAGACTTCCTTATTTACCGATACGATACGCAACAAGGGGTATGTGGACAGACAGGCTTATAAAGAGTTTATTAAATGGCTTGAGGAGTCGGGGACGGTTTATGATGTGTGTATAACTCATTACAAAAAAATATATACATATGATGATGTTTCGGATACCGAAGTAATGTCTTACGAATTATGTCCGGATGATGCGGTAAAAGAAGCAATATACGGTGAAGAAGGAATGTATACAATGGGAATGGGCGATTTTGTTTCGGTGTCGGTAAAGAATACAGGTGATACTTTGGCGCAGAAGATATCAGGAAGTATTACAGGTAACAGTGATGCACAGGGAATTGATGTGATTTACGGTGGAGTGATTAGAGATGAGACATACTGATCTGGGTCTGGTTTTTATAATAATTTTTATATGCTTTTCTACTGTTACGGACAGCAGAATGGTTATTACGTCAGATGTCGGACGTGAACAGATTAAGTATAATAATGCAATTGATACGGCTGTTTCAGATTCGTTATATATGCTGGTTGAGTATGATGACGGACAAGAGATATCATTTAATCCCGATAATGCCATAAGAAGCTTTTTTAGCAGTCTGTGTATTAATCTTGGAATGAATTACTGTACGCAAAATATGGAGAATCTTAAAGAGTATATACCGGTTATGATTTTTGTTCTGAGTGATGGATACATAGTTTATCACCATGAGTATACAGATGACGGTAACAAGGTGACGGACAGTTTTGTTAAGTCAGAAAAAAAGTATTTCAGATATGAAGACGACAAATACTCATACTGTTTTGAACTAGGTGATAATGTTGTCATTAATGATGGGCTGCAGACGCTAAAAGGAAATTATAATGACATAGCCAAAATATATACAGACAGTCTTGCATCAGATGAAGAACAATACAGACAGGTGCATGACAGAATAATCATAGATTCGTTAACTGACGAGCTTAAAATGTATACATCAAAAGAATATTTAGATAATGGTAATGGTAACTGGTCATTTAATATTCCTTACGGAAGTGATGATGTGTGGAACAGAACTGTAAGTGATATAAGTCTTATAGCTGTATTTGCAGGGTATCCGTATTCAGACACATCACTTGGATATTATAATAAGTTTGCTTTTGGGGGTGCTCGTATATGGAAAAAAGAATAGTTTTTTTGGCAATGTTTTTACTTGTGTTTTGCAGGGGCTTTTTAGTATGTACATATGCGGATACGAAAGTACAGATTAAAGATGGTAATCTCAAGTTTACGACACAGGATACCAAGGCGGTAAGCGGTATCAAGTGGAAGACAGTGGGATTTACCGTAACGATGAAAAAATGTATGGGTAGCACAGGCAATGGGGGCTATCCGGCTAAATATCAGCATGCAACTGTTATGTTGTCTGATGGAAGTGTGAGCACAAAAGATTTACATAACGGTAAGGTTCAAAGTGTGTTTACAATTCCGGAGTCAAAGCTTACCACGGCGTTGATGCAGGCAGGTTTTGGAGATGTGATTATTGATGGCGGAACTGTATATCTTAACGGTATATTTCAGGTGACGTATAACGGAAGTAATCATGGAGGAAGATTAGATAATCTGAACGCAATTAAGTATGCCGAAGCATGGAGGAATCCTGACGATTTTAATGACAGATTTGATATTGCCGTTGTATATAATGCAGCCCCGCAAAAAATTACAATAAAATACGTAGATGAGAATAATAAAGTATTAAAATCTAATGTGCTTGCTAAGAAAATGTGGAAGAAACCTGGGCAAAGCTTTAGTGTGACACTTGATTCTGCATGTAAATACAAAAACAATACATACACAATTGATGCAAGCTACTTTACTTACGATAATGAAGATTTTGAACAAAGAACTTATAAGTGCGTGGACTATGGATATAACGTTTCAGAAATAAGAAAAGTATCATCAAGAATGCGACTTGGCGGTGTAACAGTATATGCTGTTATGGTAAAAGATAAAGAAAAAGAAAAAAATAAAGAAGATGATGTACAGATTCCTTTTGGTAATGAGAATGATCTTAGAAATATTGCAAGAATTTATTCCATGGATTATCAGAATGAAAAGTATAATGTTTTAAAAGCTATTCCATCGGGTGAAAATGTTTATTGCAAGGCTACTGTAGACAGATATCTGTACAGTGGAAAGTATGAAAAGCACAGTGGATGTAAGAATTATAAGATAAAAATAACAGCAAGGTACAAGCTTGTTTGGAAAGAGGCTATACTTGACAGTAATGGAAGAACGAATTATATAGACAGAACAAAAAATGTTGAAAAGACTAAGACTGTGAGTGTTCAAAGAGACTATAGCTATTGGAAAATAAAAGATATTGCACTTTATTATATTGATGATGTTGCATTCAACAATAGTGTCCTTAATGCACAGGTTGTTGTGGATAATAAGACTAAGTGTGATAACTGTGAAAGGCACATTTATAATGTTAATCTTAAAGAACCTGTATATGATAAGGAGATAGTTTTGCCGGTTAAGACGATAGATGGTGGGAATTATGAGCCGTCGGAGCCTACAATGAATTATATGGAAAAGGCACAAACTTATATAGGGCAGATAAAGGTTAGAAATGATGGACTGATTATTGGTGGAAAGACTTTTTCTGATACTAGCTGGTTTGATACAACCACGAAGAAACCAAAGGTTGCAGTTGCATCGTCTTATAAAAGGATACAGTTGTTAAAGCAAAATATTTCAATACCTGTGGATAGACAAAATGGTCTGTATGTATCTAAAGCAAATGCTGTGTATAAGAAAGTTTTTAGCAATATGCAGGGAAGACTTGGTGGCGAAAAGGTTAATAAGAATATCAGCGATATTAATGATATCAATGTACATACGCCTGTATGTTGTGATGGACGTGTGAGTAATGATTTAAAGTACTGTCAGCTTGTGGATATCAATATGGACGCAGCACAGCTGATTCTTGGAAGAAACTTTACTGTTGCTGTATCGAATGAAGGCAATCATATTAACAGTAAAGGTTATTACTACAGGGACTACAAAAGATATGTGAAAGCTGATTATGTTAAGTTCCCTTTTGATGTGTATGTCGGTAATAAATATATTGTTAAAAACACATGGACAAAAATGAAAGAAAACACACTTGAGTGTTACATCCCTGTATGGACAAAAGAAGGAGAATACACTGTTGAATTTAAGAGTATTGCAATAAATGAACCTTTTGATGGTAAGTACAAGCTTGGAAAAGATGCTAATAAGAATATTTCACAGTATGGCGCTACAGATAAAGTAAAGGTTGTTGTGTCAGGAAGATTATATGGAATGAGTGTGTATGATGTTTCAGATTATCCTTTGTGGGAATCTGTTTTTAGAACCAAAGATAAATCTTTGTCAGGTGTTAATTATATGTCAGGTATTTTTGATAAGGATCATGTTAACACAGGGAGAAAAAAGATTTTTACGCTGCCTTTCATGGAAGGTTCACATCCCTTAATAAGTAATGCAGGTGTGCTAAAGCCGGGATATCTGATGAGAATGAGTCTATGCACAATCGGTCAAATGCATGATGATAATGATTATATCAGAATCAAACCAAAGTTTTATGTTGTGGATAACAAGGGAAATCGCACAGAAGCGGATGTGTTTTATACGGAAAGTTTTACAGATGCCGGTGGAAAAAATATGGCCGGTAAACTGATAAAGATAGGCGGTAAATATGATAACAGAAATATAAAAAAGGTATGCATCGGCGATGAAATGATGGGTGTTGATAAAAGTGATATTAACAGGACAGCACAGATAAAAAACATTAATCCGGATGAATATAATAATGCGCATTTATCAACATATACGTTTGATAATATAATGGTTAATTCAGGACTTCAAGTGTATAAAGGAAGTGATTTTAATACGAAAAAACTTCCTCAAAATATAAGTGAGAATGAAGTTAACAGCTGTGTGCAAAAGTGGTATTTTCATTATTATCTGCCGGGGGATTTACATGTTGCAATAAAAGACAGTGTTGATGAAAATGCAAAATATGTGGATTTTAGTGATGCTTGCTGGATTAAAGATGGATATCTGGTTTTAAGTTTTGACATATATACGATTAATGATGGTGATTATTATCTAAGTTACAGCAACACTTTTAACAATGAGATTTACGGAGCGTGTAATATGTGGAAAACAGAAGGGATGGACATAAAGAAAACCGATTACAAAGGTAACCGGTTTAATATTAACTATGGTGATATAGCATTATTCAATCTGAAAAAATCAGTGCACACGGATTATGTATCAGGTGGTACACATTAGTGGGAATTGTTATCAATGACTAAGATTCATTTTCGGATGAATTATCGGATTTATCTTTTAAGGTGATAATAATTTTCGAAATTCGATTTTTATCAAGTTCCTTAACAGTGTAATCTGCATATTCATCTGAAATTGTATCATTGATTGATGGTATGTGTTCGAAGAGGTTAATAAGATGACCGGCAATTGAGTCGTAATCATCGGATTCAATATTAAGTCCTAATATTTCATTTACGTCATCTAATTTTGAATATCCGTCAACAAGGTAGACATTATCGGAAATCTTTTGAATAAGATCTTCTTCATCATAATCATATTCATCACGAATTTCGCCGACAATCTCTTCGAGCATATCCTCAAGAGTAAGAATACCTGCAACTGAACCATATTCGTCAAGGACGATTGCCATGGCAATGGATTCTTTTTTCATTTCAATAAAGAGTTCAGAGGTTTTCTTAAACTCATATGTAAAGAAAGGCTCTCTCATGAAATTCTTTATATGAAAGTTAGAAGAGTCACCGTCAAAAAAGAAAACATCCTTTAAGTTGATTATTCCGACGATATTGTCTTTTGTCTCTGAGTAGACCGGAAGACGGCTGTACTTGTTAACAGAAAACTCATTTAACAGCTCTTCGTATGTAAAATCAATGTTTGCAAAGTCAATGTCAATCTGCGGAGTCATAACATCCTTAACGACGGTGTCTCCGAAATCAACAACGTTGGTAATCATCTTACGTTCTTCACTTTCTATGACACCTTCTTCGTGGCTTACATCCACAATGGCTCTAAGTTCGCCTTCTGTGATTGTAGCCTCTTTTGAAGTCATATCTATGTGAAGAAGTTTTAAAATAGCCGCTGAAAATTTATCAATCAGGAAGATGACAGGAGTAAGAACTGTTGAAAGAAAAAGAATTGCTCCTGCAAAGCTGAGTGCTAATTTTTCTGATTTTACGGCTGCTGTTGATTTGGGAATTATCTCACCAAACATAAGAACATATAAAGTGAGAATTCCCGTGGCAACTCCTACACTTATAAAATGCAAATGTTTAATTGTAAGAGCTGTCACAAGAGCCGAACATGATATGTTGACTATATTATTACCTATCAGAATGGTACTTAACATCTTAGATGGATTGTCGATAAGTCTGCAGACCTTTTGGGCATGCTTATTACCTTCCTCCGCCATGGAATGCATTCTCAGTTTGTTTACTGTGGTAAGAGCAGTTTCCGATGCGGAAAAAAACGAACTGAGCAGTAAAAGTACCAATATGATTAATAGTTGTATTAACACGATAACCTCCGGGTAAGTGCAAATTAATTGTTATCATCACTTAAATCAATATTCATTATCTGACGTTTTCTTGCCATTTCGTCGTTAGCAAGATACTCATCGTAAGTAGTGATCTTATCGATAATACCGTTTGGTGTGATTTCGATAATTCTGTTTGCGATAGTCTGTATGAACTGATGATCCTGTGATGTGAAAAGTACTACACCAGGGAATTTAATTACACCGTTGTTAAGAGCTGTTATTGATTCCATGTCTAAGTGGTTAGTAGGCTCATCAAAAATGAGAACGTTAGAACCGAGAATCATCATTTTTGAAAGCATAACACGGACTCTTTCTCCTCCGGAAAGTACGCGGACTCTCTTCATTCCGTCATCACCGGCAAAAAGCATTCTGCCAAGGAAACCTCTGACGTATGTTACGTCTTTTTCAGGAGAGTAAGGCATGAGCCAGTCAACAATAGTGTCATCACAGTCAAAGTATGCTGTGTTATCCTTAGGGAAATATGATGTTGAAGTTGTGATACCCCATTTGTAATCACCTTCATCAGGTTCCATTTCACCGGCAAGGATTTTAAATAAAGTTGAAGTTGCCAAAGTGTTAGGTCCGACAAAAGCAATCTTATCATCATGTCCTACAGTAAACGAAACATTATCAAGTACTTTAACTCCGTCAATTGTCTTTGAAAGATTTGTTACGGTAAGTACTTCATTTCCGATTTCACGATTTGGTTTGAAATCAATGTATGGGTATTTTCTGCTTGATGGACGTATGTCATCAAGTTCAATTTTTTCAAGAGCACGTTTTCTTGAAGTAGCCTGCTTAGATTTAGAAGCATTAGCAGAGAAACGCTGGATGAATTCCTGAAGTTCTTTGATTTTTTCTTCCTTTTTCTTGTTAGCTTCTTTCATCTGCTTAATCATAAGCTGACTTGATTCAAACCAGAAATCATAGTTACCGGCATAGAGCTGAATCTTGCCGTAATCGATAT